>DATGGL010000300.1:0-46821 GCA_035308605.1 Bryobacteraceae bacterium
CCATTCTGCCGTCCGAGTACTGACGCAGAACCTTGGCGACCGTCGCCGTACAGCCGGTGTTCACGATCCCCTTGTCGTTCGCCAAAACCACGCCAAATTCCTCGCGATCGCGAATTACTTCCCCCATCATTTCCTTGTAGCGATCCTCGAAGATGTGAAGGGGAAGCTCCGAGCCAGGGAGTAACACCACCTGGAGGGGAAACAGCGGCAATAGGCCCTGCTGCATGCTACTATTATGGCTTTCGCGCAGGCTTCGCGCCATCGCGACGGCATGAAATCTTGAGATGATTCTGAAATTGAAACGAACGCCGGCCATCTACCTGATCGGATTCATGGGGTGTGGGAAATCGACGGTTGGGCGCGCGCTGGCGGACGAGCTCGGGTGGTCGTTTATCGATCTGGATGACGAGATTGAGCGGACACAGGGCACCGCCATTTCCGACATTTTCGATACCTGCGGCGAGGAGGCGTTTCGCGGGATTGAAAGCGCGGCGCTGCGGGATCGTGTGCGTAACGTACAATCCGGGCGTCCGCAGGTCGTGTCGCTGGGCGGAGGCGCGTTTCTGGCCGATGAAAATTTCGAGCTGGTGTCGAACAACGGCGTGACCGTGTGGCTCGACTGCCCGCTATCGCAGATTGAACGCCGGATTGCGGGACAAACGCACCGGCCATTGGCGCGCGATCCGGAACGGCTCCGCAATCTATTCGAGACGCGCCGCGGAGGGTACGCGCGCGCGGATTACCGGATCGAAGTGATCGACGACGACATACGTTCCGCGGTCGCCCAAATCCTGGCGCTGCCGCTGTTCTAAATCCTGTGAGCCAAAATCATGCTCTTCGGATTTTTCGGTCCGCGCTGAAGGCCGCCGATCCTGAGCGCGCGGTCCACCGGTACGTAAAGCTTGACGGAAAAACTTTGATCGTGGGGCGGCGGCGGTATTCGCTGTCGAATTTCGACCGGATTCAAGTGGTGGGCGCGGGGAAAGCCAGCGCGGCGATGGCCCGCGCCGTGGAGCGCACGCTGGGGAAACGGCTGGCGGGCGGATTCGTCAACGTGCCTCACGGTTCGCAGGTACGGACCCGCAAAGTGGAGCTGAACGAATCGGGGCACCCGATTCCGGATGAACGTGGGCTTAGCGGGGCGCGACGGATCGCGGAAATCGCCGGCGCGGCGACCGAGCGGGATTTACTGATCTGCGTGATCTCCGGCGGCGCTTCCGCGTTGATGCCGGATCCCGTGCCGCCCGTGACTCTCGCCGATACGCAGGAGACGACGCGGCAACTGCTGGCGTGCGGGGCCAATATTCACGAGTTGAACGCGGTCCGGAAGCACATCTCGGTGTTGAAGGGCGGGCAACTCGCCAAGCTCGCGTGGCCTGCAACGGTGGTCGCGCTGATTCTTTCGGACGTGGTTGGAGACGATCTGGATGTGATCGGTTCCGGCCCGACGGTTCCGGATGGCTCCACGTTCGAAGACGCCCGGGGCATTTTCGAAAAGTACGCGATTCGTCCGCCGGAGTCGGTGCGGGAACGCGTCGGGGTGGGCGTTCAAGAAACGCCGAAGGCCGGCGATCCGTCGCTCGCACGCGTTCAGAATCTGATCGTCGGAAGTAATCGCCTGGCGATTGACGCGGCGGCCGAGGAAGCTCGCGCCTTAGGATATCGGACCATCGTGCTGTCGACCTTCATCGAGGGCGAAACGCGCGACGTCGCGTCGATGCATGCGGCGATCGTGAAGGAGATTCTTTCGAGCGGGCGGCCTTTGCGTCCGCCGGCGTGCATTCTTTCGGGCGGCGAGACGACGGTCACGATTCGCGGCAAAGGGCTCGGCGGACGGAATCAGGAGTTTGTGCTGGCCGCGGCAATCGCGCTGGAGGGCTTTGGACCATTTACGGTTTTCAGCGGGGGAACGGATGGCGCGGATGGTCCGACGGACGCTGCGGGCGCGGTAGCGAACGAAGACAGCATCGCCCGGGCGCGGGAGTTGGGACTGGATCCGCGGCGATTTCTTGCGGATAACGACTCGTATCACTTTTTTGAAGCGTTGGGTGGATTAGTCAAGACCGGGCCGTCGGGGACGAATGTGATGGATGTGCGGGTTTTCCTAGTGCCTTCATCGGCCGCGCTGTAAAACAGCCCGGCGATAAATTGTCTCAGGGCATTCCTTGCAATTTTCCAAGGGGCCAAATGCAGCAGTGCAAACGCTGAAAAAATCTGCGGCGGAAGGGGCCGACTAACGCCTGGGATTAGTTCGAAGGAAGGCCTAATGAAGCGCGGTGACGTTATTCGACAACTCACTCAAGCGGGCTGCGTGCTGAAGCGCAATGGAAAGGGCCACGACATCTACCTCAACCCGCACAGCGGAAAGAGCGCCCCGGTGGCACGCCACAGCGAGATCAAGAACACGCTGGTCATGCATATTAAGAAGCAACTCGGAATCTGATTCCCTATTAAACTTCGACCCCGATGTCCTTAGTTTGAACTTCAGTTGTCTGAAGCATTGGAGCGTCGTCTTTCAAAAGTTGATACGCGTCGCGGATATTGGCTTCCAACTCTGCAAGCGTTTCGCCCTGGCTGAAAACGCCGGGAAGTTCCTTCAATCGCCCGACGAACCAGCCATCATCGCGCCAGTACTCAAGAGTGAAGTTCCGAACCATGACTCGATTGTAGCCGGATTACTGCTCGACCTTTTTCAGCGGCTTTTCTGGCAGAGGCTTTTCCGAGGTGGGCGATTCGCCGCGGGGCATCAGAGGTTTGTCTTCGGCCGACGCTTTTCGTAAGATCACCTGTCCGCGTTCGGTGTGAGCCGTGACGTTGGGGCCGCCGCCGCCCGTCGAGCCTCGTAGCGTGGCGCCGCGGCCGTCGCTCTCCGCTCTCACCGGCGAGCCGAAATCGTTGGTCGCGTCGCCGCGGGCAGTCGATTGCGTCAGATCGAACTTGGCCGCGGCGGGCAAGGAGAGCGTAATATCGCCCGATCGAGTCTGGACGTCGATGCGCGAGAGCGGCAATATGCCGGGCCGAAGCTCGACATCGCCGCGGGTGAGCTGGATCTCCAGCGCATTGGTAAAATCGCTGATCTGCACATCGCGCGATTTGGTCGAGAGGCGCACCGGACCAACCAGGTTCGATGCGGTGAAATCGCCCAAGGCCATGCGCACCTGCCCCGGCAGCTTTTCGATGTTGAGATCGGTCTGCTGGCCGTTAAAGCGAAGCGTCTTGGCGAGATTCCGGAACTGGATGACGCCGGAGTAGGCGCCGCTCACGGTCACCTGTCCATCGATATTTTGCAGATCGATGTCGGCGCCGCGGCCCTTCAGATCGAATGTGCCTTTGACGCCCACGGCGCGAACGATATCGCTGTTGCGCAGGTCCACCCGGGCATTGCCGCCGATATTCTGGAGGCGCACGCCTGCGTTGTCCGAGGTGATTTCGACGTTGCCGCTCACATCGGTGACGTCGAAATCGCCGTAGCGGCCGTGCGCTTCAATGGTCGCGCCCTTGGGCACCGTGATCTCCATCTCCGAGGTCATGCGCATGTTTCCGGAGACGCGATCCTGGCTGTTCTGAATCACGATCTGACTCGCGTCGCCGGTGACTTCGAAGGGAGCATCCTTGTTGGTGCGATCCGCGTTGCCTTGATCCATGCTGCGAATGGTCCGATGGCCGGTGACCTTGACGGCATCGACGTCGACACCGGTGATGCGGGCGTTGCCGCGGAAAGTTTCGATCACAATGCGCGGCGTTTTTGAGGCCGGCTTCTGACCCTCGATGGGATATTCGTAACTCTCGCCGAACATGTCCCCCATGGCCAGCCCGGTTCGCGGCCACCAGGTGGAGAATCCGCGCACCGTGTGGAGGCTGGCGCCGAACAGGCACAGGAATACGACCAGAATCCATTCGCCGCCGGAGACGCCGCGCGCTGGTATCGCTTTGTCGGTAGCCGCCCAGAACATGACTTCCACCAGCCGCAGGACGCCCCACAGGATTAAAAGAAATGGCCAATACCTCGCCAGGTAATCCAGGAGCGGTAACTCCGGATACATGTTACGAGCCAGGAACAACGCTCCGATGCCGATCAGCAGCAGGGGCGCAACGATGGACGATCTTCTCATGACAATTCTTTTAAGCGGCGGGTCTCTTAAGCGGCGGGCCGCGCTCCTCCACGCTCGGCGAGTTTAAACAGGCCGAACAAAATCAGCAACACCGGCCAGGTACGCCCGAAACTCAGCGTGCCCATCTGATCGATCGCCAGGAGCACGCCCAGCGTGATCATCAGAATCGGACCGCGAATCGCGCACAAAAAATTTCCGTTCATCGGGAACCCTCACTCGTTTTACTCGAATCCGGCGCCGGGGCCATGCGCAGATACAGCATATATGCACCCAGCGCGATCAGCCCCACCGGCCAGTACCGCAGCATGCGCCGCAGATCCAGAATGTCCAGATTGTCGAGCAAGAAAATCACGCCCAGGGCGATCAGCACCACCGGGGCCACGGGAAATCTTGAGGCTCCGCCGCGCATGGGGATCAGACTTGAAAATTCGTCGACGGCCACCCCTTGCTGGCGCTTTTTCGCGGTGTGAAACGCCTCGAACGCCATGTACATCCAGAAGCCGGCGAGCAGCAGGCCCATCAACGGCTCCAGGCCATGCGCGGCATTGTTATCGAGGATGCTGATCATCAGCCCGATGATGATCACGTGCACCAGGCCCTTGGCGTACTGTCCGTTGTAAATGGCGCCCACGCCGGGAATGAACCCGAGCACGAAGGCCACGCCGGGCGAAACGTCGGGATTCGGCATCGGCGGCGGGGCTTTGGTGGTGTACGGCGAGGCTGTATATGGCGAGGCCGTATATGGCGAGGCATACTGAGATTCGGCCGCCGACACTGCCGGCGCTGTTGGCACGCTTTCCGTCATACGCGGTAAATGCTCCTCACAAAAAATAGTCCCCTGCGCCGAGCGGACACTCGTTTCGTCGAGCGCTTTCCCGCAGGCGCGGCAATATCCAACTACCTTGGCGTCGGTGCTCATTTCTTATCGCGATTCGTTTCGGACGGCGCCGGCTGCTGGTCCGTCCATTCTTTCAATTGGGTCTGGATCTCAAACACTACTCGCAGATTTTCGTAATACTTCACCGTGCGCTCCCAGGTCCGCTGGATGCGATCCTCGGCGGACATGTACACCTTCACCGGATCGAGATCGGACAGCGTCAGATGCCGGACTTCGATTCCCGAAAACCGCCCCAGCATGGCGAACGACAGAATGGTCATCGCCATCCCCATGGCGTAACGCGGCTGCAAAACCGGCTCCAGCCATTTCCCAAAAATCCGCCGGACCCACGACGGCTTAATCTGCGCGCGGCTGGGGCCATCCGTGATCTCGAACAGAATGCGCGTGACCAGTTCGGGCGGCGCTTCCACAACCGAGGCGCGCTCCATGAAAGCCACGGCGCCGGCCGAGTCGCGGGCAAGCTCAGCGCACAGCTCACAGCCGGCCAGGTGAGACTCGAGGGCAGACTTCTGCTCGCCGTGGAGCGTCCCGTCCACGTAGTCGGCCAGCAGAATTTCAATGTCCGCGCAAGTCATAAAACTCTCAAACACGTTCTCGTCTCTAGGAGGCGCGCAATCACGCGCCCTTCGTTACCTAAACGGCTCCTTTGCGGCGCAGCACGCGAGCCAGCTCGGCCCGCCCGCGATTCAATCTCGATTTCACCGTACCCTCGGGCACATTCAATACCTTGGCGATCTCCCGATATTCTAGTTCTTCCAGATCGCGCAAGATCACGGTCTCGCGCAACTCCGGTGAAAGTTTTTGTAAAGCTTCCTGCAACAGCTCGCTCGCCTCGCGCCCGGCGACCAGGCCGTCGGTCCGCGAGAGCGTCGCGGTTTTCTCTTCGAGCATGGGAAGCTGCTCTTCAATGGAATCGGTTGCGCGATCCAGTTTCGTGCGCCGGTAGTGGTCGATCAGCAGATTCCGGCTCAGCCGCGCCAACCAGACCGTAAACGATCCCTCGCCGGCGCGAAAACTCTTTAGCGACCGGAATACGCGCAGAAACACTTCCTGCGTCAGGTCCTGCGCTTCCTGGTCGGCGCCGGTGAAGCGGTAGCAGATGGCATACACACGACGGGTATGGACCTTTACCAGATCCTCCCACGCGGCCTCTTCACCGCTCAGGCACCGCTCGACTAGCTGATTGTCAGCGTCCAAAAACGATCCCCGCTGCTCGCGGCTCCAGGCGGCCGGCCAGGGTCTGGCGGCAGCGTAACGATTCGTCGTGCTAATCTGTCCAACTGTGGCAGTGGCCGCCATGTTCGTTTTCGTTCCCGATCCGTTACTTTCCAGTAATAAGAACGAAGAACTGACATGAGAAGTTCGATTTACATTCTATCCGCGGAAACAGCCCACAGGCCACCGATGAGCCGGGAGACGGATCTAAGCGCTTGAATAAACGACACCTGGGAATCGGCGTCGCCGTAGCCGCCGCCCTGGCCGCGATCGCCTTCGTAGGCTACCGCTGGCGCATCTCCGGCTTCAATTGGAACGAGTTTAGCACTGCGCTGGCCCATGTGGATTGGTCCTGGATCGTGGTCTCGCAGTCGCTGGTGATGGCGACCTATGTGGGGCGCGCGCTTCGCTGGGAGATCATGCTGCGGCCACTCAGGAAAGACGCGAATTTGTGGCGCATTTTTACGGCGACGGCAATCGGGTTTACGGCGGTGGTCCTTTTCGGCCGCGCGGGCGAGCCGGTTCGTCCCTATCTGATTGCAAAAAAAGAAGGTGTTTCTTTCTCAAGCCAAATCGCGGCGTGGGTGGTGGAGCGGATTCTGGACCTTCTGATGGTCCTTCTGATTTTTGGCGTCGCGCTTACGCAGGTATCTCATAGCGCCATCCAGCCGGGCCCGAGGGCTCGGGTGGTTTTGGAGGCCGGTGGATACACGGCGGGGTTGATTGGGGCGGCGTGCCTGGCGCTGCTGCTGGCTTTGAGGCAGTTTCGGGGGCGGGTCCAGGAGCGGCTTCTGGAGACCTTGTCTTTTCTTCCCGAGAAAGTGCTGGGCCGGGTGCGGACGGTGCTGGCGTCGTTCGACGAAGGGATGCAGTCGACCCGCCACGCGAGCTTCGTGGCGTTGCTGGTGGCATACACGGTGATTGAATGGGTGGTGATCGCCGGAGCCTTCTATTGTGCATTTCGAGCCTTCCCCGCGACGGCTAATCTGGGTGTGACGGATGTGGTGATTCTGCTGGGCTTCGTGGCCTTCGGCAGCGCGGTTCAGATTCCCGGCGTCGGCGGAGGGATGCAGATTGCTACGGTGGTTGTACTTACGGAGTTTTTCGGCGTCGGGATTTCGGCTGCCAGCGGGATCGCGCTGGTGCTGTGGATCATCACCTTCGTGGTGATTGTGCCCTTCGGACTCGCGCTGGCCTTTCATGAGGGCATTAAATGGCGTAATCTGAGGCATCTGGAAGTGGAGCCACCGGCCGTGCGGATCACTTCGGACGAGTCAAACGAGGGAAAACCAAGGTGACATGCCCGTTTTGCGGTCATAGGGAGGACCGCGTCATCGATTCGCGGGAAAGCAAGGAAGGCGACGTCATCCGGCGGCGGCGGGAGTGTCTGAAATGCGAGCGGCGGTTCACCACGTATGAGCGAAGCGACGAGATTCCCTACGTCGTGGTCAAGCGGGATGGGCGGCGCGAAAAGTTCGACCGGCAGAAAGTCCTGGAAGGGTTGTTAAAGGCCTGCGAGAAACGGCCCGTCGCGATGGCAAAGCTGGCCGAGGTGATCGACGAGGTGGAATCCGCCTTGGCCGATAGTCCAGAACGGGAGATGTCTACCACCGCGATCGGCGAGATGCTTATGACACGTCTAAAGACCCTCGACAAGATCGCATATGTCCGGTTTGCCTCGGTTTACAGGGACTTTCAGGATGTCGAGGCGTTCTTGACGGAGCTTAAGGATCTCCTCCAGAGGCGGGGGTAAGGGTTTCTCCGTGCTGAAACGTTGCCGAAACCTGTAACCAGCCGCCGCCGCAAACATCTTTTGAAATAGGGACTTAACAGAACACGGGAAGGCTGTTATACTGTACCAGTCCCCGGCGCGGCCGAGAATTAGTGGAATTGTGCGCCGGGAGTGCGTGTATAAGTCTCTGGGAATAAAGACGATAATTCGACAACAGTTCGGCAGTTCAACGAAGCGGTTTCAGCGGGACTGGCACCCCAACCCAAACGCCCACGCCTTGAACGGTGAGCATGGATGCGTGGTTGAACGCGTTACAGATTGGGGGAGGTGAATCGCAGTGGATCATTTCGAGGATCAATTCTTAGGCGAAGGCCACGAGCCTCTGGGGCTTCCGTTCGACGAGGAAGCTAATTTCTTTCATCCCGAGGAAACTCATGATGGCGAAGACTTTCCGGCCGCGCATGCGCCGGAAGAGTCGATCTATACGGATGATCCGGTACGGGTGTATCTGCGCGAAATGGGCGCGGTACCGCTGCTGACCCGGGACGGGGAAGTCAATCTGGCGCGCCGCATGGAACGCGGCAAGCTGCGCATGCAAAAGGCGATCAGCCGGTCGGCGCTGGTGCAGTTGCGCGCTGTGGAAATCGCCGAGGCGATCAAAAAAGAAGTTGAAGAGCTGGATGCGTTCGTGGATGTGGGCGATCTGGAAGAAGAGAGCGCCGCATATGCCAAGAAGCGTACAGAGGTCAAGGCTGAGCTGGCCGACATGGTGGCGGCTCATAAGAAACTTGGCCAGCTCTCCGAAAAGCTAGGGACGATTCCGCTGAGCAACAAGAAGCTGCGGCGGCGCTGGGCTGGAAAGCTGGCGCGGGCGCGGGTCCAGGTGTCGCTGGCGATTCGTAAGATTCCGTTTTATCTTTCGCAGTGGAAGCAATTTTCCAAGGAACTGGAGCGCGTGGTCGAGGAGATCTCGCACTTCGAGCAGGATCTGCGGAAAATCGAGGGCCGGTCAAGCCAGACTGCGCAGGCGAAGGCTCGCGAGCTGAAGCGCGAAATTCGCAAGCGCGAGCAGACCGCAGGGGCGAGCTTGCCGGACTTGCGGCACACGCTGTCGGTGATCCGGCACGGCGAAATCGAGGCGGAGCGGGCCAAGAAAGATCTGGTGGAAGCGAACCTTCGCCTGGTGGTTTCGGTCGCCAAGAAATATGTAAATCGCGGGCTGCACCTGCTGGACCTGATTCAAGAGGGCAACATCGGCCTGATGCGCGCCGCCGACAAGTTCGAATACCGGCGCGGCTACAAGTTTTCGACGTACGCGACCTGGTGGATTCGCCAGGCGATTACGCGCGCGATTGCGGACCAGTCGCGCACGATTCGTATCCCCGTTCACATGAACGAGTCGATGAATAAGTTTCTGCGTGCCACGCGGGAGCTTGAAAAAGAGCTCGGGCGCGCGCCGACGAACGATGAAATCTCGCGGCGCATGGATATTCCAGTCGAGAAGGTCCAGAAGTTGAAGACCATTTCGCGGGATCCGGTTTCGTTGGAAACTCCGGTTGGGCGGGACGGTGAATCGGCGCTGGGCGATTTGATCGAGGATCGCTGGGTCGGCTCGCCGGTGGACGCGGTGATCGATACCAATGTCCGCGACGAAACGGCGAATATCCTGAAGACGCTTTCTCCCAAGGAGGAGAAGGTGATCCGGCTGCGCTTCGGCATCGGCTGCGAGCGGGAGCATACGCTCGAAGAAATCGGCCAGGAGTTTGACGTGACGCGTGAGCGGATTCGTCAGATCGAGGCCAAGGCGCTGCGGCAGCTTCGATCGCCGGAGCGGGCGCGGCATCTGCGGGCTTTGCTGGCTGCGAGGTAAAGAGCTGCGCGGTACAAAGAGCCAGGTTGGGGACCTGGCCTACTTGTGGTAGATCCGTTCTACAAGATCCTTGATTGGTGCGGGGACGAGGTGTTCCCAAGACTCGCCGGCGGCGATGCGGCGGCGGACTTCAGTCGATGAGATCTCGTCGACATCGCAATCCAAAGGGAGTGTTTGAATCCGGGCGCGGACGTGGTCTGGGGGATCGTAACGTCCCTGGCGCGCTGCGACCAGCAGTTGAAATTCGTCGAGCACGCGTTCGACGGGCACGCCGTGATCCCAGGTGACGATTCGTTCGGCGGCGTCACGTCCGCAGATAAACCAGATCTGCGCTTGGGGATCGTCACGGCGGAGTTCGCGGGCGATGTCGAGGAACAAGCCGCCTTCGGTCACAAGCGGGCGGTATCGCTGGCTCGCGCGGCGAAGCATTTCCAGGCGTTCGTCTAAAGTCGCGCCGTGAAATTCTTTGTGGGGGTAAACGCGGGGGACGACGCAAACTACTTCGTCCACTTTTGCGAGCGCCGCGTCCACTAAGGCCAGGTGCGCGCGCGTTACCGGATTGAATCCACCGGCCAGGACTCCGATCCGCTTCACCGCAGACTTCGGAGGCGCGTGCCGGCGGCATGAATCACACGCCCGTCGCGGCCGAGAGCGCCGGCATAGTGTCCGTCGATCAGGATTAGCGTAAAGAAACGCGCGGGATAGGAGAGACGGCGGTACCCGACGCCGGTTCTCGAGGAACGCCACTGGTCTTCGGCGGGCGTTCCATAGCGCGCGACGATGGAATCGTAGTCGTCGCGGGCGGTTAAGGGAAGCTCGTTCTTGATCGCGGCGGACAGCGCGGAGCGCGATGCTACGCTCGCCACGGCGATGCAAGCGAGCACGCCGGCGGCGATGGTCACCAGAAGGATTCGGCCGGCGCGGGATTCTCGCGGTTCCAAACGGATGCCGACGACGGCGGCAGGGCGGGCTGGCTCGGCGCGCTGTATCCTGGGCCGCGAATAATCGTTCACAGCGCGCGGCATCTCGATCACGCGGCGGATGAGCGGGTAGACAGCGCCCTCCCGGCATTCGAGTTCCTTCGCTAAACCGACGATGATGACGGGATCGGCGACCATCGAAATTTCACCGACAAAATGGCGCGGAATCCAAAGCTCGATCGAGGTTTTCGGATTGACGACCTGGATCTCGCTCCAGGTGGCGCGGCGGAAGATCCATTCGTTGTGTTCTACGTTGAGGATCGGCGGGTAGAACGAGAACGGAGTGTTTCCCAACTGGGATAGCGGCGTCGGGATGGGCGGTACGGCCACCACCCTCATTGTATCCGCTGGCGCGGCGCATCCACATCTGTATTACCAATGGGCATGACGGCTACAATGATTGCGTGAGGGCCGCTGCCGCGTTGCTGATCTGTGCTCTGGCCGTTTCGGCTCAATCCCCGACGCGGGTCGCTTATACGTGCACGCCGGAAGATATCGATTCGTTCGGGCTAGCGTGCTCGGCTGAAGAGCCTTGTCCGGTTTTTCTGGAGCTTTCCTCGGTGGACGCAGCGGGGGCGACGCTGGTGGTAGCGGGCGATCTGCATACCGAGCGGACCACGCTGTATGGAATTCTGCTGCAGAGCGACGATGGCGGCAAATCGTGGACGGAACCGTGGAAGCGGATGCGCGCCGCGGCGCTGGAACAAGTGCAGATGCTGGATTTCGCTTACGGCTGGGTGGGCGGTGAGATCATCGAGCCGCTTCCGAAAGACCCGTTCCTATTGCTGACCACGGACGGCGGCAAGACTTGGCGTCATCAGCCGCTGTTCGAGGACTCCCGGTTCGCATCGCTCTCGCAATTCTGGTTCGATTCGCGCACGTCGGGGAAGCTGGTGCTGGATCATCCGCAGGGTGGCGCGCACAAGCATGAGATCTATGAGACCAACACGGGCGGCGAGAACTGGGAAATTAATCAGGTGACGGACAAACCGGTGAACCTGAAAGGTCCACGGCCGCGGGAAGCGGCGACATGGCGGGTCAGGGCGGAAGCGTCGAGCAAGACGTACCGCCTGGAGCGGCGGGGGTCGGCGAGTTGGGAGCCGGTGGCCAGTTTTTTGATCCACGTCACGGATTGCAAGTGAGTCTACGGGAGCTGAAAAAGGGGACAGACCGCTCTGTCCACGGCCGGTCCGGTCGCTACAGGCGCTGTCGTGGTGGCGGGGACAGAGTGGTCAGTCCCCTTTTTTAGCGCCTTTTTCACTCGAGCGATTTCTTGATTCGTTCCTGATACTGGGCTGCTTTCGCCAACACGGCCGCTGCGTCGAGCGTCAGCATCTTTTTATCGCGCACGATCGCGCGGCCGTTCACCATAACGTCGGACACATCCGAGCCTTTTAGCGCGTAAACGAGCTGTGAGTAGACGTTGTACATCGGGACCGCGTGCGGCGCATCCAGGCGGATGGCAATCATGTCGGCGCGTTTGCCGGGTTCGAGGGAACCGATCATTTTATCGAGATGCAGCGCGCGGGCTCCGGTGATGGTCGCCATGGCGAAGGCTGCTTCGGCGGGCAACGCGCGGGGATCGCCGGTGGTGACTTTTTGTAATTTGGCGGCGAGATCCATTTCTTCCATCATGTCGTGATCGTTGTTGGAACCGGCAACGCCGTCGGTGCCGAGACCCATCGCGATTCCGAGATTCAGAATCTTCACGACGGGAGCCACGCCGCTGGCGAGTTTCATATTGCTCGAAGGGCAGTGGGCCAGGCCGGTGTCGCGCGTCTTGATGATTTTCAAATCCGCGTCGTCGAGCCAGACGCCGTGCGCCGCGACCGTCCAACCGCTGAGCACGCCCAGCGAATTCAGCACGGCCGTGGGGGTCAGCTTGCGTTGCGCGAGCGAGTCGTCGTTTTCTTTCTTGGTCTCGGAGAGGTGGATGACGAGAGGTTTGTGATAGCGGTCGGCCAGTGCGCGAGATGCTTTGAGCGACTCGTCGGAATTGGTGTACAGGGCGTGCGGTGCGATGGCGGGGACGATCAGAGGATCGTGATCGAACTTTTTGAAGAATTCTTCGGTTCCGGCAATCGATTTCTGGGGCGTCGCGTAATCGGGCGCGGGGAAACCGATGATGGTCTGGCCGAGGACGCCGCGAAGGCCGGCTTCCTTGGTGGTCTCCGCTATGGCGTCCTCGAAATAGTACATGTCGGTGTAGGTGGTGGTTCCCGACAGCGCCATTTCAAGACAGGCAAGGCGCGTGCCCCAGCGCACGAAATCGCGGTCGACGTTTTTCTTCTCGGCAGGGAAGATGAATTTTTCGAGCCAGTCCTGTAGCTTCAAGTCGTCGGCGATTCCGCGGAAGAGCGACATAGGGGCGTGCGTGTGCGTGTTGATCAGGCCGGGAGCGAGAATCGCATCAGGACGGTCGAGGCGCTGCTTGGGCTGCCAGTCGCGGTCGATGGCGGCGCGGGGGCCAACGGCCACGATATGATCGCCGACGATGGCGACGGCGCCGTTTTCGATGACACGCCGCTGCGCATCCATGGTGACTACATAACGTGCGCTCCAGATCCAATCGGCGGGAGCGGCATGCAGCGCGGTGGCGAAACAGAACAGCAGGCTATAGGAAAGACGCATCGAAGGGCCTCGGGAACAGCTCGGCGAGGCGCAGCGATTCATACGCGCCCCGCGGATTGGTCAGAATGACTTCGATATCGCCGCAGAACTCCCACAGGATTTGCCGGCACGCGCCGCAGGGCGGGGTTAGCGTGTCGGTGTCGGCGGCGACAGCGATGCGGCGGAACTCGCGCGCGCCTTCCGAGATGGCTTTGAAAATCGCCACGCGTTCGGCACACACGGTGAGGCCGTAGGTTGCGTTTTCGATGTTGCAGCCCGCGTAAATACGGCCTGACGAGTCCTCGACAGCGGCGCCGACGCGGAAATTTGAAAATGGCGCATGCGCATGGTCGCGCGCGGCCAGCGCGGCCTCTACTAAGGCCTGACTCATCCGGATTACTTGGTTTCGCCGGGCGCGTTTAAGCGGAACGGGACTTCCACTTCGGTGGCGACCCGAATCGGCTGATCTTCGGAGCCCAGCGGCTGGAATTTCCATTGCTTTACGGCTTGCAAGGCCGCGTGAGCCAGCAAGGGATGGCCACTGGCGATGTGGGCTTGCTCGACGTGACCGTCGGCAGCGATCAAAACCTTGATCTTCACGACGCCCTGGATGTGATGATCGATTGCGTCGGGAGGGTAGACGGGCGCAACCTTCTGGGCGATCTTCCCTTCCGGAACCGAAGCCATTCGTACGATTTTCAAGTCCGCCGCGGCGACCGCCAGACAGAATACGGCAGCGGCGCAGATCAGCTTCGAGGCGTTCATGTACCGATTATAGCGCCCGATGCGATTTACAAGAGCGCTTTCGCCAGTTTGCGGAACTTTCCGGGAGTCACCAGGTGAAACCGGAGTTCGAGCGTCGTGAAGGGACGCAGGGCTGCGCTCATGGCGTGCGATGGAACGTCCGCCACGGCCAGGTCGAGGGCGCCCTCCGCGACGCGGAACGGCAGAGCGTTCCATTGCCGGACGACGTGCTCCGGGAGGGCGCGTGCGACGCGGGGCGGGATTTCGGAGGGATCGGGATCGGTCAACGGAAGTCCCTTTTGCAGACTTAGGCCGTCGTACAGACTGGCTTCGTCGATTTGACGGATTCGCACCAGATGCTCGCCGAGGCGAAGATCGGGCGGCTTGGTCGCGAGAGCGACGCGGAGGGCCGCGGTGGTCAGGTAGCCTGAACTGACCAGGATTTCGCCGAGCTTTCTTGAAAGCGTCTGGCTTGAATGTGCCTGCAAGGTTGCGCGCGAAGGGAACGAATGATCGGTCTTCATCCACACGAGCGCCTGTCCGCGGATACGGGCGAGCGCGTAGCGCGTTAACGCGAGCAGAGTTGCGGCGGAGTTCAGCAGATTCGCATACGCCGCCCGGAGCGGGACGCCGAGCGCGAATCGAAACCCGTAGATCCGCGCCGAGCAGGTCATGCGAACGGCCAAGCGCAGGATTTGAAGCGCGGCCGTCGCGTAGACGACTCGGGTGGCGAGGGGCGGAACTCTCGCCCAGATGGCGGTCGCGAGCCCGTAGACGAACACGACGTTGGCAGCGAGACCCAGCGGATTCGCGATCAGCCCCTTGCGATCCCGCCATAGCCAGTACGTCTCGCCTGGGTTCCGGCCCCAGCCGTGCCGCTCCCAGCCTTGCAGGGCGATGCCCATCACCCATCGGGTCCGCTGCCGGAGCGCGGAGGACCAGTTCTGGGGAAAATATTCGCGCGTCGCGACGAAGTTTCGCGGCCCGGCGACGCGCGAGATCGGGACAAACGCCTGCGAGCATCCCATGCGGAACAGCTTCAGCCCATTTTCGTAGTCTTCGGTCAATGCTTCCGGCTCGAACACGCGATTCGAGTTGGTTTCCGCGAGCTTTTCGAGCGCGCTTCGGCGATAGCCGGTTCCCACGCCCGCGCTGGGAAGAAATCCGCCAAGCAGAGTCCGGACCGGCATGTCGCGCGTGTGATATTCGGCAAATTCGTCGCAGTAAATCCCATGCGTCATCGCGCGAAACGGCGTGGGCAGCGCGAGCACGGGAGTCTGGACGAAGTCGAACCGGGCGGAGTAGTAATTAATCCAGCGCAGCTCATCCGGATGAATCAGGTCTTCGGCATCGTGGGTGACCACGACATGGAAACGCTCGCCGTTTTGTTCTTCGTAGAGTCCGAGATGCTGGTAGATCCAGTTCAGGCAATCCGCTTTCGAGGTCGGGCCATCGTGCGGGCACAGGACCAGGTGAACGGTGGGAAAGCGGTCCGCGACTCTCCGAATCGCGTCTTGCGTCAGGTCATCGTTAGGATAAGCGCCGGCGAAGATGTGAAAGTCGGGATAGTGGATGGTCGCGATCGCATGTTCGATCATGCGGGCGATTACCTGATGCTCGTGCCAGAGCGGGATGAGGATCGCGATTCGCCGGATGGGCGCGGAATCGAGCTGGCGGGGGCCGGGCGGGAACAGATCCGCTTCGGGCCGGAACCGGTTCCGAAGCCAGTCCGCGGCCCAGACGACGTCGATTACGAGATCGTCGAGACCGCTCATTAGAATCGCCAGGGCGAGCGGCGCCAGCGCCCAGAGCACGGCGCGATCGACGAATTCGAACCACGCGTGCAAACCCATTTGTCACTGTAGTGGCCCGGGAGGCGGAATCGTCTCGCTTTTTGCGGCTCGTTTATGGCCTGGCGAAATGATTGAGGGGGCCATGTCCACCGCCGAGGCCGGGGTTGGTACGGATCGCTTCCGTGATAAAAGCCTTGGCGCGTCCGACGGCGGCGACCAGGGGAGTTCCTTTGGCTAACTCGGCGGTGATCGCGGCGGAATAGGTGCAGCCGGTGCCGTGGGTATGCGGCGTCGCGATTCGAAGAGCGGAAAACTCGTGAAACTCCCGGGCGGAAGTGTAAAGCAGATCGACGGCCTCGCCGCTCAGGTGGCCGCCTTTGATCAACACGTTGCTGGCACCGAGTTCGAGCAGCCTTTGTGCCGCGCGCCGCATGGAAGGCAGATCGTCGACCGGGAAGCCGGCCAGAACAGATGCTTCGTGCAAATTGGGCGTTATCAGATACGAGCGGATTACGGGCATCGGTCCGTCCCAAAGGGGCATTCCGTGCTTGCTAATCATCACGGGGTCGACAACCAGTGGGAACTTGAACGCCGGGCTCAGCTCGAAGAGAGCGGCGGCGGTCGCTGGATTGCCGAGCGCGCCAAGCTTGGCCGCCTGCGGAGGGATGTCTTCGAGTACGGCGCGAATCTGCTCGAGGACCAGTTCAGCGTCGAGAACCTCGACCCGGCGGACGCCGCGAGTGTTCTGGACGGTGATGAGCGTCACCACCGCTTCGCCGTAGACGCCGAATTGATGGAAGGTCTTGAGGTCGGCCTGAATGCCCGCGCCTCCGCTTGGGTCCGAACCCGCGATGGTCAGGGCCACGGAGGTGGTCATCTCCTCACATTACTGGAACGTGAGTGAGCCTGTCTGCGACTGGCCGGCCGCGTTGGTGAACGTCGCCTGAACGGTGGCGACCTGTCCCTGGACGCCTTGGACGGGAAACGACGCGCGCATCAGGAATGCGCTGCCGTTGTTTGGCTGGGAGCTGAAGTAAGCACCAAACTGGGAAGTGAAATCGGCATTCCTGGGAGCGCCGATCATGTTGCCCTTGGCGTCGAAGAAGGTAAAAGACATCGAACCGGCCGAGTACGTGTTGTCGTAGGCGGTGATGGCTATGTCCAGCTCTCCGGCGCGTTGATTCGAGGCGGTGGCCAGTTCGATTGCGATCGGGGCGGGAGGAATGACGATGGCGGTGGCGGGATCTCCATTGATTTGAGCCTGGCTGAGCGTGAAGGTTATCTTTCCCGCGGTGGTTCCGGTTTGAAATGCCGCCGACGGCTGATGATTTATTAAAAGTTGCATGGAATTGGCAGACACGGAAAAGGGCAGCGTCCGGGTGCTGCCTGCCAGGAACATGACGGCGCTGTCGTCGGTGATTCCGTTCACGTTCGAGACGAACGCGAGGTTCACATAGCCGTTGACGGCGCACGCAGAGGGCGTGGGTAACGCAATGGAAAGCGTGTGCTGCTCGGCGCTGGCGAATGCGGTTGCGTCGAACGTCAGGGAGGGTTTGGGTAAGAGCGGGTCGAAGCCGGAGGCGGCGAGCGGGTAGGATTTCGTGTTGACGATCAGCGCGCCCTGGATTGCGACGGTCCCGCAGGACGGATTGATCTGGAGGGCAAACGTGGTCGCCTGGCCGGGCGCCAGGGTCAGAGGCGTCGCGGGGAGGTTCGTCGCTTGGAAAGGACCGGTGGCGGCGAGGCTCGCGATCGCCAAGGGCTGGGGGTTGGGGTTTTGCAGGGAAAAGTTGCATCCGTGCGGTGTCCCGTTCTGGAGGTTTCCGAAATTGATCGCGCCAGTCGTGGGATCGGCGGTGCACGGCGGAAAAATCGTCAGCGATGGGGCGGGTACGACGTTCGCAATGAGAATGACGCTGATACTCGAAATCTGGAGGCTGGCGCTGTAGGAGGCGGGTAGAGAACCGCCGAAGCGGACGGTGAATGCTAAGAAATTCATCGGACTCGGCGCCGGCGGGATGGAGTACGGCGTGGTTCCGTTCACCGAGGTGATGCTAAATCCAAAACCGCTTACCGCCGGCGCTTGCACAACGACAGGGGAGGTGGCGTTGTTGATTACACGAAAGACGACGGCTTTGGTATCGCCGCTGGCGACGTTGCCGAAATTGTAGACGGCGCCGACCGGGGTGGAATTCGTGCCGTCGAAAGTAACCAGCGTGAGCTGCGCGTAAGCGGCCAGCGGGGCGAGCGCCAGAAGCAGGAAAGACTTCATGGCGATGTGTTCCCCGTCGACGGTTCCGGCAGTTGAAAAATCCGCTCGCGACCACGGGCGGTGCGGATGGCGTACGTGGCACGGCGGGTTCGGACCTGAACGAATCCGCCGCCCATGGCGGAAAAGGATTCCGCGTCCACGGGAAAATGAATTTCGGATCCATCGTCCCGGCGCAGAATGGTTTGGTTCGAAGACGTGTAAAGGGCGCCGGTTTCGAGAAGCATTACCGGCCCTGTGTTGGCGGGTAGTGAGTCTATCGCCTGGTTCTGGGCGTCGACGATCCAGGTTCCGTGGTTCCGGCGGACGGCGAGTTCTGTGTTTCCGCTCGGGCGAATGCGCAGGGACAGAATCTCGCCAGGAACATCGATCGCCAGGGGCTCTATGGCGCCGTCTTTCCATCGCACAAACGATCGCGTAGACGGGAAATAAAGCGACGCGGTGTGCTCCGAGAAAGCAAAGAGAGCCGGGCCGGGTGGGGCTTCGGCCGCGAATTCATTATCGACGATCGCGGTTTCCGTCTTGAACAGGCAGAAGCGCCGCGAACAGGCCAGCGATACGACGGCGCTCTTCTCCGGATCCCCAAGGGTTGCGCTTCCGGAAATTCCCAAGACCGGGCGGGCATCGCCGGCGGCGTCTAGCATCATTCCCAGGCGGGGAGAATCGAGTCCGTTTTGCGCTGCAGCGAACGCGCTGAAGAGCGCCACACAGGCGGTTCTCATGGGCGCCCTAAGATAATCGTCGGCGTGCCGATCGTCAGGCCGGGAATGTCGCTGCTGGAAACGGATCCGGCTTTTTTCGAGATCAGGCCGCTTGCGAATACTCCACCGGCGGCTGCGCCGGCGAGGGCTATGGAGATCCAGAGCCATTTGTGTCCTCCGCGGCCGCCGATCCGCGCGCTGGCGGCCGGCGAATCGCTCAGGAACTGAGGACATATTGTGCCCGCGCGGGTCTGTCCTTTTACGGCCGTGATGCGGATGTCGAAAGAACCGGCGGTACGGTTCCATTGCATGCCCCAGACACTGGCGCGGCCATCGGCTCGCGTGGTGACGATTTCGGTCTTAGAGCCGGTCGAGAACGTTCCGCTGGGACCTTCGTCGGGGAGGCGGAAACTGACGGACGCGGCTTCCGCTGGTTTGCCTAATTCGTCCGTTACTTGGATCGTGATACCGCGGGTGGCTCGGGAGCCGATCGGGTAGACGGCCCGGTCGCCTTCGATGACGCGGACTTGGAGTAAGGTCGGATCCTGGGCGGAGAGGATCGAGATCAGGAGTAGGAGACCGGTCCCTTTGGCCACAGGTCGACAGAGGCAGGTCGGGGACCTGCCCCACAATTCTGCTATCACGGCGAATAAGTGTGGGAAACCTGGAAATACTCTCAGGGGGTGATGTGTAACCAAACAGCCGGGTTAACAGCCGTTCGGGCCTTAAAACTCCCCGCACGGTTCTCCACTGTTTTTCCACAGGTTACAGTGTGTTTAAATAGGGAAAGTCCCAAATGTCAGATACGGCTTTTCGAGTCCGCCGGACGTGGAAGTCCTTGTCGCGGCGAATGAGGGAGATACGACTGATCAGCCGGGGCGCATTGTCTACGCGCCACCCGATCATGGCGCATATCATCCCGATTCGGCGTTGTAACCTATCCTGTACTTACTGCAACGAATACGACGATTTTTCAAAGCCGGTCCCGGCGGCGACTATGATCTCTCGAATCAATCGCCTGGGCGATCTCGGCACCAGTATTCTGACGCTCTCAGGCGGGGAACCGCTGCTGCATCCCGAATTGGATGAGATCATCGCAGCGATGCGGGGACGGGGCATGCTCGCGTGCATGATCACGAACGGGTATCTGCTGACGCCGGATCGGGTTAAGAAGCTGAACGCCGCCGGGCTCGATCATATGCAGATCTCGATCGACAACGTGAAGCCGGACGACGTGTCCAAGAAGAGCCTGAAGGTTCTCGACAAGAAGCTCCAAGTGCTGGCGGAGCACGCCGAATTTCACGTGAATATCAACTCGGTCGTCGGTGGGGGCATCCACAATCCGGATGATGCCCTGGTGGTCGGGCGGCGAGCGCTAGAGCTGGGATTTTCGGCGACGGTCGGGATCATTCACGATGGGGACGGGCAACTAAGGCCGCTCGGGGAGCGCGAGCGGGCGGTGTATCACGAGATGAAGGCGCTGGAAAACCGGCACTTCGCGCGCCTCAATTACTTCCAGGACGCGATCGCGCAGGGGAAACCGAACGACTGGCGATGCCGCGCGGGCGCTCGCTACATGTACATCTGCGAGGACGGCCTGGTGCACTACTGTTCGCAGCAACGTGGATATCCGGCGAAGCCTCTAGATCTGTATACCCGAGAGGATATTCGTCGGGAATACCTGACGGAGAAATCGTGTGCTCCGTACTGCACGGTGAGTTGTGTGCACTACGTTTCGTACTTCGATTTCTTCCGCGCTCCGCAGACGCTTAAGTCGGGAATGCCGGCCGAATCGAAACAGCCACTGGTCAAGATTTCCAACGCCAGTAACTGACCGGTTTGCAAATATATACACAGCGCTGTATCCGAATCTCCCAAAAATTGTAACGGCCCACCGTTCGGCGTCACCTAACTCTTTGTTTTATCAGTAAAAACCTTGATTGTTGGGGTGGTCGTTCACGTGCTATAACCCTGAGTGGGGTTGTGTCTTTCCGGGATGAGGGAGCTAAAACAACAGCTCGTCAGCGCCTTGCTGGTTATTTTTACCGTCGCGGCGGTTGTCGCGGCGGCAATTAATTTCCAGCAGCAGAGCCGCTATCACCTTCCGGAAGACGGCGTCACCTGGATGGATCGCTTGTCGGGCGATACGTCGCGGGTGGTGGCTGTGTTCGTCTCGCCGAGAAGCCCGGGCGAAAAAGCTGGAATTCACCAGGGCGATACGCTGATCTCGATCGAAGGCGTGAAGATCGACGATTCGATCCAGGCTACTCAGGTTCTGGCGCGATTGGGAGCATGGCGCAAAGCTGAATATACGATTCAGCACAACGGCGTCGAAGTTCCGGCGAGCGTGATCATCGGGGAATCCGAGCGCGATTCGACCATCTTCTATCTGTACGCTGTCGGAGCCGTATATCTCGCGATCGGGCTGTTCGTCTATTTCCGGCGGCGCACGGCGCCGCGAGCGCTGCACTTCTTCCTGCTGTGTCTGGCGAACTTCATCATGTCGACGTTCCACTACACAGGGAAGTTGAACGACTTCGACAAGGTGATTTATCTGGGTAATGTGGTGGCCGGGTATTTCGCGCCCATGCTGTTTCTGCACTTCTGTTTTGTATTTCCGGAGCCGCAGAAGTGGATTCGACGCCGGGGCGCGGCAGTGCTGCTTTATCTGCCAGGGCTTGCGCTGATCGCGGTCGCGCTGGGCTTCGACATGGGGCTGCTGCGGACCACGGCGCCGCTGCTTGAAGTACGCTGGCTGCTCGACCGGGTGTGGCTCGGATTTCTGTGCACGATGTATGTTGCGGGGGGAGTGGTGCTCGGATTCCAGCGCCGGCATGCGGACGATCCGGTGGTGCGCCGCCAGTTGACGTGGCTGCGGAACGGAGCGCTGGTCGGGATTCTTCCGTTTGGGATCGTATACGCGATTCCGTACCTGATGGGTGTCGCGCCGAATCACGCGATGAATCTTGCTGTGTTGTCGCTGCCGCTGATCCCTCTGACGTGGGCGTACGCCATTCTGCGCTACCGGCTGATGGACGTGGACATTATTTTCCAGCAAGGCTACGTATACACGCTGGCCACGCTTGCGGTGCTGGGGATTTTCTACACGATGATCTTCGCGGCGCGCACCGCGGGCGAGCTGAGTGGCACGGCGATGGTGGCGCTGATTCTGATCGCGACGTTTGTGTTTCAGCCGATCCGCAACTGGATTCAGGAACAGCTCGACCGGTATTACTTTTATAAAGATCGCTATGATTACCGGCGGACGCTGATCGAGTTCGCGCGCGAGCTGGGATCGCCGACGGATTTGGGAGAAATGCTGGAGAGCGTCGCGGACCGGCTGATCCGGACGCTGCGTATTCGTCATGTCGCGTTATTCGTGTGGGATGAAGCGGAAGCGAAGTTCCGGTTGGAACTGGCCAGCAACCGCCATGGGAAGCAGACGGAGAATGTCCCTTACGGGCTGGATCTTAGCTTTCTGACGCCGGGTCCGGACAAGCCGTACCTGTTCTTTGAACGCACGCGCCACTCGCTGGACGTGGTTTCGCATGAGATGCCGGTGTCGGTGCGCCGTTCGATCGCCGAGCTGGAGTTGACGTATTATCTTCCCTGCTCCGCGCGCGGACGCACGATGGCGTATCTGGGAGTCAGCCGGACCGAGACGGGCGATTTTCTTTCCACCGATGACGTCGAACTGCTGGTGACCTTGTCCGGTTATGTCGGCATCGCGATCGATAATGCGATGCTATACCGGTCGCTTGCGCGTAAGGTCGAGGAATATGAACGGCTCAAGGAATTTTCGGAAAACATTGTCGAATCGATCAACGTGGGGATCCTGGCGGCAGATCTTGAAGACCGCGTCGAGAGCTGGAATTCGCAGATCGAGAAGCTGACCGGCATCGCGCGCGCCGACGCTCTGGGACGTCCTCTGCGCAGTCTGCTTCCCGCCGACCTGTGCGATCAGCTCGAGCCGGTGCGCGGTGAAGCGGGCGTGCACAATATTTACAAGTTCCTGCTGCGGCCCAAGGACGCGACCCTGAACATCGCGGTTGCGCCGCTCATTTCCCGGGATGGCGATCGCATTGGACGGCTGATTATCTTCGATGACATCACCGACCGCGCGGAGCTCGAAAAGCGGCTGATGCAGGCGGACAAGCTCAGCTCCATCGGATTGCTGGCCGCCGGCGTGGCGCACGAAGTGAATACGCCGCTGGCGGTGATTTCGACGTATGCGCAGATGCTCGCAAAGCAGATTTCCGGAGACGCGCAAAAGGCTCCGCTGCTGGAGAAGATCGCACGGCAGACATTCCGGGCGAGCGAGATCGTCAACTCTCTGCTGAATTTTTCGCGCACTTCGCCGACAGAATTTGTCAGCGTGGACCTGAATAAAGTGATTCGCGAAACGCTGAACCTGCTGGAGCATCAGTTGGCGAAAGCGGGCGTCGAAGTGAAGCTGGCGCTGGACGAAAATGTTCCGAAGATTAAAGGCAACCCGGGCAAGCTTCAGCAGGTGTTTCTGAATCTGTTTCTGAACGCGCGCGACGCGATGGAATCGGGCGGGGTGCTGGCGCTGCGCACCAAACACGACAATCAAGGCGGACTGGTGCGGGTGACCGTCGCGGATTCGGGCGCTGGGATCGCGAAGGACAACCTGACGCGCATCTTCGATCCGTTCTTCACGACCAAGGCCGCGCGCAAGGGAACGGGGTTGGGGCTGTCGGTCAGTTACGGAATCGTGCGAGAGCATGGGGGCGAAATCGAAGTCGAAAGCGAGCCGGGAGCGGGCACGCGCTTCGAACTCTCTTTCCCCGCGGCTGTGACGGTGAGACGAACGGAGCTGGTCCCGATCGAAGCGGCATCGGTCCCGGCAGTCTTGCAGATTTCGGCTCCAACGGCGTACCCGTCGCAGGCTCCCGCGTCTTTCCCTGCGGCGACGCCCGCGTCGCTGCCTGCGGCGACGCCCGCGTCCGCACCGGCGGTCGCCCGTTCCGATAGGCTTATGCAGTGATGGCGGATCAGGTCGCGAATTTCCCACCCGATGTGATTACGAAAGAAGAGGTGCGCGGGCGCATCCTGGTGATTGACGATGAGCCCGACATCCGCGAGAGCCTGGAAGCGCTGCTGACCGGCGAGAATTATCGCGTCGAGCTTGCCGCCAACGCGAACGAAGGGCTGAAGCGCCTGGAAACCTCGGCTTACGATCTGATCCTGCTCGATCTGATGATGCCGGACAAGAGCGGCATGCAGGTACTGGAAGAAATTCGCGCGCGCGATTCGGAGACGCCGGTTTTCATGATCACGGCCTACGGGTCGGTGCAGGTGGCCGTGGATGCGCTCAAGCGCGGCGCGAACGATTATTTTCCCAAGCCGTGGGACAACGAAAAGCTTCTGATCGAGATCGAGCGCATGATCTCGCAGGGCCGCCTGGAGCGCGAGAACGTCGAGCTCAAACGGGCGCTGAAGCAACGCTACAGCTTTCCGAATATCGTCGGAAAGAGCGAGCGGATGCTCAAGATTCTGGACCTGGTTGCGCAGGTCGCCGCTAGCCGCGCGACCATTCTGATCACCGGCGAGACCGGGACGGGCAAGGAGTTGATCGCCAACGCGATCCACGCGCACTCGGCGCGCGCCGGACATCCGTTCGTGCCGGTACATTCGGGATCGGTGCCGCCGGATCTTCTCGAATCCGCGCTGTTCGGGCATGTGCGGGGGGCGTTCACCGGCGCGGTGGCTTCGCGCAAGGGATATTTCGAAACGGCTAATCACGGGACGATTTTCTTCGACGAGATCGGGACCATTTCTTCCGAGACCCAGAGCAAACTGCTGCGCGTGATCCAGGAGCGCGAGTTCATGCCGCTGGGCTCAACGGACAACATCAAAGTGGATGTCCGAATCGTGGCTGCGACGAACGCCGATCTGAAACGGATGGTGGAGGAAGGAAAATTTCGCGAGGACCTGTATTACCGGCTTAATGTCATTAACCTCGCGCTGTCTCCGCTGCGCGATCGCAAAGAGGATATCCCGGCACTGGTCGATCACTTCTTCACCAAGTACTGCCGCGAGAACGAGAAATTTCTGGATGACGGCGGCCGATCGCGGCTGCATTTCGATTCGGACGCGATGCAGATCCTGATGGATCACGCCTGGCCGGGCAACGTGCGCGAGCTGGAAAATGTAGTGGAGCGCGCGGTGGTGCTCGCTTCGCAACCGTTGGTTCCGGTGGACGTCCTGCCGGAACATCTACTCGAGGCCAAGGGGTTGCGCATCCGGCGCGATGAGAGCGGGCGGCTGGCCTCGGACGCGTCTCTGTTCGAAGTGGTGGCCGACTTTGAACGGCGTAAGATTATTGAGCAGCTCGAAGAATCGGACTGGAGCCAGACGGCGGCGGCAGAGGCGCTGCGCATTCCGCTCTCGACGCTGAATCAAAAGATCAAACGTCTGAATATCGAGATCCGGAAGAAATCCGGCGCGTGATAGAGTGTGGTTGATGACCTCCGAAGAGCGCATGGAGGCAATTTGGTCGATCCTCCATGGAATGGCGGAACGCGAGAACCAGATGGAAATCCGGTTCAACCAGGACATCGAACGGCGCAATCGCCGCATTGAACAGCAAGATGCGAAATGGCAGAAGCGGATGGATCAATTCGATCGCCGCCAAGCTGCGACGCAGAAGCTAGTCCAGTTCGGGATGAAGCTGCTGGTGAAGATCGAATCCCGACAAAAGCAGGCTGAAGAAGAAACTGCGGCTATGAAGCAAGCGATTCGAGACCTGGCGAAGTCTCAGAAGGCTTTTATGGATTCGCTCCGCAAAGGAAACGGCAACGGACGGCTTCACGCCTGACCGCTACTTCAGTCTGGCGTAGTTGCTGGCGAAGAAGAGCAGTGGCTGGCCCTCCCCGATCGCCACATCTACTACTTCTCCGACCAGCACCCTATGATCGCCGGTGTCGACGACCTGCACTATCCGGCAATCGAGTACTGCTAGGACTCCATCGAGGATGGGGGATCCAGTTTGCCCTTCCCGCCATTCGATTCCGGTGAATCGACCCTCGGGAAATTGCGCGAACCGGATCGACAGACTCAGTTGCGCTTCGCGCAGAATGTTGACCGCGTAATGGCCGTTCGGTTCAAAGCGGCTAAGGACGCCGCAGTCGCGATCGATCGCCACCATTACCAGCGGCGGAGTTAAAGAGAGAGAACAGAACGAGTTAATCGTCAGCCCGTGTGGCGTCCCGTCGGCGGCGCGCGTAGTGACCACCGCTATACCCGTTGCAAACAACCCGCAGGCGCGGCGAAAGAGGTCGGTGGTGACAAGGGCGCTTGACAACTTGATAACCCTAATCCTATCATGGGGTTTCGGCTGTTGTCGTTGGGCGACATATGGGCCGGTGCGCTGAGGAGGCGGCATTGATCAAACTCGACATTATCAACGAAGTGGTCAATCGGACGGGCATCACGAAGACGAAGGCTGAGATGGCCGTAGAGACAGTCTTCGAGAGCATGAAGCGCGCGCTCGGCCGCAGCGAACGAATTGAGCTGCGCGGCTTTGGTATCTTCAACGTCCGCCCGCGCAAGACCGGCATCGGCCGTAACCCGCGCACCGGAGCCGAGGTCGCCATCCCGCCGGGGAAAGCGGTCCGCTTTAAGCCTGGCAAGGAATTGCAGACTCTGCAATAGCGTATTACCGTTGTGTCGACCAACGGCTATTCTCCAACGCCGGCCGAGTTTCCCCGTTCCAGCGGCGTGTTTGAGGTCCTGGCCGGAGAACAGATTCGCCCACGGCACCGTTATTGGCTGCACGCGCTTCTTTTATTACTGACACTAATAAGCACCTCGGTCGCGGGCGCCGGGTTCGCGCATAGCTTTGCGGATGGCCGGCCGTTCGATTTCGACACCGAACTCGCCGGGTACCCCCGGATGCTGCACGATCCTTCATACCTGCTGGACGGCCTTCCGTTCTCCCTGACTCTGCTCGCGATCCTGATGGCTCACGAGATGGGCCACTACCTGGCGGCCCGTTATTATCAAGTCGACGCGACGCTGCCGTTCTTCCTACCGGTGCCGACGCTGATCGGGACCTTTGGCGCGTTCATCCGCATCCGCTCGGCGATTCTTTCGAAGAGAATCCTGTTCGATATAGGCATCGCGGGACCGCTGGCGGGTTTCGCGCTTCTGGTTCTGCCGATGGCGGCCGGGGTATCGCTTTCGAAAGTGGTGCCCGGTATTGGCAATCACGGCGAACTGGTTTTCGGGACGCCGCTGATTCTGCGCTTATTCGAATGGATCATTTTTCCCGGCGTGCCGGTGTCGGATATTTATCTTCATCCGGTGGCGCGCGCGGCGTGGGTGGGCGTGCTGGCGACGGCTTTAAATCTTTTGCCGATCGGACAACTGGACGGCGGCCATGTTCTGTATGCGTTTCTGGGCGAGCGGACGCGGCTGTTGTCGCGCGTCTTCATCGGGGTCCTGGTGCTGATGGGTTTCTTCTTCGCCTGGAGCTGGTTCTTCTGGGCCGCGTTTCTGGTTCTGTTCGGCATGCGGCATCCGGCGATTTTCGATCCCAGTCCCGTGGGCCGCGTACGAACCTGGCTCGGCATCGCCGCGCTGATCATCCTGATTCTATCGTTCACTCCGACTCCGATCCGCACCGCGGGCCTGTGAAGATCTCGGCGACGATTATCACGTATAACGAGGAGCGCAATCTCCCGCGAGCCATCGAGAGCCTGCGCTGCGCCGACGAAATCGTCGTGATTGATAGCGGCTCCAGTGACCGGACGCTGGAGATCGCAGAGAAACTGGGCGCGCGGATCGTCGAAAGTCCGTGGCCGGGGTATGCGAAGCAGAAGAACCTGGCGGCCGAGCGCGCGACGCACGACTGGATCCTTTCGCTGGACGCGGATGAATCGTTGAGCGAGGCTCTGGAGGGCGAGATTTGGCAGCTCAAAAAAAACGGTCCGCAGTTCGATGCGTACACGATGCCTCGGATGGCGCAGTATCTGGGCCGCTGGATCCGGCACTCGGGGTGGTATCCGGATCGAAAGGTCCGGCTGTACGACCGGCGGAAGGCGCATTGGGTGGGCGAGTTCGTGCACGAAACGGTGCGCGTGGAGGGACGGCTGGGGCATCTCGAATCGAACCTGCTCCATTTCACTTGTAATTCGCTGTCGGAACATCTGAAGACCATGGACCGGTATACGACGCTGGCGGCGGAGCAGTTGCTCGCCACCGGCGATAAGGTCACCTGGGGACGGCTGATCCTGGAACCGCCCTGGACGTTTTTTCGCACATACGTCCTGAAGGGCGGGTTTTTGGATGGCGTGGAAGGGCTGGCGATCGCCAACATGGCGGCGCTGTACAACTTCGTCAAGTACGCCAAGGCGCGCTTCATGAGCCCTGGAAGAGACTGAACGGCATGAAGACCCTGCATGTCGACACGGGGCGCGAAATGCACGGGGGACAGTGGCAGGTGATCTATCTGCTGGAACGGTTGCGTGACGCGACGCTGCTGGCGGGAGCAGGCTCCGGATTGTTCCAGGAAGCGCGGAAACGCGGGCTCGACGTGCGGGCTCTTTCGTTCATTACGATGGCGCGACTGGCGCGTGAGTACGGCCTGGTGCACGCGCATGACGCGCGGGCGCACACGCTGGCGGCGGCGATTCCGGGTATCAAGCTGGTGGTTTCCAGGCGGGTGGCGTTTCCGGTGAATCGGGGGATGCTGTCACGGCTGAAATACCGGCGTGCGGATCTGTTCCTTGCTGTTTCTCACTATGTCGCGCGCGAGCTTGAGGAAGCCGGGGCCGATCGCGACAAGATTCGTGTGGTTTACGATGGCGTGCCGCTGGTCGATACAGCCAGAGGCAACGCCATCGTGGCGCTGGCGTCCAAGGGGAGGGAAATTATTCGTGAAGCAGCGAAATCCGTTGGATTCGAGGTGCGGTTCACGGCCGATTTGTGGACCGATCTGGCAACGGCCGAAATTTTTCTGTACGCCAGCGACATGGAGGGGCTCGGGTCGGCGGCGTTGGCAGCGATGTCGTCGGGTGTCGCTGTGATCGCCAGCCGGGTCGGCGGATTAGCGGAGGCCGTGGAGCATGAGCGCACCGGCCTGCTGGTGGCCAACGCTCCCAAGGAGTTTGCCGAGGCGGTCCAGCGTCTGCGGCGCGATCCGGAGCTGCTGCGTAAGATGGGCCGGCGCGGCCGGGAGCGCGTGGAAAAACGGTTCACGGCAGACCTTATGACAGAGCGAACGCGGGCAGCGTATCATGAGGTTCTCGGATGCTAGAAATTCTTCTGGCGGTTCTGGCCGGTCTGTTGATCGGCAGTTTCCTGAACGTGTGCGTGTTCCGGCTGCCGCGCGATCTTTCGGTGGTCCAGCCGCGTTCGTTCTGCCCGGGCTGCGAGAAAACGATCGCCTGGTACGACAATATTCCGGTGGTGAGTTATTTGCTGCTTCGCGGCCGATGCCGTCACTGCGCGGAGCTCATTCCGATTCGTTATCCGATTGTGGAAGCGACGACGGCGGTAGCGTTCGGCCTGTCCGTGGCGGCGTTCGGCGTGTCGTGGCATGCGCTGAAGTACTGCGTTTTCTCCGCGATCATGATCACGTTGGTCGCGACCGATATCGAGACTCAGATTCTTCCCGACGAATTTACGGTCGGCGGCACAGTACTGGGACTGGTTTTTGCCGTATTCGTTCCGTTCCCGCCGGGGTTGATGATGCTTCTGCTGCCCCGGACACTATCGCCTCGGTGGATTGCATTGAGCGAGGCCGTTTTCGGGGCCGTGGTCGCCAGCGGACTCATCTGGTTCATCGGATGGGTGTTTGAAAAAGTCCGCCATCGCGAAGGAATGGGACTGGGCGACGTCAAAATGATCGCAATGATTGGCGCTTTCCTGGGCTTACAGGCCACGCTGTTGACGCTGGTGGTTGCGTCGCTGATCGGATCGGCTTTCGGGTTGATCTATGCGGCTGTCAAGCGTAAGGACTGGAGAACGCATGAACTTCCGTTCGGAAGCTTCCTTGGGGCGGCGGCATTGGTGGTCGCGGCTTTGTATGCTCGGGTAGCGTAGGCTACTCGGTCCTAGGCGGGGGAAAGAGCTTGTCCGTGCGGCTCAGGAGCCAGCGGGCGCGGCGCTGCATCACCAGATTCAGTTGACGGTGCTCCGGCCATTTGTTGACGTCGACGCGCAGGGCCCGGTTCAACATTTCCTGAAATCCGGCCTTGTCTTTTTGCGCGACGAGCACGCTTTCGGCGTACGTGACCATCGGCCCAGCCTGATGGTCGGCGGCCAGGGCCATATTGCGATCGAAGTGAGCCTTGGCGATCTCGAAACGGTCGGGCTTGGGTTTCAGACGGGACATCTCGTACGTAATCAAGAATCCGTGTATCGCGCCTTCTTCGAAGGACTCGTTTAGTTCGAGAACGCGGTCGGCCAGGGCTTCAAAGCGCGGAATTTCCGGCAGCATCATGAGGTCATGCGATGCGGAGAGAGCCGCGGCCCAGGAAAGGGTGGTCCAATACATCATTTCGACGTCGGATTTCTTCAGTTCCTTGACGGCTTCCGCCGGCTTTGCCCGGAGACGCGCGGTGAAATCGGGGTGTTTCAGATCGAGGCCGCGCAAGCCGTAGTTTCGCGCCCGGATATACAGTTTGGCGGCGCGGACGCGCAGAGCGGCAGCGCGGGCGCGATCGGTATCCTCAGCCTCATCCGCGTCTTCCTGAACGAACGCGTAGGAGTATTGGGTAAAACCGCGGGCCGCTGCCAGCAGCAGGCCTTCATGCCGGGGATTTTCAGCGAGCAGGCTTTCGACCAGCTTCAGGCTGAAGGGAATGGCGCTGCGAATTAATTCGGGATCGTCGTCGGCCGCGAAGGTCGTATTCGTGCGCGCCAGAGCGTCGCCGAGCTTGTTGATCGCGTATTTTCTGACCGAGCACGATGAAAGCAGGAGCAACACCGGCAACACAGCCGCGCGACTACGCATGTGTCATTTTAGCTTGCAGGCCGAAGCAGCACCTTGAGAACGCCCTTCTTAGCGGCCTGCTCGAAGGCTTCGGGGGCGCGGGAAAGAGGAAATTCGCCGGAGATCAGTTCGCCCGCGCGCACCTTCCCGGACGCCAGCAGCTCCAGAGCCGGCTCGAAGCGGCCGCAGCGCGAGCCGACCAGAGTGATCTCATTCACGATCGCGGGTGCGGTATCGATGGGGACCAGGCCATGGACCGTCGATTTCATCACGACGGTGCCGCGAGGCTCACACATCGAGATCGATTCACGCAGGCCGTCCGCCGAGCCGGTGGCGTCTACGACGATGGGGAAGGATTGTTGCGGAAGCTTCTTCGTCGCGAGTTCCGTGGTGACCCCGGCGCGATCGGCGATTCGCAATTTTTCGGGATGCCGGCCCAGCAGTAAAACCTTCGCGCCGTGCGCGTGCAGTACCTGCGCAATCAATAATCCGAGTTTGCCGTCGCCTAGCACGGCCACGGATTCTTGTTTTGGGATCTTGATCTGATCCAGGATTTCGCAGGCGGCGGCCACGGGCTCGATGAATACCGCATGTTCGGTTGGAATCGACTTGGGTACGGAATGCAGATTGGCCACGGGTAACGTCAGGAACTCGCGGAAGGCGCCCGGGTGCTGGACGATGCCGAGGACTGTCCGGCGGGGGCAGTGGCGGCCGAGGCCTCGCGCGCACCATTCGCATTTTCCGCACGCCAGATTGATCTCGCCGGCGACGCGCTGCCCGATCCAGTTGGCGTCGGCGGCTTCCGTAACCTCGCCGACGAATTCGTGTCCGGGGATCCCGCGGAACCCGTAGTATCCGCGCTGAAGCTCCAGATCGGTGGAGCAGATGCCGGCGGCGAGCAGGCGAATGCGCGCAAAGCCCTCTGGAACGCGCGGCATCGGCTGCCGTTTGATCTTTACACGTCCGTCTTCGAGATGAACCGCTAGCATTTTTTAAGGTTGCCCGCTTGGTCTAAAGTTAAAGAATATGACCGTCGCAGCGCAATCCTGCGCGCTCGTCTGTTTTAACGAAGGCTGCCGCGCGCAGTACGCGATCACGGATGTTCTTTACAACTGCACCAAGTGCGGCGGGCTTCTGGAAGCTATTTTTCACATCGATCGCGATCCCGCGAGCCTGAAGAAGCTGTTTCGGGAACGACGGATGAGCAACGCGCCTCTGGATGCGAGCGGCGTCTGGCGGTATCGCGAGCTGTTTCCGTTTCTGGAAGATTATTCGCGCGTGACGACGCTGCGGGAAGGCAACACACCGCTGCTCGACGCGCCGCTTGCGGCGACGTATGGCGGGCTCGACAGGATCGCCTTCAAGCATCAGGGATTCAATCCGACGGGATCGTTCAAGGACAACGGGATGACGTGTGGGGTCGCGCAGGCGCGCCGGCTGGGCATGAAGCGCGTCGCCTGTGTGTCGACCGGAAATACGTCGGCATCGATGGCGGCATATGCGGCTTCGGCAGGCCTTGAGGCGTTGATCTTTCTGCCGCACGGGAACATCTCGTTCGGGAAGCTGGCTCAGGCGCTCGAATATGGCGCCAAGACGCTGGAGGTGGAGGCGAATTTCGACCAGATCCTGGCGCTAGTGCGCGTATTAGCCGAGCGGCTTGGCATCTACCTGCTGAATTCGGTCAATCCGTTTCGCATCGAAGGGCAGAAGACAATCGTCTTCGAAATGCTCGACCAGCGGGACTGGCGAACGCCGGACTGGATTGTTCTGCCCGGGGGAAATCTCGGCAACACATCGGCATTCGGTAAGGCGCTGCGCGAAGCACTCGCCATAGGGCTGATCGATAAGATGCCGCGGCTGGCGGTTATTCAGGCCGAAGGATCTGCGCCGTTCTACGATTTCGTGGCCGCGGGCGGCGAATTTCACCCGGTCGCGAAGCCGGAAACGCTGGCGACGGCGATTCGTATTGGAGATCCGGTTTCGTGGCCGAAGGCGCTCCGAGAAGTTCACGAATCCAAAGGCGTGGTTGAAAAAGTCACCGAGCAGGAGATCGCCGACGCGAAGGCTCAGATCGGGCGCTGTGGCATCGGGTGCGAACCGGCATCCGCCGCGACGCTGGCGGGGATTCGCAAGCTGACGGCCGGCGGTGTCATCGATCGGGGCGCGGACGTGGTCGCGGTGCTCACAGGGAACCTTCTCAAGGATCCGGATTACATTTACCGCTATCACACGGGCACGCTCGAAACGCCGGGCGGCGTCAAGATTCGATCGACCTATGGCAACAAATCCGTGGTGGTCCCGAACGATCCGGATCGAATTGCCGAGATGCTACGGTAGTTTGCGCGGCGGTAGCTTCGGGTCCTGCGCCTTGCGCGCACTTTCGATTCCGGCGACCGGGAGATGCGTCGAATCGAGCAGGCCGAGTTGTACCAAGACGGAAGCCTGATCCCAGTAAATATGCTCGTGGGCGAGCTTATCGCCGCGCAGTTTTACGATCGCTACCAGCGGCACTTCCACGGGCTTGCCGGTTGGCTCGATGCCGGGAAGCATCCAGTCCATCCTGATCGTGTGGGTGAACTTGAAGATCATTTCGTCGACAATCTGGTCGTCGCCGATGGTCCGGGAGATCGGCGTGAGCGATGTGTCGGGTGGCATCTGGGGAATGAAGTGCTTGGAGTAAAACTCGCGAAGCTGGGTTTTGCCCACGCCGCCGGTCAGCACAGGGATGTGGTTCACATATGCGTCTTCCACCATGGTGGCCAAGGTCTCCTCGGTCGAACGCGTGGCGAATTCGTGTTCGATGTGCTTCGCCCAGATGGCTTCGAGCGAATGCGGCTGGACCAGAACGTGCCGCACCAGGAAATCGATGGTGCGTAGATCCGCCAGTTCCGCCGCCGAGGGATCATAATGCATCCCGGTTCTGCGGGCGAATGCATGGTCTGAGTTCGGATAAATATGGATGGTCTGATCCGACAGGGCGGCCTGAATCTGCTTCTGGATTTCGGGCGAGCCGTATTGGTCCAGGCCGGCGATATGAAGCATGAGCGGGCATGACAGATTCTTCGCTTCAGCCAGCGATTTTTCGATCATCACGCCGTAGTAGCTGACGGCTGCTTCGATTTTGTGGCGAACCGCGAGAAGGTAGGCGAGGCGTCCGCCCAGACAGTATCCGACCGCGCCAACGCGTCCCGTGCAGGCGGGATGCTTGCGGAGGAACTCGACAGCCGCGGCTGCGTCGTCGACGGCCTTCGCCGCGTCCAGCTTGCCCAGGAGGGCAATGGCCCGATCCCGCTGGGTCTCGTCGAGCTCGATACCGGGTTCGATCCGCCAGAACAGATCGGGACAGATGGCCACGAAGCCGCGACTGGCGAGCCAGTCGCACACGGAACGCATGTTCGCGTTGACGCCGAAAATCTCCTGTAGGACGACGACGCCAGGGCCGCGGCCGCTGGAGGGCACGGCCAGGTAAGCGGAGAACTCGCCGCCGTCGAAAGAGCGAACTGAAGCCATATGCAGAGTATAATCGGGGAGTGCGCAAATTGACGCTGATCGCGGCCGTAATGCTGCTCACGGGCTGTGCACGCGACATCCAAAATACTGAGGCGGTGCGGCAAAGCGTCGTCGATTATTTGAAGGCGCGGACCGCCCAGACCGGCCTCGACATAAATTTGATGCAAGTGGATATCACTTCCGTATCGTTCGAGCGCGACCAGGCTCGCGCCAATGTCTATATCCGGCCGAAAACCGGCGACGGCAGCGGCGGCATGCAGATTCCATATATTTTGGATCGCAAGGGCGGGAAATGGGTGGTTCGGGGCCGCGCCGACGGCGGAGCGAATCCGCACGGGACGGGAAGCCCGATGATGACGCCGCAGACCGCGCCACAGCCTCTGCCGCCCGGGCATCCGCCGGTGGAACCGAAACAATGAAAACCGTCGCCGTTTTAGGCGGAGGACCAGCCGGATCGTTCGCGGCCGAGCGCCTGGCGGCCGCCGGACTGAGGGTCACGGTCTTCGACGAGAAGCTGGCCTGGGAGAAGCCCTGCGGCGGCGGGCTCACTTACAAGGCGTATCACGAATATCCGTTTCTGATCGAGAATGACACTCCCAAGCGTCTGATCCGCGAGACATCAATTGCCGCGCCGAACGCGGGCGAGGTCAAGATGTCGCTGTCGCAGCCGCTGGTGATTTATTCGCGGATGGATTTGAACCGGATGCTGCTGGAACGCGCCGAGCAGGCTGGCGCGTGCATCGAGAAGACGCGCGTGCTGGGACTGGATCGCGCTGGAAAAGGGTGGCGGCTGCGCACTCATTCGGGAACGGCCGAGGCTGATTTCTGTATCATCGCGACGGGCGCGCGGAATCCGCTGCGCGAGGTCGGAACCGAATGGAGCGCCAAAGATACGATGAGCGCGCTCGGGTATTATGTGCCGGCGACGCAGGAACAGATCGATATTCAATTTCTGCCGCAACTGGAAGGCTACATATGGGTGTTCCCGCGCTGCGGGCATCTTTCGGTCGGAATTTGCGGCAAGGGCGAGCCCGCACAATCGCTGCGCGCGCGGCTGGAAGCGTATATGAATCAACGCGGAATTGCCTGGAAGGGAGCGCGGTTCTACAGCCACATGCTGCCGTCGCTGGAAACTCCGGGCTGGAAGCGCAATCGCGTTGCGGGGGAAGGCTGGCTGGCCGTGGGCGATGCGGGCGGTCTGGTCGATCCGATCACGGGGGAAGGCTTGTATTACGCGATGCGGTCGGGCGATCTGGCCAGCCGCGTGCTGATCGACGACGCGCACGGGTTCGCGGAAAAAGCGGCGGCGTATCGGGCATTGTTGTCGCGTGAATTTGCGCTGGACCTGGAGTTCGCGGCAACGCTAGCCAAGCGCGTGTTCCTGGGAACGTTTATGTTCCACTCGGTCCCGGCCCGCATGATTCAATTTATTCGCCGCAGCCCGCGTTTCCGGGATCTGATGCAGGACCTGTTTGCCGGCACGCAACCCTACCTCACGCTGAAAAGCCGGCTTCTGCGTAATTTGAACGGCACGCTTCAGGAAGTCCTGATGAATTTCTTCCTCGATCGCGTGATCCCGGAGAGTTCGCGCATCAGCTTATGAAGGTGTCGCGTTCCGAGGCGCTGTTCCGGCGCGCACAGGCGCGGATTCCCGGTGGCGTAAATTCGCCAGTCCGGGCGTTTCGCGGCGTAGGGGGAACGCCGCTGTTCATCGAGCGCGGAGAGGGCTCGCGCATCTTCGATGCGGACGGAAATTCGTATATCGATTACGTCTGCTCGTGGGGACCGCTGATCATGGGACATCGGCCCGCTTTCGTCACCGACGCTTTGCGCGACGCTCTCAATCGCGGCACCAGTTTCGGCGCGCCTACCGAGCAGGAAGTGGAACTCGCGGACCTGGTTTCGCAGATTGTTCCGTCGATGGAGATGGTCCGTCTGGTCAACTCGGGCACGGAAGCGACCATGAGCGCTTTGCGGGTCGCGCGCGGATTTACGGGCCGGGATCTGACGATCAAGTTCGAGGGCTGCTATCACGGCCACGTCGACTCGCTGCTGGTGAAGGCGGGCTCGGGCATGGCGACGCTTGGGATCGCCGACACGGCGGGGGTTCCGGCGGCTTTCGCGGGAACTACGCTTGCATTGCCGTTCAATTCCATCGCGGCGGTGGAACAGGCGTTCGCGGAGCGCGGGGATCAGATCGCCGCCGTGATCGTCGAGCCGGTGGTGGGCAATATGGGCTGTGTGCCCCCGGTTCCGGGATTCCTGGAAGCGCTGCGGGAACTGACGGCTCGGCATGGAGCAGTGCTGATTTTCGATGAAGTGATGACCGGATTTCGTCTCGCGCCCGGCGGGGCGCAGCAACGTTTCGGAATCAAGCCGGACATGACGACGCTGGGAAAGATCATCGGCGCTGGTTTGCCGATGGCTGCCTATGGGGGGCGCGCCGACATCATGCACAAGGTCGCGCCGGTCGGACCTGTTTATCAGGCGGGGACGCTGTCGGGGAATCCGCTGGCCGTGGCGGCGGGTCTGGCGATGCTGCGCCATCTGGCCGCGCATCCGGAGATCTACGACACGCTGGAAACGCGAGCGGCGCAATTGTGCGCGACCGCTCCGCCCGGTGTGACCATCAACCGCGTTGGATCGATGTTCACTTTCTTCTTCACTTCGGATCCGGTGACCAATTGGGAGTCCGCCAAGCGCAGCGACACAGCTCGCTTTGGGAAATTCTTCCATTTCATGCTGGAACGAGGCGTGTATCTGGCTCCTTCGCAGTTTGAAGCGGGCTTCGTCTCGGCGTTGCATACTGAGGACGATATCCGGCACACGACGGAGGCGGCTGGTGAATTCTTCGCCGGGGCTGTGTGATTCGTGCACGTTCTGCCGTGTGATGCGGTCCGATCGCGGATCGGTCTTCTACTTTTGCGAACGATCCTTCACGGACGCGAGTTTTGCGAAGTATCCGCGGCTGCCGGTGCTCGAATGCCGCGGCTACGAAGCGAAGAAGTGACGCGTCAGCGCGAAATTTCGAGCGCCACCTCGGCCCCTGCGCCGCATCCGAGAGTCTTCGCGGCGGAGGCCTGGTTCGCGGCGATCTCGATGTATCCCGAACTTCCGACGATCGCGAATACTTCGCCGATCTCGGTTTCCGAATAGGTCAGCGCCAGCCGATGGATGCGCTCGCCGGCGGCTCGCAGTTCTATCGGGCTGGTTCGGATCTCCGGAAAATTATCGATATGAAAATTCGTAATGAGGTTCCCGAAGTGATCAGCTTTTAGAACCACGCCGATCCAGTAGCCGCGTGACGACTTGTGAGGCTTCACGAAGGATGCACGAACGTAATCTTCGATTTTCTTCCCGAATCGCGCGGGAGCGACGCCGGCTGCCAGATGTGCCGCTGCCGGAGCAAACACGTCGCGACCGTGGAACGTCCGGCTCACTTCTTTGCGCATCAATTTCGGGTTTGCGATGATGCGGACCTGGTGCCTGGGCGTTTCGCAAATCATCGAAAGGACGCCGTTGTCGGGCGCGACAAAATACTGGCCGCCGGCTTGCGCCAGAATCGCGCGGCGAGCGCTGCCGACCCCGGGATCGACCACGACGACATGGATCGTGCCCTTGGGGAAATAGGGCCATGCCTGCGCGATGGTAAACGCCGCTTCGCTGACATTGTAGGGCGCGATCTGGTGGGTAATGTCGACGATATCCGCTCGCGGCGCAATGCCGAGAATCACGCCTTTCACGGTCCCCACGAAGTGATCGGCGGAGCCGAAATCGGTAGTCAGGGTGATAATTGGCATGTGCTGGTAAGATCGTATTGACAGCCGTGGAACGCTATTACTTCGATCACAACGCGACCACTCCGGTGTCTCCGGAGGTGCTGGAAGCCATGCTTCCGGCGATGACCGAAGTGTACGGAAACGCTTCCAGTATCCATCATTTTGGACAGGCAGCGCGGCAGAAATTGGATCATGCGCGCCGGCAGGTAGCTTTGTTGTTGGGCGCAACGCCCGAGGAAATCGTAATTACGAGTGGCGGCACGGAAGCGGACAATCTGGCTCTGTTTGGCATGGCGCGGCATGGCCACGCGATCACGACGACGATCGAGCATCCGGCCGTTCTGGTGGCCAGCGGACAGCTCGGGTCGGTGACGAAGGTTCCTGTCGACAGCAGAGGTATCGTCGATCCGGACTCGATCCGGCGGGCGTTGCGTTCCGACACGAAGATCATCAGCGTCATGCATGCGAACAATGAGCTGGGGGTGATCCAGCCGCTTGAAGAGATCGCGAAGATTGCCGCTGAAGCCGGGGTCGCCATGCATTCGGATGGGGTGCAGGCGACTGGCAAAATGGCGGTCGACGTGAAGAGGCTGGGCGTCGATCTGTACTCCTTAAGCGGTCACAAATTCTATGCTCCGAAGGGCGTCGGCGCGCTATACGTTCGCAAAGGAACCAAGCTCGCGCCGGTTATGTACGGCGGCCACCATGAGCGCGATCGCAGGGCAGGAACGGAGAACGTCGCTGGTGCGGTTGGACTGGGGCGAGCGGCGCAGTGGATCATCGAGAACGGGCCGAAAGAATGGGCGCACGAAGGCGCGTTGCGCGACAGGCTGGAGAAATCTGTTCTTGACCGCATTCCCGACTCGCACGTCAATGGGGCGGGAGCACCGCGGGTTCCGAATACGTCCAGCATGCGATTCGACGGGATCGACAGCGATGCTTTGTTGATCGCGCTGGATTTGAAAGGCTTCGCGGTATCGAGCGGATCGGCGTGTTCCAGCGGAGCGACGGAGCCGTCGCACGTGCTGCTCGCAATCGGACTTACGAACGAGCAGTCGCGATCGAGCGTACGCTTTTCGGTCGGCCGGTCGAATACAGCGCATCAGGTGGATCTGCTGACGGACGCTCTGGTCGAGTGCGTGGCTCATCTGCGAAAGCTGGCGCCTGCTTATGCATGACGGAACGATAGCCGTCGCGATGTCGGGCGGCGTCGACAGCTCCGTCGTCGCGGGATTGCTCCATCGCGACGGGAGGCGCGTCATCGGGCTCACGATGCAGCTCTGGAATCAGCGGCGGCTGCCGGAGCTCGCGACCAGTGGGCCGACCGGACGCTGCTGTTCGCTCGACGATGTTTACGATGCCCGGTACGTCGCCCAGCATCTGGGTATTCCGTATTACGTGGTGAACTTCGAGGATCGCTTCGAGCAGCAGGTGGTCAAGCCGTTTATCGACGAATACCTGGCGGGCCGCACACCGATTCCGTGCACTCTGTGCAACAACTTCATCAAGTTCGATCAGTTTCTGGATATGGCGGCCAGCGTTGGGGCGGAGCGTATCGCGACGGGGCATTATGCTCAGATCTCCTGGAATCCCGATAGCGGCCGGTGGGAGATGCGGCGTAGCGCGGATCGAGCCAAGGATCAGACTTATTTTCTGTTCGGCCTGACTCAGGATCAGCTCTCGCGCACGCTGTTTCCTCTGGGCGGCTTCGAAAAATCGCTTGTGCGCGAGCTGGCGCGCGAGCTGAACATCCCGACGGCAGAAAAGCCCGATAGCCAGGAAATCTGCTTCGTGCCCAATGGCGACTACGCCGCCTTCATCGATGCTTACTTTCGTGAGCAGGGCATTTCGGCGGAGGAGACTCGTGGTGAATTGGTAACAGCGGACGGGCGCGTTGTCGGGGAGCACTCGGGCGTTCATCACTTTACGGTCGGGCAGCGCCGCGGGCTCGGCGTCGCGGCTGGCGAACCGCTGTATGTGATCGCCACTGAGCCGATATCGAAGCGCGTCGTTATCGGAAGGAATGACGCGTTGCTCCGTTCGACAATGAGTGTCAAGGACGTTAACTGGATCTCGATCGGGCCTCCGGACGAACCTGTACGGGCGGAGATCAAGATTCGCAACAAGCATGCGGCTGCGCCGGCCACCATCACGCCGACGTCCGATCCGGCGCGGGTCGAAGTTCGCTTCGACGAGCCTCAGCGCGCCGTCACCCCAGGGCAGGGCGCGGTGTTCTATTCGGGCGAACTAGTGCTTGGGGGCGGCTGGATCGAGTAGTGCGAACGCTCGAATACTGGGTCGCCAGATTCGCTATCGGAACCGTCGCTCTCTTTCCTCCCCTGGCGCGTTTTTACGTCAAAATACTGGATCTCGCGGTGCCGCGGCTACGCAGGACGGCGGGGCGAAATCTTCAGATCGCGAACGTTCCAGACAGTGGCGTGGTTGACGGAATGTTTGGTTCGATTGCGCGGATGCTATCGTCGTTCGCGAAATTTCCGTCGATCACGCGCGAGAACGTACACGATTGGATTCAATATGACGGGCTTGAGAACTTCACCGGCGCTCTGGCGCGTGGGCGCGGAGTGCTGGTGGCGACCGCACACTTCGGGAACTGGGAGCTGAGCGCGTTTACGCATGCGTGGATGACCGGGCCGATGCACATTGTCGTTCGTCCGCTGGATAATCTTCGACTGGATGCGCTGGTGGAGCATTACCGCGCGATCAGCGGGAACCGGATTATCAGTAAACGAGACGCCGCACGCGATATTCTGCGGGCGCTTAAGGCCGGAGAAGCGGTCGGTATTCTGATCGATCAAAATACTGCGATTGAGGAAGGCGTCTTTGTCGACTTTTTCGGGACCAAGGCGTGCGCGGGGAGCGCGTTCGCGAAACTCGCCCATCATAGTGGAGCGGCTGTCGTGCCCGGGTACGCGTTGTGGTCTGAGAAGGACCGGCGCTACGTGTTGCGCTTCGACGCCGAAATCACGATGACCGGCGATGTGCAGCAGGACACGCAGCGCATTCACGCGCATCTGGAGCAGGTGATTCGGAGGAATCCCGATCAGTATTTGTGGGTCCACCGGCGTTGGAAAACGCGGCCGCCGGGTGAGCCGCCGCTTTACTAATATGGCGTGCGTTCGAACGACTCGGTGCCGGTTCGCGCACGAGATCGCCGGCTGCCGGGCCATTCCAGACGCATGTCCTTGCAGACCTCGTCCAGCATGTCCACCGAACATACGCGGCTTTCCATGGCGAAGGCGGTCAAGAGCAGGTTATCGCAGAGCGCGTTGATCACGCGGGGAATGCCCTGCGCCCGAAGATGTACTTCCGCCATCAGCTCTTCCGAGAAGATCGTCTGTTCCGGCATCCCGGCCTTTTCCAAACGTGACACGATGTAATCCACGGCATCGGGCAAAGTGAAGGGCTGAAGATTGCAGCGCAGGACGATTCTCTGTTTCAACTGGCGAAGATTCGGCGCGTCCAGCTTCCGGTCGAGTTCGGGCTGGCCTGCCAGGATGATCTGCAAGAGTTTTCCGTTGCGATTCTCCAGGTTACCCAGGAGACGGATTTCTTCGAGGACTTCCCATTCGAGGTTGTGGGCCTCATCCACGATTAAAACTACCGTTCGCCCGTCCTGCGCCTGCTCCACGAGCAAAGTATTCAGGGCGAACAGCACTTCTGTTTTCGAAGTGCGCGAGCACGGCAGATCCAGATCGTAGGCGATCATTTCGAAAAACTGATCCGCCGTAATCCGGGAATTAAACAGGAACGCGAACTCGACATACTGCGATTCCAGGTAGTCGCGCAGGCATTCGAGCATCGTCGTCTTGCCGGTGCCAACTTCACCGGACAGGACAATGAATCCTTTGCGGGACTGCACGCCGTAGACCAGGTTCGCCAACGCTTCTTCGTGCTGCTCACTCCGGTAAAAGAATGCCGGGTCAGGACTTAGACTGAAGGGGCTCTCCGAGAAACCGAAGAATGCGTTGTACATAATAAGGCAGACGATACAAACACCGGGGGCTGAACTCCACCCTCTTGAGGTGTTTGGTTTGATAGTACCATTTAAAAACCGGACTACAAAAGCTTTTTCGGTACTAGGTCGACTAGGGTCTAGACCCTAGTCGGCGGCTGAAAAATACATCTGGACCCACTGGCTCTCGCTCACGCCGCGTTTTTCACCCAGCCTCTAGTGTAGCTGGAGCAGGATCCATCCTGGAAGGCTCGCGGGATGGCCTTCCTCAAAAATCACCCGGCGCGTCTTGGGAAATGGCAGGCCGGTTTGCAGGACTCGCTGATACGTTGATACCTGCTTTAGAATCTTTCGATAAGACTCATCCTGCGTGTCCAGATACGCCGACTTTCCCAACAGGCCCCCGCCCCAACCGATGGAGAGCAGACATGCATCCTGGCGGCTGCTCAGCTCGGCCAGCCGGGCCTCGAGCTCCGTAAGCCTCGCGCCCAGCCGCGACAATCCGCACGATGCTGCATATTGCTTGTGACGGTTAATCAAATCGGCGGCGTAACGGTTAGAAGCCTGAAATATTCGCGCGCGATCGGAGACAGAGCGTTCCTGCCAGGCACCTTCGAAGGAAGTTCCCGGGCTCGCCATCTCGGCAAAGATGGGAGTGCTTTCCTCGATCCGCCTGGAATCGACGGAGCCCCGCGGCGACTTCCAGCCGAGCTCGAATTTGTCGGCTCCGCGAGCTACCAGAGTGGTCACGCGTAACAGGTAGACCTTCATGCTCGAATGGTTGATCGGCGTGGAATCACCGGTGGACACGCGGCGCATGCGATTATTTCCCGATCCGCCCAGAGCAGCGTCTTCTGCACGGCCCGCTAAGTTGCGGGGGATCCGGTCTTCCTGTTCGAGCCGCCCCGCCAGATCGCGCATCGTGCTTTCGGTCCAGCGATCGAAGACGACTCCGGTTCGCAGCGCGCCCTTGAGAGCGGTGCCGGGAACGTAGGGGCCCGCGGGGGACATGGCGAAGGTCGGGATGAAGAGATTCTCGGCGCGGGCTTTTTCCCAGAACGGAATCGCACTGGTATGTTCGAAGGGAATCCGGCGTCCCGCGAAATTTTGCGCGAAACCACCCCACGAAGCGAAATCGAGCTTCTCCGCTTTTTTCAATTGCGCGAGATATCCGTCCAGGCGCGGGCCTTTCGCCAGCAATCGAAAGATTCGGCGCTGATCGAGAACGTTCACATGATCTTTCCAAACCATGTAATCGATGGGCGAGAGTTTTTGTCCGTCACCGACGAGGGTCGGCGTCAGGCAGGTAACGCGATATCTCATGCCGGCTGTCTCCACGGGATCGGAATGGCCAGCGCGAAGCCCGCGCGATAAACGGGGTGTGGAAAATCCTCGGGCGCGACGTCGGGGGCCGCGCCACGCGGCTCGGAACCGGCCACGATTACCGAACCTTCCGCGACCATGCGGGTCGGCTTCTTGGCGTCGCCCCAGCGGGCGTCGCTTTCCACGCGACCGCCGCGCGTCGTGAGGGAATAATCTCCGCTGTTCCAATCCACGGAATCTTCGGACGAAGGGTGGAATAGAGACAGCATCCACCAGGCCGTTGCGCCGGATGCTTCGGCCGGGGGCTTGACTAGGTTTCCGTTGTCAGACAGCGCGAGGGTTGCGCGTCCCCAGCCGCGGGATCGCTCACCGCCGAAACCGGAATCGACCAGCAGGCGCAGGGCGGACGTCACCGGAGCTTTCCATTTTTCCCGGGTTTCGTCGTTAGCGAACTCCGCCGTCATCCACAGGCCTGCGCCGGGCGCGAATTCGAGGCATGCGCTCGAATGCGGCTCGACTCCAGCGCCGTGCCGGTCGACGGCGGCATTAGACCTCACCGAGACGCGGAACGGGCCTTGCGAACCGCCCTGGGAGCCGATCGGCACAAGACATTCACTGGCCCCGTCGACCGTCCAGCCTTCTTCGGCCAAGGGACGCCCGTGAATCAAGTCTTCGACGACGCTGAGCGGCACGAATCGCGCGCCTTTCCAGCGCACTTTCGCGGAAGGCGGCGGCGGCCATAGGCTGCGGGGAGGAACCACGAACATGGTCTCGCCCTGGAACGGGAAACAGGAGCTGAATCTCACGGCTGGCTTCGCGGCGCGAGCCGTCGCGTCCAGCCAGTCTTCGATCATTCCCAGGCGCGCCATTGCGCTCGATATCGCTGAGTACAGCGTGTCGCTATGAAAGATACGGTCGACGCGATCGCGATCGCCCGAATCCGGCCCGATCCGCCACGGCCCCGTAGGATGAAGATGAACGATCATGCGCCGGCTGCGCTAATTGGACAGCTTCTCGGCCAGGCCGTTGTTCGCGGTGGCCTGGAGCGCTGACAAATCCACTCCCGCGGCCAGTTCTGTTTCCGCGGCTCCAGACGAGTAAAAGCCGCGATTCCGCCAGATCAGCTTCAAGTTGCTGAACCGGACGCGGCCGCTGCCGCGCGATCCGCCGCCGCCCAGGGCATCGTCTTCGAGCAGCCGCAATCCCTCGATGACACGGGGGGCGAGCGCTTTGTCTTCCTCACAGAGGATGTCCATCACCATCCGGATCTTGAAACGCGCTCCGGCGGGCACGCGTTCGAGCGTACGGGGATTCGCCTGCGAGGTAATCCGGTCGATGGCATTCTCGCTCTTGACTTCGGTGATCTCGTCGTCGAGATTTTCGCGCATCTGCGCGGTGATGCTTTCCTGGTCGAGCGGCGCGTCGTAGATGGTCAGCCGCGCGGGGCTTGCGGATCGCGTTTCGATGGCTTCGCCTTCCATCCGCTCCATGCGGCCGGGGCTGCGGCCGAACAGCAGGCAGATTTCGTCGTCGGGGCGGTCGCTCTGGTGGATGCGCACTTCTTGTCCGCGGCGTTTGGAGAGATACACCAATTCCGCGGGAGCGGTCAGACCCATCGCATTTTCGAGCAGCGATCGAATTTTCCCGCGCAGCGAACTGCCGGGGATGTAGGGCAGGCCGAAGGCATCCTTCACCACCGGATTATCGGCGCCGCCGATTTCCAGAGATCCCTTGCCGGCGCCGATATGCAGCCCCGTTTCGCAGTGCAACTCGCCCGACAGAATCAGTTTCCCGACCAACTGCAATTGTGTCTGAGCCGTATGTGTGCTCATAGTCCTCGTTATTCGTTGTAGGCGACAATCGCCTCGAACAGGTCTTTGAATCTTTCGTAGCCGCGCGCGTCGTTCTTGCGGGTCACCTGTAACAGCAAGCGTTCGAGCGCATCCAGGCTGCGCAGGGAATGGCGCGCGATGGTATATGCCAGCCGGGCGCGCAGCATGACGAATTGGTGCTGGCGCTCGCTTTCCGGCGCCCGCACGGCCCGCCGGACGGCGTTGTACAGACGGCGAAGCTGGCTCTTCGTGCCCGAATCCATGTCGCGCATCCGCACGACGATGGCGTGCGCCTGGTTGTCCAGGTAGAGGCTGTCGGAGATTAACTTTTCGATTTCGATATCGGACGGACCATCGAAGGGACGCCCGCCGCCGGGCCGCCCGCCTTCTCTTCTGTCGCCACCGCGGTCGCCGCCACGATCGGGACGACGATCTGAGCCGGGGCCGCCGGGTCGATCACCGCGTGGTCCGCGATCGCCACCGCCGCGATGCTCTCCGCCGCCTCGATTTTCTCCCGGCGGTCGAGGCGGACGGTCTTCACGGCGCGGGCCTTGAGGCTTCGGCCCGTCTTGCTTACGGGACTCTTCCGGCTTTGTCGGTGCGGGCGCCGGGGCCTGTGCTTCCTTCACGGGCGTCTCGGCCGCAGGCTCCGCGGGCGCCGGTTGGGAGGCCGTTACTTCTGGTTGAACTTCATCTTCCATGTGGTTTTCCTTCGAGATTCACCGGCTGCGAAGCCGGGTCTACTCCGCCGATAGCCTCGCCCATTCTAGCGCCACGCGACCGGCGGGCCGCAACTTGACGGTAACGGCGCTACGGCCGATCAGGTCCGCGATCAGGCCGGTTCGCGCCTTTTGAAAATCACCACGCTCGGGCCCACCCGGACGCGCCGCGCCCAGAATGCGGCGGATGCGCCGATGATACCGCCAGGGCCGTTCGCCGCCCGTGCGGCGGGCCTGACGGCGCGACATCTTCGACTGCGTTTCGCGATAAATTCCGCACAGATCCCGCAAATATTGCGCCGAGCATCCGAACTCAGTCACCATCCGCATCAGCGAATCCTTAAGATCCGCGGACTCGGCGAACTGCTTCCATTCGAGCGTGCGTCCCAACAGCCAGATGCAATCCTTGTCGGCCGATTTCGCAATTTCGAGCCGCTGACCGGCTTCTTCGAACACCGCGCCAACCGATGCGTCGACGGCGGGAGCCAGCGCCAGCGCCATGCTGATAGTTTTGCCCTCCGGACCGGCGAAATCCTTGAGATTCGACTCCGCAAACCGGTGGAACAGACGTTCCAATTCGCGCGCGAGGCCGATGAGAGCGTCCCAGGCTCCATAAACGGCGAAATCGTCGCCGCCGGAATAAATCACGGTCACCTTCCGCCAGAACTCGGGCATGGAGCACAGCACTTCCAATTCGCCGGCAAAAAACTGCTTGAACATCACGGAGAGCTGGATGTGCTCCTCGATGGTTTGGGCACGGCGAATGCGGATGCCGAAATTGTCGACGTCGCCGCGCAGG
>DATGGL010000301.1:0-9702 GCA_035308605.1 Bryobacteraceae bacterium
AAGCGCGGCGATTTTTTCGGGCAGAACGACGATGCGGGCGCCTTGGGTGGCGAGATGCGTGACGCCATCGGCATAGGCCCGCCAGACGGCTTCGGCGCGTTCAGGCGGGGCTGGGGGATTTATGAATTCGTCGACGGCGACTAGTCCGACGCGGGTGAGCGGCGCGTCGGTGGACGGATGGAGGCGCAGTTCTCCAAAACCCAGGGCCAGGACGATCAGGGACGCGGGGATTCCATAGGCGAGGCTCGGACGGTGGATGCGCGGTCCGTGATAAATCGCGATAGCGGCGGTGGATGCGAATAATCCCACCAGGAACACGATGGAAGGCGCGCCCAGCACGGATGCGATCTGGATCGCGGGAAGAAAATCCATCTGGGTGTAGGCGAAGCTGCCGGCGGTTCCGTGCGGGGAGAAGCGCGAGACCAGTGTGTCGATGGCGGCCATCAGGGCCGGGAAAATGAAGACGACGGTCCAGCTCTGAGAAGTGCGGACGACGCTGCGGGTCCGGTTTACGTAAAATCCCCAGGCGAGGATCTGGAGAATCAGGATGACGGCGGTCGCGATGGGGCCGGTGGTCTGGAGATAGTAGGTGAGGTTGGAACTGACCCCGATGGCGGCGGCGAGCCAGACGAGAAGACTCGCCTCCCTTGAAGGAGCGTGAAAGGCGACGAGAAGAAGGGGGATCGGCGCGAGCCAGGCGGCGGGCCAGAACGGGGTGAGCTTCAAGGCGAAGTACAGCAGCGCCGCGCCGATGGCTGCGGCAGTGATGCGGCCCACGCGGGTTTCGAGCAGGCGAGTCACTTGTTACTTTCCTCTCCGTTCCGGTGTGACTTTCAATTCTCTCCGTTCGGGCGGCCTGTGGCAAGATAATGGGTTACTCCGATGAAATTCATTCGTTTCGAATATCGCCAGGAGCGCCATGTGGGCATCCTGACGGAACGCGGGATTGCGCCGGTGCAGGCGATCAATCCCAGAGTGCCTGATGATCTGTTAGAGATTATCCAGACGGGGGCGGCCAGTGAACTGCGGGTCGCGAATGGGGTCGAAACGATTCCGTTCGATCAGGTGACTCCGCTGCTGCCTTATGACGTTCCGCCGAAGATCTGGTGCATCGGGTTGAATTACAAGACCCACGCGGAGGATATCCAGGCGGTGCAGCCGGAGGAGCCGGGGAGTTTCATGAAGCCGGCGTCGTGTATGTTCCGGCCGGGCGGAGAAATCGTGCTGCCGCCGCCGCATGTGTCGAACGATGTGGATGCCGAGGGTGAGCTGGGCGTGATCATCGGGAAGAAGTGCCGATTCCTTAAGGCCGCTGAGGTTCCGGGCGCAATTTTCGGCTATACGACGACGATGGATTTAACCGCGCTGGATGTGCTGCGGAAGAATCCGCGGTATCTGACGCGGGCCAAGAGCATCGACACGTTTTTCAGCTTTGGCCCGGTGATTGTGACGGCGGATGAGATCGCGGATGTCAGCAAGCTCGAGGTGATCACGGAGCACAATGAAGGCGTGTGCTCGCGCGATTTCGTCAGCAATATGAAGCATGGGCCGCTGGAACTGGTGCGGTTTCATTCGGACTTTCTGACACTGTATCCGGGCGATGTGCTTTCGACGGGGTGTCCGAAGGGGGCGCGGATTCAGAAGGGGGATCGCGTCAGGGCTCGGATCGAGGGTGTGGGCGTGTTGAGCGCGAGCGTTACGTAGTAAAAACTGACAGGCCGGGGGCCTGTCCTACCTCACTGACAGGCCGGAGGCCTGTGTTACCTAAACGACCGGCGGAATTCGCGGGCTTCTTCCCGGGCTGCTTCTCTTGTTTCTTGGCGGACGCGCTCCAGTTCGCGGCGGAGTTCGGTGCGGGCGCGGCGGAGTTCCTGACGGGCGTCCATTCTGGCTCGCAGGGCCTCGCGATGAGCTTCCATGCGGGCTTCGAAGGCTTCGTGGCGCATTTCGCGCGCTTCGCGGCGCATATCGCTTCTGAGTTGCCGGAGATCCCAACAGTCATTCGACACGGCAAACGCGGGGACAACGAGAAGTAATGCGGCTAACGCCAGATTCATGGACTGCTCCTTTGGAGGGTAATACGGCGATCGCGGCAGATGGTTTCGTATTTTTTCGCGATGGTTACGATTTTCCTTGCGCGGGTTCAAAACGGGTGCTTATAATCGGTGACGCTTTCAGGAGGCAAGTCGATGATTTTACGTAACTTCCGTTTGCGCGCAAGCAACGTTGCGATCGCAATAGCCATGCTAACGCCAGGCGCGGTGTTCGCGCAGACCGCGGGCAAGAATTCTTATGTCCAGCACAACCTGGTTTCCGATCTTCCAGGGACGGCGGACGTCACCGATCCAAATCTGGTTAACCCGTGGGGGATTTCCGAGACTGCAACCAGCCCGTTCTGGATATCGGATCACGACACGGGGCTATCGACGCTGTACAACGGTGCGGGCGCCATCACGGCGGTGGTGGTGAAAATTCCGCCGGGCACGGCCAGCAGCTCGACGATTGGGACGCCGACGGGACAGGTGGCCGGGAACGGCGTGAACTGGATCCTGCCGGCGCCGAACGGTAAAGTTTCGTCGTTCATCTTCGCGACGGAGGACGGGACGATCTCGGCGTGGAATGGGTCGATTGCGGCTCCGGCGACGGCGATCAAGATGGTGGATAATTCGGCGGCGGGCGCGGTATATAAAGGACTCGCGTCGGTGGGCACGGGGACGCCGCTGCTGTTTGCGGCTAACTTCGCGTCCGGGAAGATCGATGTGTTCGACGGGAATTTTGCGCCGACGGCGGTGGCGGGCGGATTCGCCGATCCTGGAATTCCGGCCGGATTCGGGCCGTTCAACATCCAGAACATTGGCGGCAAGCTGTATGTGGCTTACGCCAAGCAGGGGCCCGGCGGAAAATTCGATATCAGCGGAGCGGGTAATGGATACGTCGACGTTTTCGATCTGACGGGCACGCTGATCCAGAGGATTGCGTCGCAGGGGCCGCTGAATTCGCCGTGGGGCGTGGCGATCGCGCCGGCGAGCTGGGGAGCTTTCGGGGGCGCGCTGCTGGTCGGCAATTTTGGCGACGGCAAGATCAATGCGTTCGACCTGACCAAGGGAACGGCGCTGGGAACTTTGCAGGACGCGTCCGGGAATCCGATCGTGAACGTCGGATTGTGGGCGCTGCAATTCGGGAACGGCGGCAATGGCGGCGATCCGAGCGTCTGCTACATCGCGGCCGGGATCAGCGGGCCGGATAACAAAACACATGGACTGCTGGCAGGCATCACGCCGCCGCAGGGTGTCGCGAATATCACGAACGCGGCGAGCCAGGTGATCGCCACGGCGATCGCGCCGGGAGAAATTGTCGAGCTGAACGGGTTTACGCTCGGACCTTCTCCGCGTGTGGCCAATGCGCTTCCAACGAGCGGGCTGCTGGGCACGACGGTGACGGGGACTACGGCGGCGTCGGGGCCGACCAGTGTCACGTTCAACGGGACTCCGGCGCCGATTTTCTATGCTTCGGCCGGGGCGACCAGCGTGATCGTTCCTTATGAAGTGTCGGGCTCGGCGACGGCGAGTGTGGTGGTCACGTACAAGGGCAATATTTCACCGGCGTTTTCGATTCCGGTGGCGCCGACGGCTCCGGGGTTGTTCACGGTGAATCAAACGGGGTCGGGCGCGGTGATCGCGATCAACTTCGATGGCACTTTGAATAGCGCGACCAATGCGACGCCTCGCGGATTCCCGATTCTGCTGTACGCCACGGGCGAGGGGCAGACGGATCCCACGGGTCTGAACGGCGCGATTACGGGACAGTTCATCAGGACTCCGTTCGCTCCGGTATCGCTGACGATCGCGGGGCTGCCGGCGACGGTGGTGTATGCGGGCTCGGCGGTGGGTAGCGTCGCGGGGTTGATGGAGGTGGAGGCGGTCGTGCCTACGCTGCCGGCAGGGGTCGGGGCGGGCACGACGGGTCCGGTGCCGATCGTGTTGACGGTGGGGTCGGCGAGTAGTCAGACTACGGCGACGTTGTTTATTAAGTAAAAACGTGGCGGGACGGGACGAGTCTGCGTGAAGAGGACGAAACCCGCTCCCTTTCGGTCGCGGTTCGGTGTCGGGGCTCTGCCGGATCTCCGGCTTACCGGGCCGCGGCCGCAGGAAGCGGTGGATTCCGAGACGTTGTCAGGCGCTTCGAGGCCGCGGAGCCGCGCGCGGGCGCCCGTTTTGGTTACTGGAGCGTATACTGAAGCGTGATCGCTTCGGTGCCTTCCAACCGGCCGCCTTTGTATAAAGGGCGTCCTTTGTTGGGCGTGCTTCCGGAGTTCCGGAAAAATGCGCCGCAATTTCTGCAAAAGGTCGCGCGGGCGCACGGGGATCTGGTGCATTTCCGGCTGGGGCCGCAGAACGCGTATGTGATCAGTAATCCGGAATGGATCAAGGATATCCTGATCACGAATCAAACCAATTTCACCAAGAGCCGAATGCTGGAGCGGGCGAAGGTCCTGCTGGGCGAAGGGCTGCTGACCAGCGAGGCCGAGTTTCACAAGCGTCAGCGGCGGCTGGTGCAGCCGGCGTTTCATCGCGATCGATTGATCGGATACGGGGCGGCGATGGCCGAATGCGCGGCGCAGTGCCGCGATCGCTGGAGCGCGGGCGAGCGGTTCGATGTTTCGCGCGAAATGAACCGGCTGACGCTGGCGATTGTCGCGCGGACTCTGTTTAGCGCCGATGTTTCTTCGGAGGCGGATGAAATTGGTTCGGCGCTGACCGAAGTGCTGGGGTTGTTCGAGATGGTGCTGATGCCGTTCTCGGAATGGATCGAGAAGCTGCCGCTGCCGTCGGTGCGGAGGTTTGAGAAAGCTCGGGCCCGGCTGGATCAGACGATTTACCGGATGATCGCGGAGCGGCGGGCGAGCGGCGAGGATAAGGGCGATCTGCTGTCGATGCTGCTGCTGGCGCAGGACGAAGATGCGTCGACGATGACGGACAAGCAGGTGCGCGATGAGGCGCTGACCTTGTTTCTTGCGGGGCACGAGACTACGGCGAACGCGCTGACGTGGACCTGGTACCTGCTGTCGCAGAATCCGGAAGCCGAGGCGCGGTTTCATGCCGAGATCGATCGCGTCTTGGGCGCCCGGCTGCCAACGTTCGACGATTTGGCGCAGTTGAAGTACGTCGAGATGGTGTTCGCCGAATCGATGCGGCTGTTCCCGCCGGCGTGGGGGATCGGAAGGCGTCCGCTTCAGGCTTATCGTATTGGAGATTACGAGATTCCGGCGCGGACGGTGATGTTAATGAGTCCGTACGTGGTGCATCGGGATCCGCGCTGGTATCCGGAGCCGGAGAAGTTCGATCCGGACCGGTTTCTGCCGGAGAATGCCGCGGGTCGGCCGAAGTTTTCGTATTTTCCTTTTGGAGGCGGGGCGAGGGTGTGCATCGGAGAACGGTTCGCCTGGATGGAAGGCGTGCTGTTGCTGGCGACGCTCGGGGCGAAGTGGAAGTTGAGGTTGGTGCCGGGGCATCGCGTGGAGACTCGGGCATTGATCACGCTGCGGGCGAAGTATGGGATGGAGATGGTGGTGGAGGGGAGATGACTATGCCGCTACGTGTATCACTTCTCCAGCTTTAACGATCTTCGTCGCTTGCAGCAATGGGCCCAGCAACGGGCGATACGATTCGAACTGATTATTCCGCACGTGCACGACCACGATCCCAAGATTCAGCAGACGGACGTTTTGCTGATGCTCAAGTTTGCGGTCGACGGTAACGAATACATCGAAGGAATTCTGAGCGAACTGGAGCAGAGGTCCGTCGCGGCTGCTGCGCCAGCCGATCTCCGTGACTGTTTGGACGTCCATGCTTGGAAATGCCGACCGCACTCCGGCATTGACACACTCGTCTAGGAGGACACGCACTCAAGAAGGTTGTCTTTGGCCATTTCGATGAATTGGATCGCCTGATCACGTGTGACTGACGGGAAGCCAGCGAGAAAGTCTTCCAGTGTCGAATTTCCCTCAATATGATCAATAAGGGCCTGTACCGGGACGCGCGTGCCTTTGAAGCAAGGTTCGCCGCTGAGCCGATCCGGGTCGATCCACACGATCTGATTGAGCCGGGCTCGCTGTTCCGGAGTCATGCCTTCAAGTTACGCGAAATAACAGGTGCGCGCAAACCGATCCGAGTTCACGCGAGCACCGTTCCAGATGAGCGGTCGTTCGGAGGGGGGATTCATAACCAGAAGGAGCGGCCCGTGGGGGCGGGCTGGAAATTAAAAGGGCCACCCATGGCGGGCGGGCAATTAAAAGGGCCGCCCATGGGGGCGGCCCGGGTCGAAAAAACTCTGGTGTACTCTCCTGGCTTTAGGGCCGATTTACGTTCTCGGCCTGAAGTCCCTTCGGACCTCGCTTTACCTCGAATTCCACTTCTGCACCTTCTTCGAGCGTCCGGTAACCGGACATCTGGATGGCGGAGAAATGCACGAACACATCCTCGCCGCTGGCTCGTTGAATAAAGCCATAGCCCTTGGCGGCGTTAAACCATTTCACAACACCCTTTTCTCTCACTACTAATGTCTCCTGTTCCATTCCCGGCTTACCGGGACGTTGAAAAACTTTGGCTATTGTCTCATGTAATTCTTTGCGCTGCAACAGAGAAGAGGCGGTTTAGCAACATTTTCACGAAGGGGTGTTCGGAGGGGGCGGATTGGCCGATAGTTACGTTAAGGGCGCGATCCGGGCCCCGCGAAAAAGACCGGGAAAAAGGCTGAATGGATCTCGGGAATCATATGAAGATTTCAGGTTTTACGCTATTTCTGGCGGCCGCGCTGGCGGCGCTCTTGGGAGCGCTGGCGGGCTGCGGATCGCCGGGGGATTTCAACTGGGGCAAGGTGACCGACATCATCCAGGGGAATCCGGTGAAGCTGGACGCCGAATACGTGATGCTGTCGCAACCCGAATTCGATTGCGGTCTGAAGAATGACCTGTGGGAAACGCCGTCGGTGAATGGCGATCGATCGGTGGCGCGACTGACCCAGAAGGGGCGGGATCTCAAGTTCAGCGACGACGTTTCGATCGGGGACATGCGCAGACCGTATGTACAGATTCGCGGGGAGTTCAGCCTGGGAGCCGTGAACATTTCGGCCGATCATGACGGCCGGGAAGCGGGGACGAAATTGGTGGATGCGAAGGTGGGGGCGGTAATCCAGCACTCGTGTTTCCCGAATCCTTTGCAGATCATGGGCGTGAAGAAGGGGAACTTCACCCAGGATTTTCCTCCGGTGCTGCTGTTCCGGCTGCGGGATGGGTGGCAGCTCGACAGCTTTGTGCATTAGGGGCTGCGGGTGGGGACCCGCTCGCTGGCGCTCGCGGCTCGTGCGCGTGGCTGGAGGCGCTTAAGCGGTTGACAGTCTTTGGCGTTATTCGCTAATCTGAAGGGGTTAAGGACTCGCACAGAGAAGGTCTGTCTACATGAAAACGTCAATTCCATCGCCCGAGGGCATCGAGCGTAAATGGCACTTGATCGATGCTGAGGAGGCGGTGTTGGGACGCGTGGCAAGCAAAGCCGCGAAGATCCTGATGGGCAAGCATAAGCCCAGCTACACGCCGTTCCTCGATACCGGCGACCACGTGGTGGTCGTGAATGCGGAGAAAGTAAAGCTCACCGGCCGCAAAGAAGAACAGAAAATTTATCGCAGCCACTCCGGCTATCCCGGCGGACTGACGGAAACACAGGCGCGCAAGGTACGCGCGGTGCGTCCGGCGCGGATGGTGGAAGAGGCGATTCAGGGGATGCTTCCGAAGACCAAGCTGGGCAAGCAGATGTACCGGAAGCTGCAGGTTTACGCGGGTCCCAAGCATCCGCACGACGCGCAGAAGCCCGTGGCTCTGGCGGTTTGACACGGACCGTATAGGAGATCTGATTTACAGTGGCATTGGTTCAACATTTGGGCACGGGCCGCCGCAAGACCGCGGTGGCGAGAGTGTTTTTGCGATCGGGCAAAGGGCAGATCACGGTCAACGGGCGGGCGTTCGAGCATTATTTTCCGAGCGAAGCGGCGCGCGCGATCGTGAAGCAGCCGCTGATCGCGACCGAGACGGCGGACCGCTTCGATATCCTGATCACCACCGACGGCGGGGGGATCACGGGTCAGGCGGGCGCGGCGAAGCTGGGAATCGCGCGCGCGCTGCTGGAGTTCGACGTCGAACTGCGAGCCAAGCTGAAGGGCTTGGGGCTTCTGACGCGCGACGCGCGCCAGCATGAGCGCAAGAAGTATGGCCAGAAGGGCGCTCGCAAGCGATTCCAGTTCAGCAAACGTTAATTGCCGCGGATGCACGCAGATTAACGCAGATCATTATTTTCGGGCGGATTTGTATGTCCGCTCGCTGTTTCCAAATTTCCCGGGCCGCAAATTCCGACTTGGGCCGCGGCCGGGACCCACAACCATAAAACTGGAGGTTTTTTGCCGTCGATTAGCATGAAGGAATTGCTCGAAGCAGGCGTTCATTTCGGGCACCAGACCAAGCGCTGGAATCCCAAGATGAAGGAATACATCTTTGGCGAACGCAATGGGATTTACATCATCGATCTGCAGAAGACGCTGAAGTTGTTCAAGGATGCGATGCGGTACGTGGGGGAGATGGCGGCGCAAGGGAAGACGGTGCTGTTCGTGGGCACCAAGCGCCAGGCGCAGGAAGCCATCGCCGAGGAAGCGACGCGGTCGCAGCAGTACTACGTGAACCAGCGGTGGCTGGGCGGGCTGCTCACCAACATGTCGACGGTGCAGCGGTCGATCAAGCGGCTGAAAGATCTGGACGCGATGGCCGCCGAAGGAAACTGGGACGGGCGCGCGAAGAAGGAAGTGATCCGGCTGGAGCGCGAAAGAAAGCATCTGAACCAGAACCTGGCGGGCATCAAGGAAATGAACGGCCTGCCGGATCTGCTGTTCGTGATCGACTCGAACAAGGAAGCGATCGCGGTGGAAGAGGCGCGCAAGCTGGGGATTCCGGTGGTCGCGGTGGTGGATACCAATTGCGATCCGGACAAAGTGGATTACGTGATTCCCGGCAACGACGACGCGCTGCGGGCGATCCGGCTGTTCACCACCAAGATCTCCGACGCGGTGGTGGAAGGCCGGCAGCTTGCGACCGAGCAGGATTTCGCGGCGGAAAAGATCGTGGCGGGCGAGGAGACTCCGGTGGAAGAGATCCCCGAGTACGCGCAGTTCATCGATCCGAAGTACGCCGAGCAGCTCATGTCGGAGAGCATGCCGGACGAGGATCTGCCGTCGATGTCGCTGCCGAGGAAGAGCGCGACCTCAGAGGGAACAGAGGCGGCGGCGGAAGAAGTTTCCACGCGGAATTCGTAGCGGCCGGGCGAGAGGGTTTCGCCGGCGCGCGAACGCGCTCCATGACTGTCGCGGCTCAAATTGCAGATGCGACGTTGCGGAGGGCGGAAGCTTCACGAGAGAGATTATGGAGATCAACGCACAACTTGTAAAACAGCTCCGGGATCGGACCGGGGCGGGGATGATGGAGTGCAAAAGCGCGCTGGTGGAGTCGAACGGCGATCTGGCGGGCGCGGAGGTGATTTTGCGCAAACGCGGGATCGCGTCGGCCTCGAAGAAATCGGCGCGATCGACCAAGCAGGGCGTGATTGGAACCTACGTGCATCCGGGCTCACAGCTGGGCGTGATGGTGGAGGTGAACTGCGAGTC
>DATGGL010000302.1:0-2093 GCA_035308605.1 Bryobacteraceae bacterium
CGAGATGCCGGTCGGCGACGAAGATGTTGGCGCCTTCTTCAGCAAATCGAAGAGCAGTCGCGCGTCCGATTCCGCTCGCACCGCCGGTGATTAACGCATTTTTGTTTTCAAGTCTCAGAGCCATCAGAAAAACTCCTTCGCAATCTCTATCGTTCTGCGGTTGTTAGCACGACGAGGCGCGCATGAAAATCTATGCTCATCGTTCCGCGTCGAATAGAATCGCAGGTTATGGCACAACAGCAAGCGGCTACCGATCTATCGGAGCCGACCCATCGGTACGTCGAGGTTGAAGGACTCAAGCTGCACTATCTGGATTGGGGCGGCGATCCTGACAAACACACTTTCGTTCTGTTGCATGGCGGCGCGGCGCACGCGCATTGGTGGGACGGCGTCGCGCCCCTGCTTACGCCTTATGGACGCGTGCTCGCGCTGGATTTCCGCGGGCACGGCCAAAGTCAGTGGGCCAAAGACGGTGCGTATGGTCCGCCGTCTTATCTGAAGGACGTTCGCGGATTGATCGAGAACCTTGGCACGCGCGTGATCCTGGTTGGGCACTCGATGGGTGGCGCGGTCGCGCAGTGGGTCGCAGTCACGCATCCTGACTTGCTCGAGGCGTTGATAATCGTGGACGCGCCGCATGGAGGGCCGCCGCTGTTTCGCCGCCTGATGTGGCGATGGCGCCGGCGATCGCATGGCGGAGTTCGTCCGGAGCTGCGTTCCGCCGCCGACATCATCAAGAAATTTCGCCTGCAGCCGCCGGAAACGACACTGACGCGCCTGGAAATCGAGCGGCTCGCACTTCATGGCGCCGAACAACTGCCCAACGGCACGTGGGCGTTTCGCTTCGATCCGGAAACCCGCGCGTGGCGCAAGCATGGAATCAAGATGACGCGGCCGAAGATCAGCCAGATAAAGATGCCGACCCTCCTCCTGCGCGGCGATAAGAGCGGGCTGGTAAGTCCGTCGCACGTCAAGGCGATGCATCGGAAGATTCGCGGTTCGGTGCTGAAGGAGATACCGCGCGCGTTCCATCACGTGCCGCTGGACAATCCTGGCGATACCGCGGCTGCAATCGTCGAATTCGTCGAGAAGCTGTAGTCGAGAAATGCCGGCGGCCAGCTTTCGGCGAAATGCCGAGGCGTCGAAGTCCCACCTTTTTACACGGTAGCGGTCCAACCACGCGCCAATCCTTCAGTTAGGTCGCGTTTGCGCGGCCAATTTTCTCCTCTGGTGTTGGCAGCTTCGTTGCAACACAGACAGTAGGTTCAGCGCTCGCCTAAGGGCTTGCCCTTCGTCTCGAGCGCCTGTTCATTCGAAATTTTCAAGTAAGAGGGAGCCAATGACTAGAAAGGTCGTTAGCGATCGAAGCAAAAGCGCTAAACCGGCGAACCGGAATATGAAAGGGATCGTCAGTAACGGCGGCGAACGGACTGGCACCGGCGGTGAGCTTCATCAAACCTCGAAGGGCGATATTCCGGCGCTGACCACCCAGCAAGGGGTGCCAGTCTCAGACGACCAGAACTCCCTGAAAGTTGGCGCTCGCGGGCCGACCGCGCTGGAGGATTTCCACTTTCGGGAAAAGATCTTCCATTTCGATCACGAGCGGATTCCAGAACGAGTAGTTCATGCTCGCGGATTCGGCGCCCATGGCTATTTCGAAAACTATCAGCCGCTGACCGATGTAACGCGCGCCGATCTATTCCAGCGGGCCGGCGAGAAGACTCCCGCGTTCGTGAGGTTTTCGACCGTGGCCGGCAACAAAGGATCGCCCGACCTCGCGCGCGATGTGCGCGGCTTTGCGGTGAAGCTTTATACCAAGGAAGGTAACTGGGACATCGTTGGCAACAACATCCCGGTGTTTTTCATTCAGGATGCGATCAAGTTTCCCGACTTGATCCACGCCGCGAAGCAGGAGCCTGACCGAGGTTTTCCGCAGGCGCAAACCGCTCACGACAATTTCTGGGATTTCATCTCGCTGATGCCGGAAAGCATTCACATGGCGATGTGGATTATGTCGGATCGCGCTATCCCCCGGTCGTTTCGCTTCATGGAAGGATTCGGGGTACATACCTTCCGCATGGTCAACGCCAAAG
>DATGGL010000303.1:0-9050 GCA_035308605.1 Bryobacteraceae bacterium
ACCGCCAGGTGCTGCTCCCCCAATTCCTCCCGCAAACTCGGCGGCAGTAACAAGTCTTGATCCGGATTGTAGAGAATATATCGGCTCACCTCTGTGAGTCGATTTTTAATTTACTAACGTTACCGGTTTTCACACAGACTCGACAGCAAGCGGATAGCGCGAGTGTCTCTACCCCGACCGCCCGAACCACTCCTCGATCGCCCGCAGCACCTTCGCCGTACTCTCCCCGAGCGTCTCTCTCCCCGTATGACACTCGACCTCCGGCGCAGCCGGCGCCTCATAAGGATCATCCACGCCCGTGACCATCCTCAATTCCCCCGACCGCGCCCGCCGATAAATCCCCTTAAGATCCCGCTGCTCGCAAACCTCCAGCGGCGCATTCACAAAAACTTCCAGAAAACTTCCAATGCGCCCGCGGATCTCATCGCGCACGGCCCGATAGGGCGAGATCGCCGACACCAGCACGATCACACCGTTCCGCGTCAGCGTCTCCGCCACGAACCCGATACGCCGGACATTCTCGTCGCGATCTTCTTTGCTGAAGCCGAGATCCTTGCTCAGATGCTGCCGCACAATGTCGCCGTCAAGCAGTTCGACCTTGTACCCCATCGCCCAGAGCTTTTCGTGCACGGCGCGGCTGATGGTCGTCTTACCCGCCGAGCTCAATCCCGTGAACCAGACCGTCAGACCGTGTCCCGCGGGCTTGTACGCGCTCGACGCCGCGTCGCGCCCGCGAATCATTCCCGCCGCTAGCGTCCCGTTGCGCATCGGATCCACCAGAATAAACGCCCCGGTCGCTCGATTTTCCGAATACGGGTCGCAATACAGCGGATGATGGCACTCGATTTCGACCTCGCCGAACTCATTCATCGCCAGCCGATCGGCCGCGTTCCGAGTCAGCGTTTGCGGATCGAGAACCGCATCCAGCCGGACCACGCTGGCGCACACGTACCGCGACGTGTGCTTCAGCAGATACGGCCGGTTAATTTCGAGCGGATCGTCGCCCATCCACAAAACCGTAGCCGCGATCCGTCCTGTCGAGACGGGCGGACGCCCTGGATCGGCCAGCATGTCGCCGCGTCCGATGTCCATTTCCTTTTCGAACGCAACGCTCACCGAAAGCGGCGCAACCGCGGATTCAACCTCGTCGCCCGCGGCTCTCAGCCCGATGATTCGCGCAGCCTGCCGGGACGGCAGAATGGTCACAGAATCCCCGCGCCGCAGCGATCCTGACGCAATCTCGCCCGCGTACCATCGGCTTCCATCGGACGGCCGCAGCACCGTTTGCACCGGCAATCGCAGCGCCTGGTCGCCGCTCGCCGGCCGTACTGGAACCGTTTCCAGATACTCAAGCAGACTCGGCCCGCGAAACCACGGCGTCCGGCTGGATCTGCGCGTCACGTTGTCGCCATCGGGCGCGCACGTCGGGATGAACTGCACCGCCGATCCCGCAAGCTTCGCCGCGAATTCCCCGAAACCGCGCTCGATCGCACGAAACTCGTCTTCGCGAAATTCAACCAGATCCATTTTGTTCACCGCAACTGCAAAGTGCCGGATGCCCAGCAGCCATGCGATCACTGCGTGCCGGTACGTCTGCGACAGCGCCCCCTTCCGCGCATCCACCAGCAGCACGGCCGCCCCCGCCGTCGATGCTCCCGTCGCCATATTGCGCGTGTACTGCTCGTGCCCCGGAGTGTCGGCGACAATAAATCTGCGCCGCGGCGTAGCGAAATATCGATACGCAACGTCGATGGTAATTCCCTGCTCGCGTTCCGCCTTCAGCCCGTCGGTGACCAGGGAAAAATCGATCCCCTTCGGCGAACCCACCGGCGACGCAGCTCGAACCGAGGCGAGCTGGTCCTGATAAATCGCATTCAGATCATGCAGCAGCCGGCCCATCAGCGTGGATTTGCCGTCGTCCACGCTCCCGGCCGTCAGGAATCGCAACAGCTCCGGCTCAGCCACTAAAAGTAGCCCTCGCGCTTTTTCAGTTCCATCGACGCGTTCTGATCGTGATCGATCAGCCGGTTCTCGCGCTCCGATCTCGCCGCCCCGCGCAGCTCTTCGATAATCTCAGCCACCGTCGTCGCACTGGATCGAACCGCCCCCGTGCAATACGTGCAGCCCAGCGTCCGCATCCGGCAAAGCACGGTTTGCGCCTGCTCGCCCGTCCGCAGCGGAGGATTGTGCTCCGTCGGTATCAGCAGTTCCCCGCGCGCCAGCACCTCGCGCTCTTTCGCGAAATACAACGGAACCACGGGAATCTGTTCCCGCTCGATGTACTGCCAGATGTCGAGCTCGGTCCAGTTCGATAACGGGAACACGCGCATCGTCTCCCCGTTTTCAATGCGCCCGTTGTAGAGATTCCACAACTCCGGCCGCTGATTCCGCGGATCCCACTGGCCATGCGCGTCGCGATGTGAATAAATCCGCTCCTTCGCCCGCGATCGCTCCTCTTCCCGCCGCGCTCCGCCCATCGCCGCGTCGATGCGATGCTCCGCCAGCGCATCCAGCAACGCCCGCGTCTTCAGCAGACCGCAGCATTTCGACGTGCCCAGATCGAACGGATTCGTCTTAGCATCAATCGCCGTGCGATTCGAGTGCACGATCAGCCGGTGTCTCTCCCCAATCCGGTCGCGAAATTCAAGCATCTCGCGAAACTTGAATCCGGTATCCACGTGCAGCAGCGGAAACGGCATCCGCGCCGGTGCGAACGCCTTTTCGCCGAGCCGCAGCAGAACCGAAGAATCCTTCCCGATCGAATACAAAATCGCGGGCCGCGAAAACTCCGCCGCCACTTCTCGAATAATGTCAATACTCTCGGCTTCAAGTACGCGCAAATGCGAGAGCCCGTATTCAATCGATGCCATTCGTCCGCTCAAAAGTGTCGCTCATACCACGCAATACTGCGATCCAGCGCATCCACCACGTGCTTCGTTTCCCGCAACCCGTGGCCCTCCCTGGGGTAACGCAGCATGATCGTCTCCACGCCGACGTCCCGCAGCCCGATGTAGAACTGCTCGGCTTCCACAATCGGCACGTCGTTGTCATTCTCTCCATGGATGAACAGCACCGGAGTCTTCACTTTGTCCACGTAACGAATCGCCGACCGGTCCCACAGCTTGTCCATTACGCCCTTCTGATGCGGAAATGCCCCGTATTCGACCGCCAGGTAATCGTGATAATACGAAACGTAATTCTGCGTGATCAGGTTCGAAATCCCCGCCGTCGGGATCGCCGCTTTGAAACGATCCGTTCGCGTGATAATCCAGTTCGTGAGCTGGCCGCCGTAGCTTCCGCCTTCAAGTCCCATGCGATTCGAATCGAGCCACGGATACCGCGCCAGCGCGGCGTCGACGCCCGCCAGCACATCCTGCGCTTCCTTCCCGTTCTGATCCGCGAAAATCGCGTCCGCCAACTTCTGCCCGTATCCCGTCGATCCGCGATAATTCACCATCAGCGACGCGTAGCCGTGAGCCGCATAAACCTGAGCCTTCGCATTGAACTGCGGTCCTTGTTCGCCATGCGGCCCTCCATGCATCATCACGATCAACGGATGTTTTCCCGAAACCACCAGCGGCTTCGTAAGAAACGCCTCGATCTCCAAACCGTCGACGCTCTTAAATGTAAAGGATTCAACGCCGCCCAGCTTCTTCGTCGACAGCAGATCGTGATTCAGCGACGTAAGCGCCACCGGTTCGCCCGAGCCTCGCCGTAAATACAGCTCGCCCGGGCTGGAATCGGTCGCCATCGCGTACGCCAGCGAATTGTCTTTCGCGATCGACCACGATCCCACGCTGCCCGCAATCGGGATGCGTTCCGGCTGCCCGCCCGCCACCGGCACTCGATACAAATGCACCGATCCGCGCTCCTGCACCGTGAAATACAGTGATTTCCCGTCCGGCGACCACTTCGGCGCGCCCTGCCGATTGTCGATGCCCGTATCCAGCTCGCGCCGATGCGAACCGTCGGCGTTCATTACCCAGGTGTGCGTATCTTCCATCGTCGTTTCCGACGAAGTCAGCGTCCGCCGCGTGCCTTGATACGCGATCGTCTTGCCATCCGGCGACCACCCCGGCCGGTATTCCGCGTTCTTGGTATCGGTCAGCCGCCGCACCGCGCCGCTCGAAACATTTGCGGCGAAAATGTCGTAATTAAAAAAACGATCCGGATCGGGCTCGTGGTTGGAAACGAACAGAATCTCCTTGCCATCCGGCGACCAGTCGATCGAATGCTCATAGAAGTCGCCGCTGGTCAGCTCACGCACCGCCTTGGTCGCGATATCCACGACGAAAATATGCAGCCGGCGATTGTCGTTGAAGCGCGTCAATCCCTCCGACGCGGTCGGCTTATAGAGATATCGCGTGATCATCATCGGATCGCCGTTCGCGTCCGCTTCCGGGCCCGGGCTCGCGGAAATGAAAGCGACCTGCTTGGAATCCGGCGCCCAGGCAATTCGATCGCCCGAAGTCGGCAGCGGATGATTGGTCCCCTCGATCTTCGCAAGCTGTATTTCGCCGCTTCCGTCCGCCCGCGCGATCGCGAGACCGGCCGCGCCGGCGTACGCGATCCATTGCCCGTCCCGCGACCATCGCGGCGAAGACGCCCGTCCCCGTTCACCGCCCAGCGGAACCGATTGCAACGTGTCGAGCTTCATAACGAACGTCCGCGAGTACGGCCGCCCCGGCTGATCGTTATTCGTGACCGCATACGCCACGCGCGAACCATCCGGCGAGATCTCCACTTCGCCCACCGAACGAAGCTTGTACAGGTCGCCGCTGGTGAGCCCGCTTTGCGCCCGGCAGAGTAACGCCGCCGACGCCAGAACGGTCGCAAGTTTCATGAATTACATTATGGCAGCGGCGACCCGCCGACTTCGCCGTCTAGAATGGTTTCTTCATGTCCGTTCCCCTGATCGATTTTCAAAACGTCACGCTCAAGCGCAGCGAACGCATCGTTCTCGACAGCATCACGCTTTCCATCGCGGCCGGCGAACACGCGGCGATCCTGGGCCCCAACGGCTCCGGCAAGTCTTCGCTCATCAAAGCCATCACCCGTGATCTGTATCCGATCCAGAAAGACGAGCCCTGGTCGCTGCGCATCCTGGGTCGCGATACCTGGAACCTGTTCGACCTTCGCTACCACCTGGGCATCGTCTCGAACGATTGGATGCAGCTATGCACCCGCCCCTTCTCCGGCCGCGAAATCGTGCTCTCCGGCTTCTTCGGCAGCGTCGGCGTCTGGCCGTATCACACCGTGACCCCGGCCATGGAGAAGAAAGCCGATCAGGTGATGGATGTTCTCGAGATCTCCCACCTGGCCGCGCGCGATACCGACGAGATGTCGTCCGGCGAAGCCCGCCGCGTCCTCATCGCCCGCGCCCTGGTGCACGATCCGCAAGCGCTGGTGCTGGACGAGCCGACCACCAGCCTCGATCTCCGCGCCACCTACGAACTGCGCGAGCTATTGCGCAAACTTGCAAACAGCGGCATCAGCATCATCATGGTGACGCATCATCTGCCCGACATCATCCCCGAAATGTCCCGCGTCTTCCTGATTCGCGACGGCAGAGTCTTCGAAGACGGCGCCAAGCAGGACGTGCTCACCGCCCCCACCCTCACCGGTCTCTTTGGAATCCCCGTAGAAGTCCTCCAGCGCGACGGCTATTATCACATCCTCTAGTAGGGCAGGCCCCCGGCCTGCCTTTTTTAGACGCCTACCGATACGCCGCCGCCTGAATTCCATACAACTCCGAGTACTGCCCGCCCTTCGCCATCAACTCCTCATGCGTCCCCACTTCCACCACCCGCGCGCCGTCGAGCACCACGATCCGATCCGCCATCCGCACCGTGCTGAACCGGTGCGACACCAGTATCGTGATCCGCCCGTTCGAGTCCCGGTTCCCGCCCCCGCGCGCGACCGCCGCGTAGCGTTCGAACAAAGCGTGCTCCGTCTCCGCATCCAGCGCCGCAGTCGGCTCGTCGAGCACAATCACCAGCGGACGATCCCGCATGAATCCGCGAGCCAGCGCCAGCTTCTGCCACTGCCCGAAGCTAACCTCCGCGCCCTCCGGCCAAGTCGCGCCAAGCTGCGTCTCGAGTCCCAACTTCAGATGCTCCACCACGTCCGCCGCTCCCGCCCGATCGACCGCCGCGACCACCGCCGGCGCATCTTCCAGCCGCGGAAGATCGCCCACGCCCACCGAATGCCGCGCCTGAAATTCGAAGCGGAAGAAATCCTGAAACGCGCCCGCCAGCCGCCCCCGCCAGTCATCGGCGCGAATCCGCGACAGGTCCGCCCCATCCACCAGAATGCGTCCGTCATCCGGCTCATACATCCGGCACAGCAGCTTCACCAGCGTGCTCTTGCCGGCCCCATTCTCCCCGACAATCGCGACCACCGACCCGGCCTTCAAATCCAGATTGACGTTTTCGAGCACCCTCCGCTCGGTCCCCGGATACGCGAACGAAACGTTCTCGAAGCGGATCCCGTCGATCAATCGATCCGGCGCAGGCGAGTCCGCATGTTCAACCAGCGACGCCGCGTAATCTTCCAGCCACGCCATGCGGCGCGAACCGTCGAGCCAGAAGCCTCGCAGAAAACCAATCTCGCCGACCGTCGCGCCGATGTAGGCGGACAATCGCGAGCCCGCAGCCAATACCAGCAACACCTGACCCGGCGTTCCTTTGATCCCCGCCGAGACAAACACCACGGCCGCCACAAAGCCCGCCCCGAAAATCGCCCAGGCCAGAATCTGCCACGCCGCCGTTCCCCATCGCGCCCCGGCCACGGGACGATACCAACGTTCCCACGCCTCGCGCCGCTGCTTCACCAGCCGATTGCCAATCCGCGTGACCCGCACTTCCTTGCCCGGCGGCGCCGTGGTCGCCGTATTGAAAAGATGCCGCGCCAGTCGATTCGCCGGCGCCGAACGTTCTTGAACGGCGCGTTCCACGCCGGGGCGCCACGCCGAGGTAAACACCGTCGGCAGGGCAAACACGACCAGCAGAGCCAACACCGGGTGAATCGAAACCAGCAGCGCCACCGTCACGCCCAGCCGCAGTATCCATCCACATGTCGAAAACAGCGACATGTACATGTGATCCAGCACGAAAACCTGATCGCGCAGCATCGCGAGCCGGTCCAGATATTCCGGACGTTCATGATGCGCGACCGTCGCGACCGAGGCTTGCAGTCCCGCCACGTGCGCTTCCAGCGCCACCGCGACCCGGTCGCGAAATCGCCGCTGCGTGCGGTCGCTGGTCACTTTTAAAAACCAGGTGGCCACGGCCGATATCGCCAGCCCCACTGCCGCCGCCATCGCCAGCCCCCGATCGTGCCGCAGCAGCCCGTCCGCCAGAAACTTCATCCACAGGGCGAGCAGCGCATCCGGAAGCGCCGCCAGTAACGCCAGCCCGAACGCGACCGGCAGCAGCCGAGGCTCAGCATGGTACGCCCGTTTCAGCGCCCGCCACATCGCCGGCAACGCAGGCGGCATTTGGTCCGCTACATTCTTAGGCCGGGGCATCCAGCGGAACTCCTTCCTCGCCGGCTTCCGTTTCAAAACGTGACGCCTGCATCTCGAACATCGTCCGATAGCGGCCGTTCGCGGCCATCAGCTCGTCGTGGCTGCCCAGTTCGACAACACGGCCGTTTTCCAGAACACAAATTCGATCCGCCTGCCGCACCGTCGAAAACCGGTGCGAGATCAGAATCGTCGTGGCATGCCGCGTCGCGGCAAGAATGCGCTCGAAGATTTCCGCTTCGCCCCGCACGTCGAGCTGCGCCGTCGGTTCGTCCAACAAAACCAATCCCGCGCCCATCTCGACGGCGCACAACGTTCGCGCCAGCGCGACGCGCTGCCACTGTCCGCCCGATAAATCGGTCCCGTTCTCATACCCGCGCGCGAGCACGGTGTCGAGCTTCGCCAGATGTGCCGCGCCGGCCTTTGCCAGAGCCTCTTCGATCACAGCGTCGGGCGCGCCCGACGGCGAAACATTGTCGCGCAGCGGCAGCTCGAAGCGAATGAAATCCTGGAACACGGCGGTGACGCGCGCCCGCCACGCATCGATGTCGATCTCGCGCAGATCCACGCCGTCGATCTCAATCGCCCCGTCCTGCGGATCGTACAACCGGCACAACAATTTCGCGAGCGTCGTTTTCCCCGCCCCGTTCTGCCCGACAATCGCGAGCGACGATCCGGCGGGGATCGTCAGATCGAACCCGTCGAGCACCGGTGTACTCGATCCCGACGCCGCCGGGTAAGCAAAGCGCACGTTTCGAAACCGGATTTCGCGCCCCGGCATCCGTTGTGCGCTCCCGCTTCCCTGCCGCAGCGCTCCCGCCGGACCCATCGCCTCCCGTAGCCGGAGCACCGCGTTCACCGGCGCAGCCGCGCCATCCAGAGCCCATGACAATCCACCGAACGCGATCATGCTGGTGCCCGCCGCCGCGCTCGCGAAGGTCACCATCAACCCCAGCGCCAGCCGTCCGTCCAGTGCGTCCCGCGCGATCGCCGAGAACACCAGGACATTCGCGGACAGCACCAGCAGCAGGCTCCACAGGACCGGCTGCTCCCGCAATCGCGTCGCCCGCCATTGCAGATCCAGCAGCAGCCTCCGCCGCGACGTGAAACGCTCCACCGTCCACCCCGCAAGCCCGAACAGCCGCAGTTCCTTCGCCGCCGGCGCGTCCACCGCCAGGCGATACGCGTAGTCGGCATGCCGCTGCGCTTGCCGAACCTCGTCCGTATTGCGATCCTTCCACACGCCGCTCTCGCGCAGCAGCCAATGGGTCCCGATCCACGCTCCCGCCAGCACCAGTGGCGCCCACCACGCGAACGCCGCCAGCACCAAACCCGCCGCCAGTCCGCCGATCATCTCCACCATGCCCGACGCGATGAAGTCCATCGAGATCGACAACGGCGGCCCGCTGATGCCCAGATCGAAATCCCGCGCCATGGTGAGATCGGTGGTCAGGCGCGGATCTTCCAGGTGCCCCATCCCCGGCGGCGCAACGCAGGCCCGGGTCAATTCGTCGTAGAGCCAGGC
>DATGGL010000304.1:0-26666 GCA_035308605.1 Bryobacteraceae bacterium
CTTTGGCGTTCCTCCGGCAAGGGATTATCGCCTCTGCATTATCCGGAAGAGAGCCTGGACACGGTGCTGTTCGTCGCGGTCGACCGTAACAACGAACCATGGATTACCACCAGCAGCGGCCGGGCGTATCGCTTGTCCCACGGCGCGTGGATCGATCAAAACGACGCCCTCGGCAAGAAGCCCGGCGTCATTGGCGCGATGGTGGACGACCATTCCGGAAACGTGTGGTTTGGCTTTTCCAACAAGGTCGTGGAGTGGGACGGCTCAACCTACCGCCGGTTCGCCTTCCCCGATGGCAAACGAGGCGTCTCCGAAAATACAATGTCGGTCCGCGGCGATCACGTTTGGTTGGGAGGGCCCGGCGGCATTCAACTCGTCAAGGATGGCCATTTTTATTTGATGCATTGGAAGGACCGGCGTCTGCCGGGCCGCGTGTCGGGCATCGTAGAAACGGAAACGGGCGACCTTTGGATTAATGGTTTCTCGGGCATAACCCACGTTACCGGCGCAGACTTGCGGAACTGGATCCAGGATCCGGAATCGGCGGTTTCCGCGGACCATTTCGATGAGTTGGATGGTCTTCCCGGCCTCTCCGGGGAAACATTGCCTCAGCCGTCCGTTGTGGAAGCCCCAGACGGCCGGTTATGGTTCGCGACCACCAGGGGCATCGCATGGCTGGACCCAAGCGCGCTGCGCCGAAACAGCGGAAGGCCGCTGGTCATTATTTCAGCCGTGATCACCGCCGCGAAAACTTACGCGGGTTCCAACGGTCTCACGCTTCCTGCGCGCACCGAGAACCTGCAGATCGACTACACGGCTCTGAGGCTCGCAGTGCCAGAGCGGGCTCTGTTTCGCTATAAGCTCGAAGGCGTCGATAACGACTGGCAGGACGTCGGCACGCGCCGGCAGGCATACTACACCAAGCTTCGCCCGGGAACCTACAAGTTCCGCGTAATGGCTTCCAACGACGATGGCATTTGGGATGACACGGGCGCGAGCCTGGATTTGAGCATTGCTCCCGCGTGGTTTCAAACGAACTGGTTCATACTCCTGTGTCTCGCCAGCCTGATTTTCGTGGCGTCCGCTTTATACCGGCTCCGGGTCCGGCAGATCGCCGGGATCATCAAGGCCCGTTTCGATGAGCGCCTGGCCGAACGCACGCGTATCGCGCAGGAACTCCATGACACGCTTCTCCAGGGTTTCCTCAGCGCTTCCATGCAGGTTCACACCGCGGCGGACAGCCTGCCTTCGGATTCCAACGTTAAGCCAATCCTGACTCGCGCCATTCAACTGATGACCCAGGTGATCGACGAGGGCCGAAATGCGGTTCGAGGATTACGAACGTCACAAAGTGTCTCACTTGACCTGGAGCAGGCGTTCGCGCGAGTTCAGCGGGACTTCTACCCTCCCAACATCAATGGACCGGAAGTCGAGTTTCGCATCATCGTGGAAGGGCAGCGAAGGCCGCTGCACCCGCTGATCCGGGATGAAATCTATCGGATTGGGCGGGAGGCGCTGACCAACGCATTTCGTCATTCCGCTGCGAAACGCATCGATGTCGAGATGAAATACAGCTCGAATCAATTCCGTCTGGTGGTTCGCGATGACGGCCGGGGTATCGAACCGGACGTTCTACTGAAGGGCCGGGACGGACACTGGGGGCTACCCGGCATGAAGGAAAGGGCGGACCGCATCGGGGCCCGGCTCCAGGTCTTCAGCAGCGCTTCAGCGGGAACTGAAGTTGAATTGTTGGTACCCGCTCGCGTTGCGTTCCAGGATCAGAACGATGGCAAGTTTCGATGGCGCTGGCGCAAGCGGCCCCCGGAGGCTGTCAGTGATCCTCACACCGGAGCGGAAGCCGAACGTGACAAGGCCGGCCAATATATCCGCCAGCCCTGAAAATCGCGCCGGCCGCAACATGCCTTGTGCACAGATTGCGGCGACCTAGTTGACCGAAAGAAGCCTCATTATGAGCGTGCCTGCGGAAACCGGAGTCCTTACCCAATCACTTCGGAAGATAGGGCTCATTCGCGCGGACGAGGTACCACGGTACGAAGCCCTTCCCGGAGGGGTATCGTCGGAGATCTGGCGCGTCGACCTGCGCGGTGGCAGTGTATGTGTGAAGCGCGCGCTGCCAAAGCTGCGCGTCGAGAAAGACTGGTTTGCTCCGATTGAACGAAATCGTTATGAAGTCGCGTGGATGAAGGTGGTGGCCTCGATTCTTCCCGGCACAGTACCGAGGATCGTCGGTCACGATGTCGACCAGAATTTGTTTGCAATGGAGTATCTTTCCGCTGAGTCGCATCCATTGTGGAAGCTCGAACTTCGGGATGGAAGAGCTGATTCCGGATTCGCGTTCAAAGTAGGCGAGGTTCTCGGGCGCATTCACGCGGCGACAGCAAACAATCCCGATGTCGCCGCTCTGTTTCCGACGGATTTCAATTTTCGAAGCATACGAATGGAGCCTTACCTTGAATCGACGGCACGGGTGCATACCGACCTGGCGCCGGCCCTGTTGGATCTGGTCAAAATGACAATGGCATCGAAATATGTTCTAGTCCATGGCGACGTCAGTCCGAAGAACATATTGGTGGGCCCAACGGGTCCTGTGTTCCTGGATGCCGAGTGCGCCTGGTACGGCGACCCCGCGTTTGACCTCGCATTCTGCCTGAATCACCTGCTTTTGAAGTGCCTCTGGACGCCGAGTGCGTCTCGGGGCTTCCTCCGCTGCTTTGAGACAATGCGGGAAGCCTACATGAACGAAGTTATTTGGGAGCCGAGTGAGCAGCTTGAAGCACGGGCCTCTGCGTTGCTGCCTGGACTTTTCCTCGCGCGCGCGGATGGCAAGTCGCCCGTGGAATATCTGACCGAAGAAGACAAGAGCCGGGTGCGGCGGGTTGGCCGCTTCTTGCTCCGGGAACGCCCCGAACGGCTGGAGACGATCCGCCGAACGTGGGCTGAGGAGCTGGGTATTGTCTAAGAGCGCGATCGAATGCATCCTAGGTCGCCGCTTGTGGGATTCTCGTGGGCGGCCGACGATCGAAGTGGAGACGCGTCTGGTCTCCGGCGCTATCGGACGCGCGCTTGCTCCAGCCGGAGCATCCACGGGATCAGGCGAGGCAGTGGATCTGCGCGACGGCGGAGCCCGGTTCCAGGGCAGAGATGTTTTGACTGCGCTGAACGCCGTGCGGACCAGGATTGCCCCAGCGCTCATCGGACTGGACGCCGAGGATCAATGCGCGATCGACGCCAAGTTGATCGCGCTCGACGGGACACCGGACAAATCCGCGCTGGGTGGGAATGCGATTGTCGCGGCGTCGATGAGCGCGGCCCACGCGGCTGCGCATAACGCCGGCGTACCGTTGTGGCGATATCTCGCCGGTGACCGTCCGGTTCGCTTGCCCCTTCCGGAGATCCAGATTTTCGGCGGCGGCGCGCACGCCGGACGACGCGTGGACATCCAGGATTTCATGGTGATCCCAGTGGGCGCTGCCAGCTATACCGAGGCCCTGGACTGGACGGCCGAAGTTTACAGCAGCGCCGGAACATTGATGGCGGAAACGGGCTGCCTTGCCGGCGTCGCCGACGAGGGCGGCTTCTGGCCGATGTTTCGCACCAACGCAGAAGCCCTCGACATGCTGCTCCGCGCCATCGAACGCGCGGGCTTTCGTCCGGGCGAACAGGTTGCCATCTCGCTGGATATCGCCGCATCCCAATTCGGCGAAGCGGGGTGTTACCGATTGGGCTTGGAGCAACGAGAACTCGATTCCGATGGCATGGCCGGCCTCATTCTCGATTGGATTTCCAGATACCCGATCGTCGCGATTGAAGATCCATTGGCGGAGGATGATTCGACCGGCTTCGTCCGTTTTAGGGCGGCTGCCGGAAACGTAGCCGTGGTGGGCGATGACTTCCTGGTCACGGACGCCCACCGGATTCGCGCCGCGGCGGCAAGTGGAGCCTGCAACACCGCGCTCATCAAGGTGAATCAGGCAGGTACGTTGACCGAAACAAAAGCTGCGTTCGACGCGGCCGTGGAATCGGGTTGGAACACAATCATCTCGGCCCGCTCCGGAGAAACCGAAGATGTCACAATTGTTCACCTGGCGGTTGGCTGGGGCTCGCACATGTTGAAGGTCGGATCCTTCGCCAGGTCGGAACGAATGGCGAAATGGAATGAGGGTTTGCGAATCGCAGAAACGCTCGGAGGGGATGGAGCGCTGCCGCCGCGCAGCGCGTTCCCGTGGGGTACATGAACGTACTTCTGCATTACTCCCCGGGCCCCGCGTGGCAGCGGGACCTCGCCTCTCTTGCGTCCCACGAACTCTCCGTGGATTGGTGCGATGAGAGCGACGACGAACGATTCTATGGTCTACTTCCCACGACAGAGGTGCTCTGGCATGTTCTACGACCGCTGAGCGCGGCAGACATTGCCCGCGCTCCAAAGCTCCGCCTGATTCAGAAAATTGGCATTGGCGTCAATACCATCGATCTTGAGGCAGCCCGATCGCGCGATATCGCGGTGTGCAACATGCCGGGAACGAATTCCCGTGCCGTGGCTGAAATGACCATTCTGCTGATGCTGGCCTGTCTTCGGCGTTTGCCCGTCTTAGATCGGGCAACCCGCGAAGGCCGCTGGAGTCTTGGCCCGGACATCCAGGATACGTTTGGCGAGCTGGCGGAAAAAACCGTGGGCTTGGTGGGCTACGGAGCTGTCGCGCAGATGGTCGCGCCGATTCTGAAAGCGATGGGCGCCCATGTAATCTACACAGATCAGCAGCCCAACCCGGGCGCAATGCAAGCATTTCGGGAGTTACCTGAACTTCTTCGCGAAGCCGATATTGTTTCTCTGCATGTGCCGTTGACGCCCGCCACCGCCAACATGATCAGCCGGGAACAGCTCGCGATGATGCGGACTGGCGCAATCTTGATCAATACCGCGCGTGGCGGCCTGGTGCGGCAGGATGCACTGGTCGAATCGCTCCAGACGGGCCAGCTTGGCGCGGCGGGATTGGATGTGTTCGCGGCCGAACCGGTCTCAGCAAGCGAACCTCTTCTCCATCTGGACAATGTCGTCCTCGCCCCGCACGTATCCTGGCTGACAGCGGGCACATGGGATCGAAGTCTGAAAGTGGCTGTGGAAAATTGCCGAAGGCTTTTGGCGGGCGAGGCTCTGCGGCATCGTGTCGCGTAATTATCAGGCGCCGCCACCGGCCGGCCCGGGGCGCAATGAGCTCACGCGCGCGCAATGAAGTATACTCAAGTGGTCCTTGATACCTAAGGCGCGGTCCGCGAAGCACTAGGCCTACTCCAGCATCCGTCGTTCGCGGCTGGCAAGATGTTGGCACCTACTCAGGGCCATCTGACGCGCGCGAGACTGCCGGCAAATTGGTGCAGCGCTTAAAAGTCGACGCCGGAAACTGTTCGGCCGCGAAGTAGCTGGAAAGCGGCCACAGGAAAGCGGAAATCTTCATTTTGGCGAAGTGTGCGTGTGGAGATTCGCGGTAGTGTAGCGCGAGCAAGGAGTCTAACTTTCGACGATGCGGATTCACCTTATTAACCCCAGCGATACTTCCTTCGGAATCGGTGTCATTACACCGCGCTGGTTGTACGTACTGGCCGCCGCGACGCCGGCCCAGTATGGAGATCCCGTCGTCACTGACGAGACTCTGGAACAGATTCGGCCGGAGCTGATAGAGCGCGGCGATATTGTCGGGATCGGCATCCATACCGGAAACGCTCTGCGAGGCATGGAAGTCGGTCGCATCGCCCGCGAACGTGGAGCGTGGGTGATCTATGGCGGAATTCACGCGACGCTGTATCCCGAGGAGGCTCGCGAATTGGGTGGGGCGCACGCCGTCGTAAAGGGAGACGGCGACGTCGTGTGGGCCGATGCGATCGCCGATGCAATTAAAGGAACATTGCAAGAGACTTACGATGGTGGCCGTATTTCTGCCGAGCGGTTCCTGCCGGCACGCTGGGATCTGGCTCCCCGTGCCAGTTATATGTGGGCTTCGGTGCAAACCGTACGCGGCTGTCCGAAGCATTGTTCGTTTTGTTCCGTGTGGCGTACGGACGGCCAGAAGCCGCGGCAGCGTGGGTCGGATGCCGTCATCGAGGAAATCGTTACGCTGCGGCGGTTAGGCTATCGCTTCATCGCCCTGGCGGACGACAACTTCTATCCCGTAACCCTTACCGACATCCGCCTCGCCGAGAAGCAAGGCAACCGGCACCGCGTCGAAGAGCTGAACGGCATTCGCGCGGAGCGCTTCGAGTTGATGGAAAAACTCGCAAAGCTTCCCGCCGACATGGTCTTCTTCACACAAATCACCATGGAAGCCGCGGAGGATTCTCAGTTCCTCAATGCCATGCGGCGCGCCCGGATCAAAGGCGCGCTGGTCGGCGTGGAATCCGTCACGGCAGAGGGTCTGAAAGCCGTATTCAAGGAATTCAATTCCGCCGGCGACGATCTGGCGACCCGGCTCCGGACCTTCAAAGAGCACGGCGTGCACGTTTTGGGGTCCTTTATCTTCGGGCTCACGTCCGATCGCGCGGATACCTTTGCAGCCACTGCGGCCCTGGCGAAACAGGCCGATCTCACGTTTGCCCAATTTGTCATGATGACCCCGTTTCCCGGCACCGTCGATTTTGATCGTTGGGAGAAGAACATGAGCGGAAGCGTCCCGCACGTGGAGGGCATTCCGATCACGCGGTATTGGCTGATTCCGGCCAGCTCACGCCCAAAGATGTTCAGCCCGCACGAGACCATGACCACCGACGAGATCCGCGAACGGACCCAAGGCGTCTGGGATACCTTCTATGGTCTCGGCGAGGTCTGGGAACGGTCCAAATGCGTGCCTACGCTGCGCGGACGTCTCGCGTTTCTATTTATCTCCAAGTTGTACCGGCAGATGTACGCGAAGACAGGCATTTCGACGGACAGCGCCCGGCGGCAGAAGGCAACCCGCGTAGCACGCCTGCTGGCAATTCCATGCCGCAAGCTGTTCGAAGCCAAGCCCATGCCCGACCTGAAAATTCCGGAGCTGGATCAGCCGATTCCGCCGAAGCCATCGGTGCTGACTTCAATCACCTATTGACCGGCGCCGCGTTTACGCCAGAATTTCTTTCACGACGATCGCCTTCTTTTCCGTGCCTGTCAGCTTTTGATCGAGTCCCTGAAACTTAAAGGTGAATCGCGTGTCGTCGATGCCAAATCTGTTCAGAATGGTTGCCTGGAAGTCCCTGACGTGCACCGGGTCCTTGACGATGTTGTAGGAGAATTCGTCGGTTTCGCCATGCACCACGCCGCCTTTGATGCCACCGCCCGCGAGCCACAGTGAGAAACAGCGCGGATGATGATCGCGGCCGTAGTCGGTCGGAGTCAGCTTGCCTTGCGAGTAGATCGTGCGGCCGAACTCGCCGCCCCAGATGACTAGAGTGTCATCCAGAAGCCCGCGTGCTTTCAAATCCTGGACCAAGGCCCATGAGGCCCGGTCAACGTCTTTGCACTGGCTGGGCAATACTTCCGGAAGCAGACCGTGCACATCCCATCCGCGATGATAAACCTGCACAAAGCGCACATCGCGCTCCATCATGCGGCGGGCCATCAAACAGCAGTTCGCGAAGGTGCCTCCTTTGCGCGCGTCTTCTCCATAGAGCTTGAACGTGCTGTCGGGCTCTTTGGAAATATCCGTGAGATCCGGTACCGACGCCTGCATCCGGAAAGCCATCTCATACTGCGCGATGCGCACTTGTGTCTCGGGATCGGCGATCTGTTTCGCTTGGATCTCATTCATTTCGCCAAGCGCATCCAACATGCGGCGGCGAATCTTCACCGGCACGCCCTCCGGATTGCCTATAAAAAGGACCGGATCCCCGCCCGATCGCAGCGCTACGCCAGAGTATTGGCCCGAGAGAAACCCTGAGCTCCACAGCCGCGCCGAAATCGCCTGCACATTGGCCTTCGGATTCGAATGCGTCGCGTTCATTACGACGAACGTCGGCAGCGACTGATTCATGCTGCCCAGGCCATACGAGATCCACGAGCCGATGCACGGCTTGCCGGCGATCATGAACCCGGTCTGAAGGAACGTGACAGCCGGCTCATGATTGATGGCATCGGTGTTCATGGAACGAATGATGGCGATATCGTCCACCATCTTGGCCGTCTCGGGAAGAAGATCGGAAATCCAGGCGCCGCTTTGCCCATACTGCTGAAATTTGAAAACCGACGGAGCGATGGGAAAACGAGTTTGGCCCGCCGTCATCGTCGTAAGACGCTGCCCGCTGCGAATGGACTCCGGCAGGTCCTTGTCGAACCAGCTCTGCATTTTCGGCTTGTAGTCGAACGTCTCCATCTGCGGAGGCGCGCCCAGCATGTGCAGGTAAATCGCGCGCCTGGCCTTCGGCGCGAAATGCGGGAGCCCGGGCAACCCTCCGATGGCAGACTTGCCCGCCGCCCCGCTGGCAGACTCATTGAGCAATGAGAACAGAGCCAGCGATCCAATCCCGCGCGCGCCGCGTCCGAAGAATTGCCGCCGTGTTTCCGTCGCTAGGGCTTCCTGTGATGGATCCATCATTTTGTCAGGACCTCGTCAAGATTCATCAGTTCGTTCGACACCATCGTCATGGCGGCGAGCTGCGAAACAGGCAGGCTTGGATTCGCCGCGGATTCTCCCACGCTCACCAGCTTTCGCGCATCACCCTGCGCGGACTCGTAAAACGCGAGGTAATCCTTATAAGAGCGCATCACAATATCGCGCTCCTTCGCATCGAAATCGCGGGCCAGCAGACGGACCGCCATATACGTCAACTGTGCGTTGATATCGGCGCGCGAAGATAGCAGGGCGTTTTGAGCCAGCGTTCTGGCCGCCTCAACGAATTGTGGGTCGTTCATTGTGACTAGCGCTTGCAGCGGTGTATTCGTGCGATCCCGGCGCAGGATGCACACTTCGCGGGACGGCGCATTGAAAATATCCATCGATGCCGGGGGCGCGCTGCGTTTCCAGAACGTATACAGGCTGCGACGGTACAACTTGTCGCCGTGATCGGCCTTGTAGAACCGTGTGTTGCTGTTATTCATGGCGACGGCTTCCCAGATATTCGGCGGCTGGTAAGGCTTGACGCTAGGGCCACCAATCGTGGGGACCAGCAGTCCGCTGGCGGCGAGCGCGTAATCCCGGACCATTTCGGCGTCCATGCGGAATCGAGGGCCGCGCGACAACAGGCGGTTGTCCAGGTCGCGCTCCAACTTCTCCGGCGTAGTCTGGGCCGATTGACGATACGTGGCGGACGTGACAACCAGCCGGAGTAGCTTCTTTACGTCCCAGCCCGATTCGCGAAACTCCACCGCTAGCCAGTCAAGCAGTTCCGGATGCGACGGGGGATCGCCTTGCGAGCCGAAGTCCTCCGAAGTCTTCACCAGGCCCGTGCCAAAAATCTCCTGCCAAAACCGGTTCACGGTGACGCGAGCCATCAAAGGATTGGAAGGCTCGATCATCCAGCGCGCCAGCCCCAGACGATTGCGCGGCGCGGACTGCGAAAGCGGCGGCAACACCGACGGCACATTCGGATGGACTTCATCGCGCATCTGGTCGTACATCCCCCGATAGAGGATGTGCGCCTCCGGATCGGTATCCGTCCGTTCCTGTTGCACGAAAGTCGTCGCACCGCGGCGAGCGATCGCCAGCCTTTCGGCGTCTACTTTATGGAGCGTAGCCGAAGCTTCTCGGCCGGCCGGATCCACTTCGGAAGCATAGTATGAAGCAAGCGCCCGCCGGCCGTTCTCCGTCAGATCCGGCACGCTTCGTTTCGCTGCTGCTTCCAGCGCGTCGGCCTCGTATAGCCCGCGTGCGCCCTGTTCATCCACGCGACGATTCAGAATGCGGAAACCGGCAATCGCGCCGTTCTCAAAAAAGTCTTTTCCCCGATTTCCAAGATGCAACGGCGAACTCGTGCGGATGGAGCTTTCAAGTGGAGGAAGGTCCTCACCCGTTCCGAAGCTGGGAACGAATTCTCCGTTGATATACAAAGTCAGACCGGTCCGGTTGCGGCTGCCGTCGTAGGCGAACGCGAGGTGATACCAGGTACCGGCTTTCAGGGCATACTCAGCCGCGGGTCTTGCGCTAATGTACTGGCCATCGGCGCCTCTTAGCGTAATGGCCGGCACGCGCGGCTCCGTGTTGCTGGCTTCAACGCCGATCGTCCATCCCCAGTTCTTTTTCTCGCCGCTTTTTTCCTGGCTCTTGAACTGACTGGCGAACACAAAGTTCCGATTCGTCGCCGGAATACGCACCCAAGTCGAGATAGTGAACGCCTTCCCGGTATCGATGTCCGGAACATCGGGCAGAATAACGGAAGCTTCCTTGCCAAAGTACAACGCCTTGGCGATCCCGGCCGGACCGTCGCCCAGAGTGATACCGGCAGGTGTTTTCAGACGCTTGCGGCGTCCGTTTCGAATCGTGGAAATACTATCGTCAAGACTCACCTGGATGACTTGCGACGACAGAAACGCCGGCTTAACGTCACTACGCGCTGGCGATCGCAGCCAATTCTCGAATCCCGAACCGGGTGAGCCTGTGCGCGCAAGCGTGTCGACCAGAGTGCGCCGCTGGGCCGTAAGTTCGTCCCACCTTTGGCGGTCTTCTGTCTTGGGAACGACCACAACAGGCGGAGTGTCCGGAACGTTCCCGTCGAGCGCATACTGCGTGGTATTCCGGAAGAAGGCCGTCAGCGAGTAATAGTCCTTCTGAGAGATGGGATCGAATTTGTGATCGTGGCAGGTAGCGCAGCCGACCGTTAGTCCCAGCCACGCCGCCCCAGTGGTGTCGGCGCGATCCTTCGCATACATCGCGGCGACCTCACCGGGAATCGATCCGCCTTCATTCGTCGTGACATTGCAGCGCTGGAATCCGGACGCGATTTTCTGCTCGAGCGTGGTATTCGGAAGCAGATCCCCGGCTAGCTGCTCGACCGTGAATTGATCGAACGGAAGGTTTCGATTGAACGCTTGAATCACCCAGTCGCGATACGGCCACATCTCGCGATAGTTGTCGATATGCAAGCCCTGGGTATCGGCGTACCGCGCCGCGTCGAGCCAGTAGTGCGCCCGGTGTTCTCCGTAATGCTGCGAGGCGAGCAGCCGATCCACCACCTTTTCGTACGCGTCCGGCGAAGCATCGTGCACGAACGCTTTCACGTCGGCCGGCTCCGGCGGCAGACCCGTAAGATCCAGCGTCACGCGCCGGATCAAACTCGTGCGAGCGGCTTCCGGAGCCGGCCGCAGCCCATTGGCTTCGAGCGTAGCGAGAACGAAGCGATCAATTGCGTTCCTGGCCCAAGCGCCATCCTTCGGAGCAGGTAAGGCTGGTCGAACCGGTGCGACGAACGCCCAATGATCCTTCCACGGCGCGCCTTGCGCTACCCAGCGCCTCAACAAATCCTTCTGTTCGGTGGTCAAGCTCTTGTGCGAAGACGCCGGCGGCATGACGGTGGCCGCGCTCGAGGAAGTCACCCGGCGGATCAAGAGGCTTTCATCCGGCCTGCCCGGAGCGATTACGGCGCCGTTCTTTCGCGTGGCATATGCGCCTTCACGAATGTCCAGCCTGAGGTTGGCCATCCGGGCTCCCTCATCCGGCCCGTGGCATTGAAAACAGTTATCGGAAAGGATCGGCCGAATCTGCCGCTGGAAATTGACGGGTGGGTCGGGCGCCGCTGCCAGTACATACGACAGGCAGCTAACGCTGAAAGCCAGCAACACGCTACGGAGGGTGCTCTCCATAATCAGTCAAATAGCCTAACCGATTATCGCAGCTCCAGGAGGTTGAAGAGGCTCTGCGAGGGCTCAGGGGCAGAGCGGTAGAATTCGAGAAGAGAAAGCAGAGAGGAAATGAGATGATCGCCTGGACTGACAGCGTAAGGACGTCGGGAAAGCTGGTAATAAAAGTCAGCCAGCTCGCCGGAAGCTGGGGACATGTTTTTCGGCAAGCGCTCCGCGAGTTTAACAATCTTTCTTCCGCGCACAAACTCGGAGTCAGCATAGTCGAACCGAAGCAGACGGACAAGGCGGAGCCTAATCTCACAGTGCAAACCGCCAGCGGCCCGGTCTCCGCGTCTTACGATGGCCAAACCCGTTCAGGACAATTCGATGGAGGACGCCTTCATGGCCAAACCCTGCTTTTTTGGCGTGATCCTGAAAATGTGGTCGAAAAAGGATTCATCTATCTGCCGAGCGAACCCCTGGTAAACACACCCAGCGGGCAGCGTCCAGTCGGAGCAGGAGTTATGACGGTGATTGCGGTACACGAACTGCTGCACGCTTGCGGGTTGGACAACGACGATCACTCTACGGATCTCTTCCAGGCGAACCCCCAGGTCGATTACGGGGACACCCCGGCCGCCGACCGGGTTCTGATTGGGAGGGGCCCCAAGGGTATGCCGCCTCTTATTCTGGACGGCGCTACCGCGAAAAAGGTTAGAGATCTATGGGCCAAGTAATTACCCGGTGAGGACGCTCCTCCTCATTAATCTCATTCTGCTGTGCATCGTGTTGTATGCCGGCCTGACGCCATTCCATGCGCCCCACAACGACGTCGCGTGGACCTCGAATTCCAATGGCGTGCAGTTTGGCGAGCACGGTGTTATCGTCAGCGTGGAACCCGTCGAGAGCGGCCCTGGCGTCGACGGCCACAGTCTGGAAATCTGGATGCAGCCTGGCCAGCCGCCGGAAAGCGGCACCCTCCTTGCCTTTTACGATCCCAAAGAAGCCCGAGGCTTCGGTCTCCACCAATCCGTCAGCGATCTGGAACTGCGCGTGGAGCCCTGGCTCGCCTGGCGCCCCGCGAAAATATCCACGATGTACGTTGACAACGCACTTCGCGATGGCTCCGCCCGGTTGTGGACGGTGAGCTTGGGACCTTCCGGAGCGACGATTTATCGGGACGGAGTAAAGTTGCAGGAATCTCGATCCTTCATTGTTTCGGACCGCGAATTCAGTGGCCAGCTCGTCTTAGGCACTACGCCGACGTCCAACGATAGCTGGTCAGGAATCCTGCGGGGTCTCGCCATTTACTCCCGTCAACTGACCGCCGACCAAATCGCGCGTCATACGGAGAGTTGGACAAGAACGGGCGGGCCGCAAATATCCGGGGATGATGCTTGTATCGCGCTTTACCTCTTCGATGAGCGCGCCGGAACGGTGGTGCATAACGTCGCGCACAACGTCGTGCACAAAAGGGTTGCCTCCGGAACCGATCTTCGCATTCCGGCGAACTATATGCTGGTCAACGCAACGGTGCTCGATCCGGTCTGGAGGGCATTCAACTGGTCCTGGGGATTCTGGCAGGACACGCTGATCAATATCTTTGGCTTTGTGCCGGTAGGCTTCTTCCTTTGCGCATATTTTGCGGCGCGTGGCGTCGGGCGGCCCGCCCTCACGGCGTCCGCTGTAGGATGCGCGATCAGCCTGTTCATCGAACTCGTCCAGGTATTTCTGCCGACCCGGGATTCGAGCATGTCCGACTTGATCACCAACACGCTGGGGTCCCTTATCGGAGCGTTCTTTTATCTCGGCAAAGCGTGCCGTTTTGTCGCACGCAGGATCCCGGGTTAGCGGAGCGCGCGATGCAGCGATTCGTAAGAGCCGAAGTTTTATTTCAGCGCAGTGAAGCCGTTCGTGTTGGCCAAGTCGTTCCCCTGGGGGAAAACGGAATCCCGCCGGATTCAAGTCAGATGCGAGTTCTTCAACATCCTGAACCACACCAATTTCGGCGTTCCGTCCTAAAAAATGGCCGCCGGAAACTCCCGGCGGCCAAGCCAGAACCAAGTTATACCTCGAACATTCGACTCTGTGACGTGCTGTTCGTTTCACGGCTTTAGAACATCACAACGTCAAATTCGAAAAGTGAGTTTCCTAAATTGATTGACTCACTGATGCGATTGGTCAAGAAAAAGCGAGGCTGGGAACCGGAGTGGTGATCCGGTTCCACGGCCTCAAAATTAGGGGACGATGTAGCTACGCGTGAATCATTGAGACGCCGTCGCCGTCGTGGTGCTCGAACTACTCGGCGAAGTAATCGTGAGCGTCACGGGGATGGTGAACGGCGCGGGCAGACTCGGGGCAGGTACTTGTCCCGAGTTTCCGCCAGAAGTGGCTGACGTCACGCCCGAACTGATCGTCACCTGGCCCGTATACGTACCCGGGGTTAATCCCGCAGGATCGATCAGAACGGTCAACGTTTCCGGCGTCTGGCCGCTGTTCGGCGCGACGAACAGCCATCCTTGCGAACCAGTGTTGGACGCTACGGCCAGGAAGCTGAGGGCCGAGTTCCCATCGGTGCTGGTAATCGAGATTTGACGCTCGATCGGCGTGCAGGTGCTCGCACCAGCCGCCCCACTGGCTCCAGACGCGCCCGTGGCTCCGCTCGCGCCCGAAGTACCACTGGCTCCGGAAGCACCGGATGCGCCGCTTGCGCCGGATGCGCCGGATGCGCCGCTTGCACCAGCGGCCCCACTCGATCCAGAGGCGCCCGACGCTCCGCTCGTTCCGGTCGCACACTGCGCTGCCGTCTCGACTCCAAAATTCACCGGCATGCTGAGTCGCAACAACGGCGTCGAGCTCACGTCGACGATCACCGGAATTTGCAGCGTCGTGTTGGCGGTCGCGCCGGAGGCTCCACTGACTCCGGACGCGCCCGAGGCTCCGGACGCGCCGCTTGCACCAGATCCGAAGGTTACGGAGATAGTGCCTGAGCACACTCCCGGCGACAGACTAGCCGGGTTTACGCTGACGGAAAGCACGTTAGGAGTCGTGAAGCTCGTGCCGCTTGTACCCGTGGCTCCAGTTGCGCCGCTCGCGCCCGATGCACCACTCGCGCCAGATGCGCCACTCGCACCCGATGCTCCGCTCGCGCCGGATGCACCGCTTGCACCCGAGGCACCACTCGCGCCCGATGCACCGCTCGCACCCGATGCACCGCTAGCACCTGATGCACCGCTCGTGCCCGATGCACCGCTTGCACCCGATGCACCGCTTGCACCCGATGCACCGCTGGCGCCGGATGCACCACTGGCACCGGATGCACCGCTAGCGCCTGACGGGCTGCTCGTGGAAGCAACCAGCAACCAGCCGCTCGGGCAATTAGGCGATGAGGTTGTGAATGTTGAGAACGTAAAGGGAACCTTGCTGGCGGCTCCCTGGCTGCTTTGTATCTGAACCAGTTGCGCCGGGGGAGCAAATGTACCTGTCTTATAGGTGAATAACAATATCGGAGGACCGGCAGTGAACGGCGCCGTCTGTGCGGTCACAGTGAAATTCACGGTAACCACGAAGGCGTACTGATCCCCGTTTGCCGGGCGCACGATAATGTGCCCAATATAGTCACCGGCGCCAAGCGTCGATGCATTTGCAGTCACCGTAATGGTCGCCGGCGAGTTCGCGCTCGATGCGGTTGCCTGCAACCAGGCTGAGTCCGAGGACACGGTCACTGGCACCGTGTTGCCAACTCCGACCGTATTTACCTGTATCGATTGACCGGCAGGAGCCTGCGATGCCCCGGCTGCAGCCGTGAAAGTCAAGGTGGTGCCCGAAAGCTGCAGAACGGGATTCGTGGTGACCACCAAAGTCACGGGAAGGGACGCCGCGGATGTTTGGCCCGCGATAGAAATTATCGCCGTAGTAGTGTAGATCCCCGGCTGCAGACCCGCTGGATTTGCCGTCAACGTTACTGTATTCCCGCCGGCCGCTCCCGAAGCTCCTGTCGCTCCACTGGCTCCCGAAGCTCCGCTTGCGCCCGACGCTCCGCTAGCGCCGGAAGCCCCGCTCGTCCCGGATGCTCCCGATGCGCCACTAGCGCCGGAGGTTCCAGATGCGCCCGAAGCGCCGCTTGCTCCTGATGCGCCTGACGCTCCGGAAGAACCCGAGATCGTTCCGCTTGCAGGTGTGATCGTCAACCATGAAACCGGCGGGCTCATGGTCGCCGTGAAGGTTCCTGAGCTGTTGGAGGCTAGCGCTATCGTCTGCGCGAGTTGCGCGCCCGTGGCGTTGGTTCCTATTTGATACACAAACGGTTCAAGAGTCGTAGGCGTCACACTGAAGTTTTGGGTGTTGCCGACGGTGAGAACCACTGCAATCGCAAGTGAATCCGGAGTAGATGTGCTTTGCACCAATAGCTCGCCATAGTAGGTGCCGGTCGCCAGTCCGGCCGGATTAACGCCCACAAGAAGCGGAGATGCGCCGGTTGCAGCCGTGCTTCCGGAGGATGTGAACGGGATCAGCCAGTTGGACCCGGTTTGGGTTTGAGCAGTGACGTTGTAGGTAAGCGTGTGCGTGGCCGAGGAAACGTCCACCGGAATAGCTTGCGGCGATCCCTGGCTTGAACCCGGTTGCGCCGTGAAATTCAGCACGTTTGGACTGGCGCTGAGGAGCGTTAATCCACCCACCGTCATTGTGACGGTTACGATCGTTGGATTCGCGGTGTTATTCACCGTGTTGACGGTGAAGGAAGTCTCGTAGGTTCCCGGAACCAGCGCCGACGACCCGGCGGTGTTCGCGGTCAGCACTAACGGGGTTGGCGATCCCGCGGCCACGTTCACTACCCCAGTCGGAGTGATCTGTAGCCACGATGCCGTATTGCTTGTGCTCACGGACACCATTGTCGAAGTGGGCGCACTAATATGGACGGTTTGATTCATCGCGCCCCCGGCGGGCACATTCGCGAAGAGCACTTGCTGTGTGTCTACCGAGAACGTGCCTTGCCCGCTGGATTGTTGTGCCCGCGTGGCCTGATAAAAGCCCAGGACAAGCACACACAAAACGGCTCCGGCGAGCGCGATCGTATGACGTTTGGGATGATGATCCATTCTCTCCTCCAAATAAACGATTGAGTTGACTGCGAAATTATCGGTTCAGGAAGAGCATTCTTATAATGACCGGCTCGCTGCAAAACTTGCGTTCATTCCGATTAACTCTTGGGTAAACAAGGCTCTTGGCATGGATGATTGACTTCATTCAGCTTCTACTCTTGTCCTGAACTCGCGGGTTAGATGAACGCATGAAGCACGCCGTTTCACAACCGGCATGGAATCGCGCGAAATCTTACATTTACGTTTTCGATGCCGTAACGTTACGAGGGAATTCTCTACAATTGTTTCTGGCCGCCTACATGGTGCTAATTCTGATGTAGCGTTTGATGTCTGGCAAGAGCGAGACGAAACCGGCACACAGCAAGCCGAATATCGCAAGCCTTAAAAGGTTCGAGTTTTTCACAAATAGACCTCCACCAAGTTTTCTCTAGCAAGATTGCAACCAGCCTTGCTCAATTCATAGATTCATGAACCCATCTAATTGCGACGCGGCGCGAACGGGCAGCTTAAGTTTTGCAACATGAAACCGTGACTGGTCCTTCTGATCGGGACGCCTGCCTCGGGATCGCATTTTTTGTTCGCCGCCAGCAAATAAAAGGTCATGCGAATGGCAAAAGCCGCTGCACAGCTTGAGCGCGAGCGGCTATCGTGAAGTCTATGGAACCGGGCGTTGCCGGAAAGAGACTGTTGCCTTGGCTGGTCGCCGTGGCGTTCTTCATGGAATCGCTCGACACGACCATTCTGAACACCGCGGTCCCCACCGTCGCGGCTGCGCTCAAGGTCGCGCCACTCAGCATGAAGTCGGTGTTATCCAGCTATACGCTGAGCCTGGCTGTCTTTATTCCGATCAGCGGCTGGATGGCGGATCGATTTGGGACTCGCCGCGTCTTCGCATCCGCCATCGGGCTATTCACGTTGGGCTCTCTGCTATGTGGGTTGTCCACTGACCTCCACGTATTGGTCGCCTGCCGCATCCTGCAAGGCTGCGGCGGATCGATGATGGTTCCGGTCGGGCGTCTCACGCTGGTGCGAACCTTCGCGAAATCCGAACTGGTCCGCGCGATGAGCTTCGTCGCGATCCCGGGACTGATTGGTCCGATGCTGGGGCCGATCGCAGGTGGCCTGATTGTCGCATTTCTGCATTGGCGAGTCATCTTCTTCCTCAACTTGCCCATTGGCTTGGCCGGCTTGGTCCTGGTTTACCTGCACCTGCCGGATTACCGGGAAAAGTCCAATCCGCTGGATGTTATCGGGCTGATTCTTTTCGGCTCGGGAATCGCGTTGCTTTCCTATGTGCTGGAGGTTTTCGGGGAGCATTCGCTCAACACACGCGAAATCCTCGAGATGCTCGCGACTTCCATGGTGCTGCTCGCCGCTTATGGCATTCACGCGGCGAAGACCGAGTTTCCCTTGCTGGCATTGAGCCTGTTTCGAATCCGGACTTTTCGCGCGGCTGTCAGCGGAAGCTTCTTCACCCGCCTGGGCATCGGAGGAATTCCATTCATCCTTCCGCTGCTCTATCAAGTCGGGTTGGGGTTCACTCCGGTCCAATCCGGCCTTCTACTGATGCCGCAGGCTATTGCGGCCATGACGCTGAAGCCCACCATGCCGCACATTCTCGCCCGCTTCGGCTATCGCGGCGTGCTGATCTCGAACACCCTGGTCCTTGGCTTTCTGATTCTGATCTTCGCGACGATTGGCGCTTCCACGCCCATCTGGTTTATCGTCCTGCAAGCGCTATGCTTCGGATTCTTCAGCTCGCTGCAATATACCAGCATGAACACGCTTGTCTATTCCGACGTTTCCGACCAGCAGGCGAGCGGCGCCAGTTCGATAGCCAGTACCATGCAGCAGATGTCCATCAGCTTCGGAGTCGCGCTGGCGTCACTGGCGGCTGCCTGGTTCATCCCGGATCGCTTCCATTCGACGTCTCCGCAAATGATCGTGGGGATTCATAAGGCTTTCGTTTTTCTGGGCGGCCTGACGCTGCTGTCGACCACGATTTTCACGGAATTGAAAAGCGCGGATGGCAGTGTCGCCAGCCGCCATCAGGTGCTTGCGCCGAGCTGATTCCACCGTAACGGTTAAGCCGGTTCAAGTTATCGGCCCGTCTCGTCACACCATTGCCCTCAGACGCGGGAAGAGATGTCTTCAAGCCGGACGCTCGGGCGGAACTCCCCGCCGTTTGAGGGTTATTAAACATTTCGAAGCAGGAGCACTCATGCCACAATTCAGCGATCATGACGGGAAATCGAAGACAGCCTCGGCGGTTGACAGCGCGCATTACCCGGAGATCGACATTAACGTAGACAGTCAGGAACCCGCTCATGGCGATATCGCGAAGTTAGCTCATGAGTTGTGGGTGCAGCAGGGCCGTCCTTCAGGCACGTCAGAACGAGACTGGCTGGAAGCGGAAAACCAGCTTCGCCGGTCACATAATTCACAAGCTTCCTTACAGAAGATCCACGAAAAATCTGGCTCGGTGCAGCCATAGTTGCGGAGGGACCCGGGTGCTGACACTCCATTGACGCCGTAACCCCGCGTCGCTATTATCAGGCGAAAGGCAGGTACGCCTCATGAAGCGCAGGACGTTTCTCGCAGCAGCCGCCTCGGCTCCTTTTGCAAGCGCGCTCCCCCTGGATCTCGGCCGGATTCCCGCGCGCAAATCCGGTAAAGTCGAGATTGTTTTCGAGGCTCCGGGGCCGGATCCCAAGCCCAACGGATTGCAGGCGACCTCCGCCGGCCTCTGGATCATCGATCAAGGCGCCGGCAATAAGGCCCACCTGGTCACTTACAAGGGAGACGTAGTGCGCTCCTTCGAAACCGAGACCGACAAGTCCAGCGGGATTACCTACGACGGCGAAACCCTGTGGATCGGATCAACGTACAATCGCGAAATCGTTCGCGCCGACGCCTACACAGGAAAAGCGCTGGAGCGTCACTTCACACCCGGCGCGGGCGTCATTTATCAATTGGCCGGCGACCCTCCCGCCCGCAGCAGTCCGCTGGCGCGCGCGAATCCGCCGCGTCCCGCTGGCGGGGCGTCGAAGCAGGTTGGAGGATTTGATGCGGGCCGTATTCAGGGGGCGATGGCGCCCGGAACCGGCGCCCATGGGCAGGAGTGGCGAGACGGAAAGTTGTGGTTTGCGGTGCCGCCCTCGCGCACCGTTTACTGCGTCGATCCGAAAACCTGGGTGGTGCAAACCAAGTTCCCTACCGCTGGGAACCGTCCGCACGGCATTGGCTGGGAAGGCAAGTATCTCTGGGTCGCGGATTCGAATCTGAACGCCTTCTTCAAGCATGATCCGGAAACCGGCGAAATGGTCGAGAAGATCCAGCTCGCCGACACTGATCCTCTGCCCCACGGCATGACGATTTGGGAAGGATACATGTGGTACTGCGACGACGTCGGCGTCGTGTGCCGCTTCCGGCTTTCCTAGCGTGACGTTTAGAGACAAATGGACCATCCGCTCGTTGCTGCTATCGATCATCACACTGAGCGGGCACGAAGTAAGCGGGTCGCCGCATTCGGAGCTTCTATACGGCTGAGCGCCGGGGATCGATGCGGCTGACCATGATTGCAGACAACAAACATAGAACGCTGGCTAGCAGGAACGGTGACGTCCACCCCATCCAAGTGGCCAAGTAGCCGACCATCACCGCCGAGATCGCGCCGCCAAGATTTCCCCAGGTGTTCATCACCGACGAAACAGATCCGCAGTAATCGCCGCCGATGTCGAGACAGATCGCCCAGGAAACTGCCACAGTAAGCTCCAGCCCTCCCAATGCTACCGTGAGGCATGCCAGCGCCGTAACGGGGCTGCTCGCCAGTACCCCAGGAAGCAATGCCAGCGCCGCGATGCCGAATCCACAAATCGAAACCATCAGCCGCCCGCGCCGCAGATCCCGGAATTTCGCGGCCAGTCTATCCGACAGCACGCCTCCCGCGACATTAGCAAGAGTCGCCGCGAATAGCGGAATACTTGCCAGACCACTCTTGAGGGAAGTAAAGTGGCGAGCTTCTCGAAGATAGGTGGGGAACCAGGCCAGATATAACCACAGCACCCATCCGTAGCAAAAATAAGCCACGCTCAGGTACCAAAGGTCCCGGCTCCGAAGAATCAGCCGCCAGGGCACGCTTTTGTTCGACAGCGAACCCGCCGGCTTCGGCAACAGATTCACCTCAGCCGCGTTCGTGCGGGGATGTTCGCCCGGTTCGTTGCGATAATATGCGTACCAGACGATCGCCCACACAATTCCAGCCGCGCCGAACATGTAGAACACCGGCCGCCAGCCGGAAACCGCCATCAGTGACACAACGATCGCAGGCGCCAGCGCCGCGCCCAGACGCGAGCCGGAATGCTGAAACCCTTGTCCGAAAGCCCGCTGCCCGACCGGGAGCCACCGCGCTAATGCGCGCGACCCGGCCGGAAACGCCGCGGCCTCGCCTGCTCCAAACAGAAACCGCGTGACCGCCAGCGAAGCGGCATTGAAGGACAGCCCGGTACCGGCCGTGAAGGCGGACCACCACGCAATCGCGGCCGCCAAGACGATGCGCGAGCCGAACCGGTCCGCCAGCCATCCGCCGGGAACCTGGAACAACGCGTAAGACCAGTTGAACGCGGAAACGCTCCACCCCATGGTGATCTTGCTGATGCCGAATTCGCGCATGATGTTGGGCGTGGCCGCCCCAATTGCGCCGCGTTCCATATACATCAGGAATGCCATCAGGAAAGTGAGCCCGAGCACCTGATAACGCACGCGTGTCGCCCCGACGAACGCTTCGGATGCCGTTTTCGGTTCGCGGATCAGAACTTTTGCTGGCGACGGATCCATGGCTCCGATTATAGAAGCCGCGATGCGCGTAGGGAAGCTATCTCGACGGCGAATTCCGCCTTGCTACTTCTTGGGCTTGTATTCCAGGAACAACTCCGGAAATTGCTGCTGCAGAGCCTCAATCTTTGGGCGATCGCAGACCTGAATATAGGGGTTGTTCGGATTGTAGTACGCGTAATCCTGATGATAGTCTTCGGCGCGATAGAAGGCTTTCAAAGGGGTCACATCGGTGACGATCTTCGCATGGAAAACCTTGTCGCGGTCGAGCTGGGCGATGTAGGCTTGCGCCAGACGCTTTTGCTCTTCGTTGCTATAAAAGATCGCGGACCGGTACGACGTTCCGACATCCGGTCCCTGCCGGTTCAACTGCGTCGGATCGTGCGCGACCGAGAAATAGATTCGCAGCAACTGCCCGTAAGTGATCCGCGAAGGATCGTAGACCACCTCAACCGATTCGGCGTGTCCGGTAGTCTCGGTGATCACCTGCTTGTAAGTCGCCGTTTGCGCGGATCCTCCGGAATATCCGGCAGTCGTGGATATGACACCTTTCACACGCTGAAAAACGGATTGGACGCCCCAAAAGCATCCGCCAGCGAACACGGCGGTTTCCTTGCCAGGCATTTTCGCGAGCGACACATCGGTCGACGGCGGCGGGATCGGCGGGTTTGGAGAAGCAAAAGACATTGCGAGTGTGAGAAATCCTACACCGACGCGGCAAAAGGCGGTCGTCCAAGACATGTCTTAATCCTCTCTTTCATTCTACGCCCGAACGCCGCAGCCATTACTGGACGCCCAGAGCGGTCAAAATGAAAGCGTAGTTAAAGGCCGTCTCCTTCAAATGCTCATAGCGGCCGGATGCTCCAAAGTGCCCGCTACCCATGTTGGTCTTCAGCAGCAGGATATTTTTGTCGCTTTTCATCGCCCGGAGCTTCGCAGCCCATTTCGCAGGCTCCCAGTAAGACACGCGCGGATCGTTGAGACCGGCTGTGATGAGGATTTTGGGATATCGCTTGCCCTCGACGTGTTCGTAAGGCGCGTACGATTTCATGTAGTCGTAGTATTTCTCTTCATTCGGATTGCCCCACTCTTCGTATTCGCCGACAGTCAACGGCAAAGACGCGTCGAGCATCGTGTTCAATGAATCGACGAACGGCACCATCGCGACCACTACCGCGAACAGATCGGGCCGCATATTCGTCACCGCGCCCATCAACAATCCGCCCGCGCTTCCGCCCATTATCGCGATTCGATCGGGCGAGCTGAACTTTTCAGAGACCAGATATTCGGCGACCGCGATGAAATCCGTGAACGTATTTCTCTTCTTCAGAATTCGTCCGTCTTCATGCCATGGCTTTCCAAGATCCCCGCCCCCGCGGATATGCGCGATCGCGTATACGAAGCCTCGATCGAGCAGACTCAGCCGGTCCGAGGCGAATGTCGGATCGATACTGATTCCATACGCGCCGTAGCCGTACAGTAGCATCGGCGCTTGTCCGTTTTTAATCAATCCTTTTTTGTAAACGAGTGAGATGGGGATCTTAATACCGTCCGAAGCGGTCGCGTAGACGCGCTCGGACTGATATTGCGAGGGATCGTAGCCGCCGAGAACGTCCTGCTGCTTTTTCAACTCGCGCGCGTGAGTTTCCATGTTGTAATCGAACACGGAATTCGAGGCCACCAGCGATGTGTACGTGAATCGCACCAGCGTGCTAGAGAACTCCGCATTCCCGTTGAGGCCGGCGGTGTAAACGGGCTCGGAAAAATCGACGTAATGCGTATGGTTATTCGCGAAATCGGTGATGCGAATCTTGGTCAATCCCCTGTCGCGCTCTTCGATGACCAGGTAATCCTTAAAGGCGGTCACTCTTTCGACGGTGACATCGGCGCGGGCCGCCAACATTTCTTTCCAGTTGGCTTTCGACGGATCCGTGACCGGCGCCTGGATGACGCGAAACGTCTTCGCTCCGTCGTTGGTGCGGATGAAGAAAGAGTCGCCATGATGAGTGAGGTCGTATTCGGTTTCCTGCACGCGAGGCAGAACCACTTGAAATTTTCCCTTAGGCCGATCCGCGCTGACGTAACGGACTTCGGAGGTCAGGGAGCTACCGATGTTAATCAGAATGTACGCGCGGCTGAGCGTCTTCGCCAATTCGACTGTGAACCGCTCGTCGGTCTCGTGATAGACCAACGGGTCCTTTTTGCCGCCGAGAGTGTGGCGGAAGACTTTAAAGGGACGTTTGGCGGGATCGAGAACCGTGTAGAAAAACGTCGCGTTGTCATTGCCCCATTCCAGCGAATAATAAGTATTGGGAATCTCGTCGGATAGGAGTCTGCCGGTCCCAAGATCCTTCACGTGAATGGTATAAGCTTCGTCGCCTTCAAAATCGACGGAATAGGCCAGCAGACGGTGGTTCGGGCTCGGCAGAAAGTTGCCGACGCGGAAATATTTCTTGCCCTCGGCCATCGCGTTGCCATCGAGCAGAACTTCTTCTGGCGCGTCGAGCGATCCCTGCTTGCGGCAATAAATTGGATACTGTTTGCCTTCTTCGGTCCGCGAATAGTAGAAATAGTTGTCTCGCTTGACAGGAACGCTGAGATCGGTCTGCTTGATGCGCCCGAGCATCTCCGAATACAGCTTGGATTGCAGGCCGTCGGTCGATTTCATCATCGCCTCGGTGTAGCGATTCTCGTCTTCGAGATACTTCACCGTATCGGGGTCTTTCCGATCGCGTAGCCAGAAATAATTGTCGACTCGAGTGTCTCCCAGAACCGTCATCGTCTTGGGAACGGTCTTGGCTACGGGAGGTTGAATCGTTGGATCGGCGGCAATCAGAGAAACAGTCATGAGAGCGAACAGAAGCGGCATGCGGACCTCTGTACTTTTATTCTACCGGCTGAAAAAAGCCCAGGCGTCCCGGACGATGTCGCGCAGATCGCTGCGAACCGGCTTCCATCCGAGCGTGTCTCGCAGCTTACGCGAATCGGCGACGAGTTCGGCCGCATCGCCCTCGCGGCGCGGCGCGATCGTGTACGGAACTTTCTTTCCGGTTACGGCTTCCACGGCGCGAAGGACTTCGAGAACCGTGTGCCCTGTTCCTGTTCCGACGTTAAACGCGCTGGATGCGCCGCCGGCCAGCAGATGTTCCAGGGCCATGATGTGCGCCTGCGCCAGATCGCTGACATGAATGTAGTCGCGGACGCAGGTTCCATCGCTGGTCGGATAATCGTTTCCGAAGATTTGGACCGGTTGGCCGGTCTCGATGGCGCGAAACAGGAGCGGGATCAGGTGAGTCTCAGGTTCGTGCTCCTCGCCAAGATCGCGTTCGGCGCCGCACGCATTGAAGTATCGCAGGATAACGCTGCGTACTCCGCGGCAGACGTCAAGCTGGCCAAGAATTCGCTCCACGGCCGCCTTGGATTCGCCGTATGGGCTGACGGGACCGAAGGGCGCGTCTTCGGGGATCGGCACGCTTTCGGGATTGCCGTAGACCGCTGCCGTCGACGAAAAGACCAGGCGGCGGACTTGAGCGCGATTCATCGCCTGGAACAGCGACAGAGTTCCGCCGATGTTGTTGGAGAAGTACAACTCAGGCTCGCGCGTCGACTCGCCCACGGCAATGTATGCCGCGAAATGCATCACGGCGTCCGCGCCTTCGAGCGCTCGCGCGAGTGCATCGGCGTCTTGCAACGAAATCACGCGCAGAAGCTCGCCGGGAACGCTATGTCGATGGCCCCGCGAAAGATCATCGACCACGACGACTTGATACCCGCGATCGATCAAGTGACGACTGGTGACGGAGCCGATATACCCGGCGCCGCCGGTCACCAGAATTTTCGGCATGCGCTATTGCTTGAGCGCCTTCTGAATCGCTGCTTCCATTTCCTCTGGTGTCACCGTCGGCTCAAATCGCTGGATCACCTTGCCGTTACGGTCGACCAGAAACTTGGTGAAGTTCCACTTGATTTCGCCCCCGGTGGTGGGATTTGCTCTTGTGTCGGTCAGGAACTGATAGAGCGGCGCTTTGTCTTCGCCCTTCACGGATATTTTCGAAAACAACGGGAAGCTGACGTTGTATTTGCTGGAACAGAATGTCTTGATCTCCTGATCGGAGCCAGGCTCCTGACTCATGAAATTATTCGCCGGGAATCCCGCGATGACGAAGCCTTGATCTTTGTACTTTTCGTAAAGCGCTTCCAAGCCTGTGTATTGAGGTGTAAAACCGCATCGGCTGGCGACGTTCACCACCAGCAGAAGTTTTCCTTTGAAACCTGCGAGCGGCGTGGGCGCGCCCTCGATCGATTTCATGGTGTAGTCATAAATCGAAGAACCAAACGCGGCGGATGACATAAGACATATGACCCCGAGAGACAATTTCATGTTCCCGATTATACCCGGATTCGTCGAATCGTTAACCTAAGACCATTTGAATTTTTCGCGACGAGGGTTACAATGTCCTTACCCACTATGGACGTTCTCAAAATGATCGCTGCCTTGCGCGCGGAACGCGTCGCCATCGACGAAGCTTTGATCGTTTTAGAGAGGCTGGCAGGGTCGCATGGAAAACGACGCGGCCGGCCGCCAGCCTGGATGGCCGCGATACGGACCGGGTCCAGCCCGGCCCCCAAGCGGACGCGCGTGATGAGCGCGGAGACTCGCAAGAAAATGGCGGATGCGCAAAAGAAGCGCTGGGCGGCGGCCCGTAAGGCGGGCGCTTCCTAAAGTTCATCAGAAGCGGGAGCTATATTGAGAGCATGTATAGCTACATCCGGTCTGAGCGCGAAGGTTCCCTCGCAGTCGTAACGCTGAATCGTCCCGAGCGTCGCAACGCGATGTCGCTCGATCTGATGCGCGAGTTGATCGCCTGTATGGACCAGATTGCGGAAACGTCTGGCGTTCGCGCCGTTATCCTCGCAGCGGCGGGCAAGGTGTTCTCCTCAGGCCACGATCTGAACGAGCTGGTCGGCGGAAC
>DATGGL010000305.1:0-24928 GCA_035308605.1 Bryobacteraceae bacterium
ATCAGATCGGATTCGGAAGATCGTCGAAGCCGATCATCCCTTACAACTTTCACGACATGGCGCTGAATTCGAGGAAGCTGCTGACGACGCTGGGGATCACCAAGGTTTCCGTGGTCGGGCATTCGATGGGCGGAATGCTGGCGACGCGATTTGCGGCATCATTTCCAGATATCACCGAGAAGGCCGTGATTTACAATCCGATCGGGCTGTACGATCCGCGATATGAGCGGCCCTGGCGCGGCGCGGATGAGGCTTATAAGGCCACGATGGCGCAAACCAACGATCAGCGCTGGGCGGCGTTTTATGCCAACATCCGGCGGTATTTTCCTTCGCCGGGAGCGTGGAAGCCGGAGTATGAGAAGTATGTTCGGATTTTGTACGCACCGACGTTGAGCAGTGAATGGCCGAAGCTGGCGATGGTGAGGTCGATTTATCAGCAGATCACGTATCTGGATCCGGTGGATTACGACTGGCCGAAGATCAAAGTGAAGACGATGGTGATCGGCGGGGATAAAGATGGTCCGGATTTTCCGGCGCGGGCGAAGCATATCGCGTCGATGATTCCGGGAGCGGAGCTGGTGCTGCTGCCGAATCTGGGGCATGTGCCGCATCTGGAGGCTCCGGATGTGTTCCTGCCGCAATTGTTGAGGTTTTTGAAGAATGATGCGGGGTCGGCTACGGGAGCTCAGCGGGAGTAACCTGACTGGTCAGAATCCCCTTACTGGCGTGCGCGGTTCAGGGGTGCGGTCCATGTGAGGATGCCTGGGGCGTCGGCTTCCTGGGGCCTCGGCCCGGCGGCGGTTGCGGAGAAGAGGACCAGTGAAATCCACAGCAGGTCGGCGAGCAGGAGATGGATCATCTGCATCCAGATGGGGGCCAGCAGGGTCAGGTTTACGATGCCCGCGGTGAGTTGCAGGGCGACCAGAGTTAGCACTGCCATCGCGAAGTCTCGCGAGACAGGAGCGCGGCGCGAGATCCAGAGTGTGATGGCGACCGTGTACATGCCGCCGAGAGTCGCGAGAAATGGGTGCCAGATTCGCAGGCGAATGAACAGGTGCGAGGCGGAGGAGAAATCCGCTTGCCAGCCTTCGCGGAGGGATGTCACCGGGAAGAGCGTGTCGCCGAGGGCGGCGATGGCTCCGCTGACGCCGACCAGGAGCGCAATCGCCAGAGCGATGCCGAGGAGTTTCGGCGGCAGGCCTTCGAAGGGCCAGCGAACCGGCGCGTGTCCTGAGCCCCAATAGGCCGTCAGCGCGATGGCGGCCAGCATCAATAACGTATTGACGAGATGCGCGGAGAGATACACGGCGCGTCCGATGGAGGCGTCCTCGCCGACGTAGCGCAGCAGAACGAGTCCGGCGCCGAGCAGGGCTTCGGAGAGGATGAAGAATACGGACGCGGCGGCGGCCTTGCGGACGGGGCCGGGCGCGAAGGCGCGGAACGCCCAGATCGCCATGGCGACGACGGCGATCAACGCGAGGCCGGTGCTCAGGCGATGGGTGAATTCGATGATGGTCGCGATGCGAGGGGCGGTGGGGACAACGGCCCCGTTGCAAAGCGGCCAATTATTTCCGCAGCCGTCGCCGGATCTGGATGCGCGCACCAGCGCGCCCCACAGAATCACGATGACGTTGAATCCGAGCACGGACCATGCGTATCGGGAAAAGCGCTTCACGATGCAACAATTATCGCGCACGACGCGGGAACGCAGTTGGGACGGCGGCGAAATCTGCGCGCTGGGGAAATAGTTGCGCAGTTCACGGTTTCATAAACGCCTGATTCCACAGAGCGACGGCGAAGGAACGTGGCGTGCAACAACCCAAGCCGGAGGGGATGACATTGAAACTGAAACAAAGCTTGGGGTCAATTCTATTGGCCGGCGCGCTTCTGTCGGCGGGATGTAGCGCGAGCGTCGGCTATCGGGTGTACGATCCGTATCGATCCGACTATCATGTGTGGAATCGCGACGAAGGTGGGTATTACGACCGGTGGGTGGTGGAAACGCATCGGCCGCACACGGATTATAAGAAGCTGAAGCCGGAGGACCAGAAATCTTACTGGAACTGGCGGCACGATCACGACGATCATCATTAAAGCTCGCGCTCGTTTGCGGGTAGTTTTTCCAGGATGGGCGAGCTATTCCTCCGGTGCGACAATGCGCTAGAGGATTTCGCCCATCCGGCCGGGTAGGGTCCTGCGGGTTCTCACGAACGTATTGCGCTGCTGAGGGCGGCAAAGTCTTCAGAGCTGCCAGCCGCCAATGGCGGGCGAATTGAAGCGTGCGCGGCATTCGCTGTGGTACGCTGCCGCCAAGGCGCGACATGAAGGCTTCCCTGTTTTATCGAACTGCCGCTGTTCTTCTCCTGCTGCTTGCGGTCGGGCATACACTTGGTTTTCGTCAGTCCGATCCCGCGTGGGGCGTGGATACAATGCTCGCCTCGATGCGGTCAATTCACTTTGAGGTGCAGGGGTTCAGCCGGACGTACTGGGACCTCTTTGTGGCGGCTGGATTTTCGGTCGGCGCGTTTTATCTGTTCGCTGCGGTGTTGGCGTGGCAACTTGGTGGCCTTCCGCCGCCGTCGCTGGCGGCCATGCGCGTCACGGTGTGGGCTTTCGCTCTTTGCTTCGCGGCGATCACGGTTGTGAGCTGGAGATACCTGTTTGTGGTTCCTATCGTTTTTTCTATGGTGATCACAGCGTGTTTGACGGCGGCGGCATGGCTTTCGGCGAAGCGTGCCTGAAGGCTGCAAAGCGAGGGGAAAGCGGGACAGACGGGGAATTATCAGATTTGTGCACGTTCGAAGGAGCGTAGGAGATGTCGCGTGACCGGCTTCGCTTTCGCTCAGACCCTGCGCGAATCTCAGGATTATCAGCGAGGCTTTTCCGGAGAGCCCGCCGCGTGCAGCGAAAACACTGTCTTGAAAATCTCCGTCTTTCGCTCGCCCCAGACTAAATATTCGCGCTCCCGCGCAAGTGGCGTGGGTCAGCCGGGCAAGCTGGAACTGATAAACATCCCTCAATCGCTTCTCGCAGATTAGAACGAAGATCATCCATGGTCTCGCCCTGCGTGGCGCAACCGGGAATGGAAGGTACTTCTGCCCAGAAGCTGCCTTCTTCAGCCTTGTGGCCTGATTTTCATAAAAATGGTGGAGGCGGCGGGAGTTGGACTAGTTATGTACCTTTATTATCTGTAAGTTATCGAAACAAGATCGGCAACTTTACAAAGGTCACCCTTGCACGCCTATTGCTCGCGCACAGTCCAACAGTCACTCGAACCTCTCACAACCCGGAGTTTACGGCGACCCCGAGGTGCGGCCGAGCGCGGATTCGTACCCGACCTCAGCGGGCGGGCATCCAACTGTGTATGAAACTCGATGCCGGCGGCGTGGAAAAGGTTTGGCGATACTTGAAGTTTTCACGGTTCGTTTGGATGCTTCAAAAGAAGCAGCTCTGGCTATCGCGAGCCGATGTTCTCGGCGATCCATGGGAGATCACCCTCGCCGGTGAACAACTCGCTCACATGATTGCTCACGCGCCAATGACCACTCTACCATTACCAGACGTGATGCCAGAAACCGCTAGGCAACGTGCGGAGAGGATTATCCCAATGTGGCGTCGGACAACGTTCATCAATTGCTGGAGCGCCTCGGACCACGAGTCACACGCCCTGTGGCGTATCTACTGCGGGGCTGAAGGGGTCGCTATACAAACCACCTCTGCGAAGCTACGGGGGTCAATCGGTGGTTTGCCGCTGTTGAAAGTGAGCTACGAAACACCGGGAAGCAGAAAGCAGACTCCCGCGTGTCTCGATCTCGCGACGAAGAAGCGACCCATGTTCTGGTATGAGAGAGAAGTCCGCATCATTGACTACAAGGAAGGGACGAACCCTGACCAGGAAATCCGCGGATACGGTCTCGATTGGCAACCTGAACAGAATGTGGAATCAATCCGAGTTCATCCCGAGGCTGACAACTCGTTCATGGAGACCGTGCTCGACGCCGTCGAGCACTACGCACCGGCGCTGAAGGATCGCGTTACACGGTCCGACATGAGCGAACCCCCGCCCTTCTAATTACCATCTAAGAAGTACGTGAGGGCACTTCCCTCACTCGCCCAACGCCGACGGAGACCGTGCTCTTGAGGTGACCGCGGACCGTGCCGAATCACAATCCCATCCCAGTTTTTCAGCTACGAAGGGGAAAAGCGGAGAAAAGGGGGACAGACGGAGATTTATCAGATTTTGTGCACGTTGGACGGAGCGTTGGAGATGTCGCGTGACCTGCTTCGCTTTCGCTCAGACCCTTCGCGAATACCAGGCTTAACAGCGAGGCTTTTCCGGAGAGCCCGCGGCGTGCAGCGAAAACGCTGTCTGAAAATCTTCGTCTTTCGCTCGCCCCAGACTAATATTCGCGCTCTCGCGCAAGTGGCATGGGTCAGCCGGGCAAGCCTGCCAGTTTCATTAGGTGGCGCTGAAGGCCGATCTTGAGCGCTTCATTGCGATTGGAACGGAAATGCGGACCGGGCTGCCAGCCTTAGAGTAGATGTGATGGCTTCCGTTAATGCGCTGCAGCGACCAGCCATTCGATTCAAGCAGGCGGGCGAATTCTTTGCCGGAGATTGGCTTCACAACGCCAGTTCAATCACCTGATCGTCGAGCTGCACGGCTGAGGTCTGAACTGGAACTGATAAACATCCTTCAATCGCTTCTCGCAGATTGGAACGAAGATCATCCATGGTCTCGCCCTGCGTGGCGCAACCGGGAATGGAAGGCACTTCCGCCCAGAACCCGCCTTCTTGAGCCCTGTGCACTATGGCCTGAATTTTCATAAAAATGGTGGAGGCGGCGGGAGTTGAACCCGCGTCCGAGAAAGTCTACCGCGAAAAGACTACGTGCGTTTCCGGTTCGGTAGTTTTCGTCCGTGCCATTAGGTACCGGCAAGAAAGACACGGCTTAGTCCGATTGGTCTCGGGCTTGGGCTCCGAACAGAAGCTTTTACCCTATCCTGCAAAATGACGTCCTTAGATGAAGTGCAGGCCCATCCACCCAGGACGGCTACTTAATTAATTAAGCAGCGTATGCAAACTGCTGATTGGCAGTTGTTGTTTTCCGATCGTTTTACGGGAGCTCGGAACCCGGCACGACTCACCACGACAGATACAATCCCGTCGAATCCGTTGCGCCCCCTTTCGTATTCATTTTAACATTCAAGCAGGGAGTCCATCGGGCGCGGCTAAAATCGCGGCCAGGGATCGATGCCAACAACTTCGCGACCGGCTGTTGCTCCGGACATTTCGACGACGGACAAAGATCGCGAAGCGCCGCTGTTCCACGTGGTGCTTCTCGATGACGACGACCACACGTACGACTACGTGATCGAGATGCTGTGCAAGATTTTTCTGCTGTCGCCGGAGCGGGCGTTCAAGAATGCCGTCGAGGTGGATACCGTCGGCCGGACCGTCGTGATGACCTGTGAGCGCGAGCAGGCTGAGTTCGGGCGCGATCAGATCCACGCATATGGAGCAGATCCGCGCATGGTGCGATCAAAGGGATCGATGAGCGCCATCGTCGAGCCGGCGCGTTAAGACGGTTACTTGGGACGGGCGGCGACCCAATACCCGTCGCGGGTGCGGACCGACAATCCCGGCTTCACCACTTCCACAACGATGTGATGGAAGCCGCCTTCTTCCTGGTTGTTGGGAAGGTAGGTCAGCATGTACTGGCTGTGCAGCTCGTCGCCGATCTTCTGGATGCAGGTCTGCAAGCCTTTGTCGCCTTTGAATCCGCATTCGTGGCCGCCTGTGTACTTGGTGTAGATGTCGAGAGGATCGGGAAGAAAAACGCCTTTGGCGGCATCGAAGATGTCTTTCAGCGCGGGCACCCAGTTGCCCATGTTCATCTGCGATTCCGTGCTCGCGGTGTTGATCTGGCCGCCGGGAAGGTATTCGGCGCCGGGGGGCAGCGTGCTGGGACGATTCGGCTGGGCTTTTGAGGTTAGAGCGGCGAGCAATTGCGAGATGTTCACGGAGTACATTGAAACATTCTGAAAATCCGCTTCGGTGAGAACTTCGCGCGGTTTGATCTCGCTGCCTTTGTCACGGTTTTCGGCAATCTGGATCAGCACGCGCTTGCGCGCCTGCGGACGCGTCCGGAGCATGTTGATGCCCTTCATGGTTGCGTCATTTAGCGCGGCGGTATAACTACCCGGCCTGAGTTTCTTGAAGGCGATGTCGATGGCGGCGGCGTCGTTGGTGAAATCGGTGAGCACCTGGGTTCGGTGATCGAAGCCGATTACCGCCACTTCGCCTTCCTCGCCGATGACGAGGCTTTCGAACAGACTTGCCGTTCTCTGGATGCTGGGCAGGATTTTTTCGACGTCGGCGTTGGCTTGAATCACCAGGACCACCGACAACGGGTGGTTGGCGATATCCTCCGTGATCTTTTGCAGCTTGCCGTTGTCATACAGCCGGAAATCGTAAGGAGTGAGGCCGGGGACGAAATCGTGATTGCGATCGACGACGGTGACCGGCGCGAGCACGAATTTAAAAGAGACGATAATGTCCGACTTTGTTGGCGCTTCTTTTGCCGGATCCTTGGGAGGGTCCTGGGCCGCCAGCAGTCCTACAACGCACAGAAAAAGCGTGGGTTTCATCTCGCTCCTTGCAAGTTAGATGCTGGCACTAATGCGATGGTTTCTGGACATGTTCGGTACGGCCATGTAATAAATCAATTACATGCGTAATCAACGGCGCTACCGCATTCAATGAATCTACCGCACCGCGAGGGGATCCGGGAAGGGTCAGGATTAGCGTGGTGCCGCGAGTGTAAGCGCCGCCGCGGGAAATTGGGGCGTAAACGGTGGATTTGCGGCCTTCCATGCGCATCAGTTCTCCGAATCCGGGGATCTCTTTGTCGGCGATCGAGCTGACTGCCTCGGGAGTGACGTCGCGGGGAGAGACGCCGGTGCCGCCGGTGGTCAGGATCAAGTCGACGGCGTCAAAATCGGCCAGGGCGGAGAGGGCTTTTGAGATGGCTTCGGCATTGTCGGGAACCAGGCTGCGTTCGGCGACGGTCCAGCCAAGGGCGGAGATGCGGGCTTCGAGAGCGGGGCCGGAGTGGTCCTCGCGGGTGCCGGCGGCGGCTGAATCGCTGATGGTGACGACGGCGCAGCCGACGATCATCGTTTGACATCTCCAGTCTGCCGCTTGAACGCTCCGCTTTTGCCACCCGTTTTTTCCATGAGATATACATCTTGGATTTCGATTCCCTTGTCAAGGGCCTTGGTCATGTCGTAGACCGTGAGCGCGGCGACAGCGGCGGCGGTTAGGGCTTCCATTTCGACGCCGGTGGGTCCGGTGGTGGAAACGGTTGCTTCAATGCGGACGCCGCGGGGTTCGATTTTGGTCTCGACGGCGACGTGGGAGAGGAGCAGGGGATGGCACATCGGAATCAGATCGGGCGTGCGCTTGGCTGCGGCGATGCCGGCGATGCGGGCGACTTCGAGGGGATTGCCTTTGGGATTCCGGGGGAGCGCTTTCAAGACTGACGGGCGAATGCGGACGAAGGCGTGTGCGATCGCGGTGCGTTTGGTCGCGGATTTTTCGGAGATGTCGACCATGCGGGCCTGGCCGGTGTCGTCGTAGTGAGAGAGCTTTTTCATTAGCGGTTTATTTGAGCAGCACGCGGATGTCGTCGCCGGCGGACCAGGATTCGCGATCCGGTTCGGCGACCAGGAAGGCGTTGGCCCGGGCCAGAGAGGCGATGTCGCCGGAGCCTTGCCACGGTTCGGGAGTGATGGACACGCCGTCGCGGCTCAAATGGGCGGGAAGAAATCGAGTCAGGCCGGGTTTGTGATGAAAATCGCGGGTGAGTTTCGCGCGCAGCAGGGGGAGGGGGTGTGCGGCTGCGCCGCTTAGTTTTTCAATAGCGGCGCGCGCGAAGAGTTCGAAGGTGACCATGGTGGAGGCGGGGTTTCCGGGGAGACCGAAGAAGTGTTTGCCGCGAGCTGAGCCGAAAACCAGGGGTTGGCCGGGCTGGATCAGGACGCGGTCGAAGAAGAATTGAGCGCCAAAATCGGCGAGGACGCGTTCGACGATGTCGTACTTGCCGGCGGAGACGCCGCCCGAGAGGAGCAGGAGATCGGATTCAAGGCCGCGCTCGATCGCGGCGTGTGTGGATTCGTAGTTATCGCGGGCGATGGGCAGAATTTCAGGGATCCCACCGGCGCGCCGGACCTGCACGGCGAGCGACCACGCGTTGGAGTTGCGAATCTGGAACTCGCGCGGGGTTTCCCCGGCTTCGACGATTTCGTCGCCGGTGGGGAGAATGGCGACGCGGGGGCGGCGATAGACGGAAACGCACTGGCGGCCGACCATGACGGCCGCGGCTACTTCGGCGTATCCGAGGCGGGCGCCGGGTTCGAGGACGACTGCGTTTTCGCGGGCTTCGGAGCCGCGAGGAGTGTAGTTGTCGCCGGGGGACTGGGTTCGTTCGGTTCTGATGTGGGCGCCGGTTCGATTTACGTGCTCGATCATGATGACGGCGTCGGCGCCTTGGGGGACCGGAGCGCCGGTCATGATTTCCACGGCTTCGCCGGAGCCGATCGAACCTGAGAAGACTTCACCGGCGCGGACTTCGCCAATGACACGGAGCTCGCCGGGGAGATCGACGGAGCGGATCGCGAATCCGTCGCGGGCGGAGCGGGGGAACGGAGGGTAGTCGCGATCGGAGGTTATGGGCTCGGCGAGGATGCGGCCGTCGGCTTCGGCCAGGGGGACGGATTCGGATTCGTTGAGCGGGTGAACCTCGCGCAGGACCGACTCGCGTGCTTCCGTGAAGGTCAAAGTCATTTTAATGGTCGCAGACGCACGCTGATGAACACAGATAAGAAATTTTGGGCCTTTTTTATCGGCGTTTCTCTGCGTGCATCCGCGGCCAGAAACCAGCCTACGCTACAGTGTATCGCCGGACGGCAGTCGCGCGGCCGGTGGATTCGTCTACTTCTACGATGACCGAGTGGAGTTCGGCTCCGTGGCGGGCGGCTTCCATGCGGACGGGGAGCTGGGTCAGGAATTTTTGCAGGATGATGTTCTTGTCGACGCCGATTACGGATTGGTACGGGCCGGTCATGCCTGCGTCGGTTTGATAGGCGGTGCCGTTGGGCAAGATCCGGGTGTCCGCTGTCGGAATATGAGTATGGGTTCCGACCATGGCGGAGACGCGGCCGTCGAGGTGCCAGCCCATGGCCATTTTTTCGCTGGTGAGCTCGGCGTGGAAGTCGACGAATCTCACCTTGACGGCGGGAGGCAGTGCCTCAATAAGCTCATTCGCCTTGCGGAACGGGCAGTCGGTCTGGGGCATGTAAACGCGGCCTTGCAGATTCATCACGGCGCAATCGACGCCATTGCGGGCTTGCACGATGACGATGCCGCGGCCGGGAAGCTCGTCGACGTAGTTTGCGGGGCGTAGAAGGCGGGGCTGGCGGGCGAAGTAGTCGTAGATTTCGCGCTTGTCCCAGATGTGATTGCCGCTGGTGAGGACGTCGACGCCGTAGCCGAATAGCTCGTCGGCGAGCTGCGGCGTGATGCCGAAACCGCCGGCGGAGTTTTCGCCGTTCGCGATGGTCAGGTCGATTTTTTCGGCGGCGACAATGTCGCGCAGGTGGCGGGCGACAAGGCTTCGCCCAGGCGAGGCAAAGATGTCACCAATGAAAAGGAGAGTCGTGGACAGGAAGAATCTTTTCTAAGGAGCGCACCACCAAGCCGTCCTAGCCTCCGTCATTTGACCCCGAACTTAACAGGGGGGATCCCCCGCGCACCTTCAGGCTTCTCCATGGCGGCTGTTACACCGCCGGAGCTTGCACACCGGCACGTAATCGAGTCGGACCCCATGACATTGACTGTTGGATCAATTTATGGAAGCCGCACACAAACCAAGCAGGAACGCTCCAGGTACGATCATAACAGGAGGTGTTTGTTTTCCGAAGATCTTTTTGGGCGAGATCTAAAGAAAAACTTTAAGACTGGTCAGAATTGCGGTGGTTTCGTGGGCGGTAGGACGATCTCGCGGGTGCCTTCGTCGAGGCCGAAAATCCGGATGACCTGGGGTCCGGCGGGCTTTGTTTCCGCTGCTTCGGGAACCGGGAGCGGGGCGGGGATGGCGGGCGGCGCGGAGGTCTGGCGGAGGCCCGAGACAAGCTGCTGAGGGCTCACTTCGAGAGCCAGCAGGACGCGCTGCGCATCCACGGTTATTTGCAAATCGTGGGCTACCGCGGGCAGCGATGGAATGGTTCCGCGCAGGTTCTCGCCGATGACTTGGGCGGCGTTGTCGGAGCCGGCATCGAGCGTGGCTTCGAGGTGCAAACCATTTTGGACGGAGATCGATCCGTCGAAGTTTTTGGATTCGTTTTCAATGGGGACGAAGAGACTGGCCAGAGGATCGGGGAGCTGCGTTGTGACCACCCACAGATCCTTCGACGTGTAATGTGCGGCGCGCGCCAGGAGCGGGGAGTAGTGGCGTTCGAATTCCGCGCCTTCGCGGGTCTCTTCGAAACGGTCGATGGCGCCTTCGAGGGTTTTTCTCAGACCGATGATGATGAACTGATCGCTCAATTGGGCGACGCTTAACGTTCGACCCCGGGAGATCCACAGAGTGACGTTCTTATAAGTCGCAGGCTGCATGTGGGCAGCGGAGGTTTGCTGGCTCAATGTCGCGATTGGGAATGAACCGGTGACGATGGCGAGCAGCGCAGGCGATGAGATCAGAATCTGGTTCGCGTCCTTGAGGCACGGAAGATCAGGGAAGCCGAGGCTACCGGTACTGGCAAGCTCAGCAGATATAGCTTCCGCGAAAACGGACTGTTTGAGATTGTCCCAGCGCATCCCGACTAAGGCGGTCGCATCAGGCGAGGCTAAGGTCCACCAGCTAGGATGCGATTGTCCTAAGGCGAAAACCCCAGTCACAAACAGCATCGAAATTGTTCGCACGAGTAGTGAATCGGAAGTTCTAGGAAATTCGGTTAGCATCGCTAGAATTTTTTACCGGGACGAAAGTACTATGGAGCTCGTAAGCGATTGAAATATCAAGGCGGATCCCTGGCACGGGGATTGCTTCCCTAAGTGCGATGGATGAGAACGTATACGGAGAAGCATTCGAGTCTGGTTACAGTGCTACACGTAGATTCCTTCTAGCGCACGGCGCCGCCATGGAAGACGCGGAAGAAATTGCCCAGGCTGCGTGGGTTCGTGGTTGGGAGTACCGTGACCAGTTGCGCGATCCAGGGATGGTCGGGTTCTGGGTAAACTCGATTGCACGAAATTTGTTTCGTGCGCGGTTTCGAGCTCCGCTGACGACGCCGATAGATACTTCGAATCCATCCGCCACGATGGCGTACACGATGAATCTTGAGTCGATTGAACTGAACCGTTTGCTCGAGCGCTGCCCGAGGCGGGACCGGTCCTTACTCGAACAGAGTCTGGAAGGGTACTCGGCCGAGGAGATTGCCCGGGATTCGGGGATCACATCGACTGGGATTCGTGTACGGCTGCTGCGGATTCGCCAATCGCTGCGTGAGCAGATGGCGCAGGCGGCGTAGCGCTTCTGCCTCGGGTCTTGCTGACTTCGGGACCCGCTCACTGTCGTTCGCGGCTCGGTGGCATTGTCTCGCTCTGACTGATCGGTCTGCGTGTCTACCAGATCATCGGCGCTGGATGCCGTGACGTTATCCGCAGATTCTGGCGTTGGTGTCGGGGCTTAACGGCACTTGGCTACCGTCAACGTGATATCGTCGTGCTCTTCCTGGGAGCTGAAGGTGCGGACTTCATCGATGATGGCGGACAGGATCTGATCGCAGGGCAAATGACGATGGCGGCGCAGGGATTCGAGCAGGCGGAGTTCACCGAAATCGTCGCCGGAGGCGTTGAAGGATTCGGTGATGCCGTCGGTATAGACGGCCAGGGTATCGCCGCAGCAAAGATGCAGTTCGCCAACCGTGGTATCCCATTCGCCGAAGAGTCCGAGGACGGTTGCGGTGGATTCCAGGCGCTCGACGTTACCATCCTTGCGCAGCAGCAGAGCGGGAAGATGGCCGCAGTTGGCGAAGCGGAGGCGGCGCGTGTGGTCTTCGTATTCGGCGAAGAATAACGTCGCGTAGGCGCCTTCGGCGGTGTTGCCGTGGAACACCTGGTTGACGCCTTGCAACAGACGGCGCGGCTGATCGAACGCGGTGGCGCATTGCGCTCGCAGGTTCGCCTGAAGATTCGCCATCAGCAGGGCCGCGGCGATGCCTTTGCCGGCGATGTCGCCGATCACCAGGCCAAACCGGCTTCCACCAAGGTCGAGGAAATCATAATAATCGCCGCCGACCTGGCGGGCCTGAATGCAGGTTCCGGCGTACTCGAGCGTTTGAATCGCGGGCAAAGTTTGGGGGAACAGGCGCGCCTGAACGTGTTTGGCGATTTCTAATTCCTGGGCCGTGCGGCGCTCGGCTTCGAGCTTTTCCGCGGCGAGGCGGCGCTGAGTTTCGATTTCCCCTGTGACTTTGTCGAATCCGACGAGAGCGAAGCTGTTGCCGTCGGGATCTTTGAAGTGGGTGAAGACGCCTCCCCAGACGCCGTCGGCGCCGTCGAACTGATCGGCGTCGTACTTCACACGGCGAAGGCGCGGCGAGTAGGAAAAACGCACACCGCGCCTGCGCCAGCCGGCGTACTTGGCGATCACGTCTTCGGTGACGAAAACGACGCCGGTGGGACGCCCGATGAGCTCGCAAGCGGGGGAGCCGGGGGCGGGCGCGATCAAAGAGAGCAACGCGCTGCCGTCGGGAGGAGCAACGGCGACCCAACGGTCACCGGACTGGAGCTGGGCGTCGAAGGCAAGGTCGAATTCGAGCTGGCCGAGGTAGAAATTGAGGCTCTGTTCCAGGTCGCGGACGTAGATGTTGACGGTATGAAGGCGGAGATGCGGACGGATGGCGATGAGTGAGCGGGAGCTGCTCATGAGTGATTATAGACTTCGCGGGAAACGCCTACCGATGTGCGATGGTCTAACCCCCGGAGCCAACTCCACAAATCATACAGCAAGGAAGGAAATCATGAAAATTGAATCGATGGAAGATCTATTTCTTGGCCAGATTGAAGATCTCTACGACGCCGAACGCCGGCTGGTGAAGGCGCTGCCAAAGATGGCGAAGGCGGCCACGTCCGAACCGCTGCGCGCGGCGTTCGAGTCGCATCTGGAGGAAACCAAGGGTCATGTGGAACGGCTGGAGCGCGTGTTCAGCGAATTGCAAATGAAGCCCAAGGCTAAGACTTGTGAAGCAATGAAAGGGCTGATCGCGGAAGGGGACGAAATGGTAAAAGAAGTGCCTGAGTCCGCCCTGCGGGATGCGGGGCTCATCGCGGCGGCCAACCGGGTGGAACATTACGAAATCGCGGCATATGGATCGGCGAGAACGTTCGCGGAAGACCTGGGGCGGCGGGGGATCGCCGCGATTCTGAAAGAAACGTTAGAGGAAGAGAAGCAGGCTGACTCGAAGTTAACGAAGATCGCGCAGACGACGGTGAATCGCGAGGCGGTTCATGCGTCGGCGGCGCGGGCGTAATCATAGGGCAGGTCCGTGGAACCCGCTTCCTATCGGCCGCGGTTCTGGGTGGAGGTTGGCGAGACGCGGGCGGGTCCGAATTTCACTCTGAGAGCGATAGGAACGTGCGCATGCGATGGAGTTCGGCTTCGAGTTCGCGCTGGAAGGCGCGGTCGCGGGGAGGGGAATCGACGAAGCCGAACTCGGAGGAGAGTTTGCCGTTCTTCACGGAAATATTGCCCCATCCGATCACGCGGTCGCGCCAAAGCAGGGGGAGAGCGTAGTAGCCGAGCTTTCGCTTGGGCGCGGGGGTGTAGGCCTCGAACCGGTACACCCAGCCCCATAACAGCTCGAAGCGGGAGCGATCCCATACGACGGGGTCAAAAGGCGCCAGCAGACGCACGACGTCGGACGACGGACGCGCTTTGTGTTGTTCCGGCCAATACCAATCGATCCCGTCAACATGAGCGTGGGCGAGCCGCTGCCTGGCCCGTTCGAGGGCGCTTTTCAATTCACGATGCCACTGGGGGACGGCGAGGCGCAGGCGGCGAACGAGGTATCCGAGGCTGGGGGCGGGCAGGGGCGCGTAGATGCGGACCGCCACGTCAACGATGGCATCGATCCGGGCGCGGCGCTCTACGGGATCGGCGGGCTCGGGACCGTGTTGATGCGCGGCGTAGATTCGAATGCCGGCGTCGCGGCGCGCGACGCGCAGAAGGCCGCGATAGTGCATGGCGTCCAGCATGTGAGTGGTGGCGTTCGACGAGCCGCCCCAGTAGTTCCTCACCTTGCCGTGCGAAAAGTGTTCGTCCACCTCGCGAGGATGAACGATGCCGCGTTCGCGTACGAACTCCAGCAGGAGCTGGGATTTCTTCCGGCTTGCCGCAGGCAGGCCGACGGCCGAGCGCGGGTGCATCAGGGCTTGAAGCGGCCGCGTGACGAAGCCGTAGTTGATGAAAAAATCTTCTTCGATGCCGAGCCTGGCGTAGGTTCGTTCGAGATCGCCGGCACGGTAATCCTTGACGCGGTGGCGCAGCATCAGGTCCTGGGCGCGGGCTGGGGCGCGGATGGGATCGGCCTGCACGAAGCCGAGCTTGTGTAAGGCGCGCTTTAAGGTGGTCGGGGGAAAGAGGCTCTGGGCGACGGCGAGACGCCGGAGATAGTCGAGGGTGATGGGCACTACTCGCTCCTCAGCGCTGTCATCGGATCGATCCCGGCCGCGTGACGCGCTGGCAAAGCGCAGGCCATCCCGGCGACCAGGGTCAACACCAGCGTGCCCGCGACAAGAATGACGGGATCGCGTGAGTTGCCTTCCACCCACTTCGCGAGAATTGAATTCAGGACCAGCGTGAGAAACAGGCCAGCCGCGATGCCGCCGCCGACGCTGACCAGCGTCGACGAGAGGACGATCCGCAGAACATGATCCCGTTGTGCGCCGAGCGCCAGGCGGATTCCGAATTCATTGGTCCGCTGCGCCACGGTATAAGACACGACGCTATAGAGGCCCACGGCTGCCAGTGCGAGAGCGAGCGCAGCGAAGACGCTGAAGATCCAGGAGACGAGGTGTTCCTGCTGCCACTCGGGCTGACCCGTAATCCAGGTTTCGAGCTCCTCGACGTTGCTGCTGGTTTGCTGCTCGGGGTTGATGGAGCTCAATTGCTGGCGGACGGCGCGCAGCAGAGTCAGCGGGGAGACCTGTGAACGGACCAGGATCTGGGTCGCCGGCCACATATTCAGCGAATAGGGCACAAAAATCGCCGGCTTGATGGGCTTCCTTAACCCGTCGTCGCGATAATCGCCGACGACGCCCACGATCGCCAACCATGCGCTGTCGACGCCAGCGGCGGTAAGAGTTATCGGCGGACGGTTTTCGAGTTTGGGGAGCTTCAACGAGTGGCCGATTGCATCGCCCTTGGGAAAATAGAGTCTCGCCAGGGTTTCGTTGATCACTGCGACATGAGCGCCGTTGTGAGTTTCGGTTTCATTCCAGATTTGGCCCTGACGTTGTGGAATGCGAAGGAGACTGAAATATTCGGGGCTGACTAAATTGACCGAGGCGATCTGCGTTTCGAGTCCGGGCTGACCGAGGATCTCGAAGTTCATGCTGGAGCCATTGCGCGGCGGCGTGGCGTTGCTGGATATTGCGGCCACGCTTACGCCGGGCGCTTCGGCCACCTTGGCGCGGAGCTGGGCAAAATAGGCTGCCCGGGCTGCCCAGGTTGCATAGGAACCTTCACGGACCGGAATTCCGACCGACATGACGTTGTGCGGGTCATAACCCAATGGCGCATGCAGCATTCGGATGAAGCCCTCGACAGCCGAGCCCGCCGCGGCCAGCAGAAGCAGAGTCAGGCCGATTTGTCCGGCGATCAGAGCGTTGTGCGTTCTCCGCCCATGAACGCTGCCTGCGACGCGGCGCGTGCCTGCTTTCACCATGTTGCCGATCTGCACCCGGGAGAGCCGAAGCGCGGGCCAGAGTCCGAACGCGATTCCCGTTGTCAGAGCGACCGCGACGCTGAACATCAGGGCTGGAATACTGATGCGAACGACCACCTCCGGAGCAAAGGCGCGCGGCGGCAACAACACGCGAATGCCGGCGAGGATGCCGTAAGCCATCGCGACGCCGAGCGCAGCGCCGACCAGAGCCAGCAGCAGCGATTCGGTCAGCAACTGGCGGATGATGCGGCTGCGGCCCGCCCCAACGGCGGCGCGAACGGCCAGCTCATGTTCGCGCGCCGTGCCGCGAGCAAGAAGCAGGATGGACACATTTCCGCAACCGATCGCAAGCAGGGTAGCAACGGCGCCGAACAGCAGATAGAGCGTTCCACCGACGCCATTGACCACCCACTCGTTCAATCCTTCCACTCTTACTTTGAATCCCTCGGGAAATCGTTTGGGATCTTCCCTGGCGAATTGTTCCAGCGTGACTTGCAAGGCAGCGTCGGCTTGTTCATGAGCGACGCCGGGCTTCAGGCGCAGATCCACGATGAAGGACTGGCCGGGATCGCGAGTGAGCTTCTGCGGGATGTAGACGTCGCCGCTGTACCAGGTGAATCGGGGCGCGGCCACGCCGACGATGATGTAGTTCTTCCGGTCCATTTGGAGACTCTTGCCGAGAACTTCCGGATCGCCAAGAAAGTGTTTCTGCCAATACCTGTACGAAAGTACGACAACCGGCTGCGGGTCCTGCCCGTCGCTGGCGTCCGATGGAACAAGTCCGCGGCCCAGCATGGCCGGCATTCCCAGATCGTTGAAGCAGTTTCCAACCAGGCCGATCGCATTTACATTCTCCGGAAGCTCTCCGCCGGTTAAGTTGAGCGCATGATAATCCATGGCGAACATGCTTTCTACCAGTTTGAGATCGCGTAGCTGGCGCACTTGCTGGCCGTCGATGTCGAGCCAAAGCGGCGCTCCGGATTTGCTCGTACCTACGAGCCGCACGATCCGGTCCGCCGCGGGATATGGATACGGATTCAGCAAGGCAGCATAGACTACGCTGAACACGGCGGTGGTGGCCCCGATGCCGAGCCCCAAGGAGATTACGGCGGTCAGCGTGAATCCAGGATTTTGGATGAGTTGCCGGAGGGAATAGCGGAGGTCCTGAAGCAAGGTGTGCATTGCTCGCTCCTCAGCGCGCGATGGATGTCATCCATAATCGCATGCCGGGCCGCCGGGGTCTTGATTTTAAGGCGTGTCTGAGGCGGACTGCGGCGAGGCGCATGCCGTAAGTTTTTCGCCGAACTCGGTTACGGTTTCCTGATCCTCGACGCTCAACGGCCTCTTGCGGCTGAGCTCGGCGATTTTTGCCAGCGCGCCTTGCAGCATGGTTTGTCCGGCGGTTGCGTTTCCGGTGGCACAGGTCAGAGCTCCCAGATCGGCTTGGGATTCCGCAACGAAGAACTGAGCCTGAAAATTGGATGGGTCGGCGGCCATCTTGCGGCGAAGGCTCAGGGCCCGCTGGAAGGCTCTGGAGGCTTCGGGCAAGTGCCGGAGGCGGAGCTGGACGCGGCCTTCGCGGCTCAGAATATAGGAGACGCGATCGACCAGGCGATGATTGCCGGTGTCGTGGGCGAGCAGGTCTTCGCGAATCTCGCGGGCCTGGCGATAGAGATCGGCTGCGTCGGGAATGCGGCCCGTACGGATGGCGAGTTCCGCGAGTTCGCTCAGATCGAAGGAGAGATCGAGCTTCGCAGTCGCATCCTGAGGGGCGGCGAGGCAGCGCTGTTGGTCGATTGCGCGCGCCCGCGTCAGATGCTTCTGGGCCGCGTTGAAATCCTGGAAGCGCTGCTCGACGGCGGAGAGATTCTTGGCGGCGAGGGCGATTTCAAATTGGACTTTCGAATCGCCCGGGTCGTCTTTGGCGATCGATTCCCAGAGCTGCAAAGACTTCTCGCGCGACGAACGAGCGGTCTGAAGATCACCGGCCACGACTGCGGTATGGCCGCGAAGATAATACGCCTTCGCGAGGTCGCGGCGAGCCTCCAACTGCTGCGGCTCGGCTCCGGCGACCATCACACGAAGATCGAGGGCTTTCTGGGCCGATTCGGCCGCGCCTTTTGCATCGCCCTGGCGTTCCAGAATCGAGCTCATGGGCCACTCGATTTCGGCCATCGAACGCAGGACGCTTAAATCGTCCGGAGAAGCGGCGCGAACCTTGTCCAAGAGTACGAGCGCGTTTCGATAATTTCGCAGGGCAGCGTTCAAATCGCCCAGATTGAACTCCTGTGGTGATCCCTGGACATCGGCGAGGCGTTCGTAGGCCGTTGCCAATTCGCGCAGGACCACGGGATCGTTGTTCGGGCTGTTTTTGAGGCTGTCGAGGGCCTCGGCGGCGCGATCCATCAGTTTGGCGCGCACGGGCGTGGCGCCCGGGAGATTCTGGATCGCGTCGTGCAAGTCATAGAGCAGGGAATTGGCCAGGCTGCGGATCTGGGCCGCGCGCTGCTCCGCCATGGTTCGCTGATTCCGCGCGACGGTGGCTTCGTGCTGGGCGATGAACAATCCGGTCGCGAGCGAGGCGAAGGCGGCGGCGCCGGCCATGACACCGGTGCGGTGGCGCAGCACGAACTTGCGCGCTACATATTTCCAATCGTCGCCGGCGGCGACAACGGGCTCGCCGGCGAAGTAGCGGTCGATGTCCACCGACAGTTCGCCGACCGAACGGTAGCGGCGCTTCGGCTCGGGATGCATGGCCTTGAGGATGATGTTGTCGAGGTCGCCTCGGAGCCGCCGGGCCCAGCGGTTCAGGTCGCCCGGGGCGCAGGGTGGATTGGCGAGTTCTTCCTGATTCCGAAGCAGGGTGCTGGGCCGCTTGGGAACCGTTTCCACGATCATGCGCGCCAGCTCCTGCGCCGAGCCGGTTGGCGCGCGGAACGGACGGCTGCCGGTGAGCAGCTCATACAAGATCACGCCGAGACCGTAAATGTCGGTCGCGGTGCTGACCGGTTCGCCGCGAACTTGTTCGGGGCTGGCATATTCGGGCGTCATCGGACGGATGCCGGCCATGGTCAATTCACGGTCGTCAGAGAGAATCTTCGCGATTCCGAAATCGAGCAGCTTCGGATCTCCGTCGCCGGTGACCAGGATGTTGCGAGGCTTCAGATCGCGATGAACGATCAGGTTCTGATGCGCGTATTCGACCGCGGCGCAGACGCGCTGGAACAGCTTGAGCCGGCCATCCACGGGCAGGCATCGCTCCCGGCAGAAAACATCGATGGGCTCGCCGGCGATAAATTCGAGAACGAAATACGGACGTCCGGCGGGCGTCGAGCCGCTGTCCAGAACTTTCGCGATGTTCGCGTGGTCGAAGTGGGCCAGGATCTGTTTCTCATTCTGGAAACGCTCGAGGACGAAGTGCGTGTCCATGCCGGGCTTCAGAACCTTGATGGCGACCAGTTTCCGGAATTCGGGATCGTCGCGCACGGCCTGATACACCACGGCCATGCCGCCTTCGTCGATTTTCTGGACGATGGTGTAGACGCCCAGACGGTCTCCGGCACAGAGCGCGTGGCGATCGCGCGGCGGGATGCTGCCAGGCATCGCCACGGTTTCCGATGAGGACGCTTCGGAGGGAAGAACGAGCGCAGGCTCAAACAGAAAATCGCCCGCGCCTTCGTGTGACGCCAGCAGCGACTCTACTTCCGCGCGGATCTCGGGGAATCCGGCGCAGCGGTCGTCGAGGAATTCGGCGCGCTGATCCGGCGCCAGATGGAGTGAAGCGGCGAAAATAGATTTGACGCGCTCCCACTCGGCCGGGGGCATTTTACGCGCGTTCCGCCTTCTGAATCGGGCCTCTGGTGACGTGCCGGAAGAGCCAGGCACGCGCGGCGCTCCACTCGCGATTTATCGTTGCCACGGACAGCCCGACGGCTTCGGCGGTTTCTTCTATCGATAAGCCGCCGAAGAAACGAAGCTCCACGATGCGACTCTGGCCGGGATCGAACTTCGCGAGATCGTTGAGCGCGTCGTCGAGAGCGATGACGTCGACATCGGTCTTAGCGGAGGCGAGGATCGCTTCATCCAGCGAGAGCTTCGCCGCGCCCGAGCCTCGCTTGGCGGCTTTGTGCCCGCGGGCGTGATCCACCAGAATCCGGCGGATCATCTGCGAGGCCATGCCGAAAAAATGGGCGCGATTCTGCCACTTGACTTGTTTTTGATCGACCAGGCGGAGATAGGCTTCGTGGACCAAAGCGGTCCCCTGAAGTGTGTGGCCGGGACGTTCGCGTCTCAGGTGAGCGCGCGCGAGGCTGCGTAATTCGTCGTAGACCAGGGGCATGAGCTGGTCGGTGGCATGCCTATCGCCCGCGCTTGAGGCGACGAGAAGAAGCGTGATGTTCTGATTGGCACCCGTCATGCCGGCCCCGTACCGACGTTTTTTTTATTTTCGCCGATTCGGGGCCGGGACGCATCCCAATGGAGGGCGTCAACGAAGAATTCGCGAGCCGTACTTTGCGGCGGCCTGCGCGAGCACCTCAAACGGAGGCGGCGGCTCGCCGGCCAGCGAGCGGAAGAACTCCTCGAATCCGGCTGGGGTGAAAATCGTCATGGATCGCAGCGCGGGGGTGAGAATCTTGAACGTGTGGGGCGTTCCGCGCTTCACAATGCCGGATTCGCCTGCCGAGAGCGTGCTCTGGCGCGTGCCGCACGTCAGTTGCATTTGTCCTTCGATCACGATGAACATCTCGTCTGCGTTGTCGTGGACGTGCATTGGAGGTTCCGCTCCGGGCTTGCTCAGTATTTCGAGCACAGCGAAGTTCCCGTTCGTGTCCGAAGCGTCTGCGTGAATCGTGACGTGGTTGCCGAGGTAGGGAAAAGAACGCGCGGCCCCGGCGATTTGTGTCGCTACCATTTCGTAATTGCTCCTTTGTTCAGATACGCGAAAAAAAGACTCCGGACGGATCAAAAAAATGGCCGCCAACCAGGATTTCCTGGGTGACGGCCGAGGGAAACTACGTAGCTGTTTAGCGGCGCGCGGCGGTGGCCGGCTCCTGGTCGAGCATTAAGGCGAGCGCCGCCCAGCCGGTGCCGGAAGCGGAGATCCACTGATCGTTGCCGTGCGGGAACCCGCTTTCGTTATAGGGCTGGAACGGGAAGGAACGGGACGCGACGTGCCAGGAACCGTCCTGCTCCTGGGTCTCGCGCAGGTAATCGGCGCCGCGGACGTACGCGGGATGTGTTGCGGTCACGCCGCCGGCGGTGCGCAGGGCGTACAACGCCTGGCCCGTCGCATACGCGTCAGATTCGAGTGTATCGAGCTGCGACCATCCGCCGTCGGCGCGCTGGGCATTGAGAAGAGTCTTGGCGGCTGCGGCGATCTCGCTGCGGGACGCGTTCGCGGCTTCGAGTCCGATCAGGCGCATCGCTTTCTCTTCGTTGGTGCGCGGGGTGGTATTGCGCAGCCACTCGCGGCCGGCCGCGATGCGCTGATCGAACTCGGCGCGGCGGGCGGGCGGGGCGAACACGCGAAACGCCCGAATCGCCAGGGCCGTCGCGGTGATGGGGCTGTATTCGATCGGGGGGCGCGGCGACCAGGGTCTCCAGCTCCCATCCGGGTATTGCTTCGCGGCGAGATTCAGAACGGTGGCATCCGTGAATTCGTCCGGCTGGTATCCTTCGGCGGCCATTCCGAGGAGAATGTACGGGCCGGTGATGGGAAGATCCGGGACTACGTCCGACATCTCCATCAGCGGCAGCTTTGCGGGTTTCAGGATGCTGGACACCTGCGTCATCGTCGTTTTGGCGAGGGCCTCATCGACCGGGATTCCATGGCTCCGGGCCGCGCCAGTCACCATCTGCGGGAGGGACTGGTTGTGGCAGGATACGCATCCGGAAACTTTGAAGAACGTCGGGCCGGTCTGCTGGAGCAGGGCAATCCCTTTGGCGGCGCTTTGTGCGGACGGCAGCGGTTCCACCATCGCGTTGTGGACCAGTCGCGCGGGAGCTGGTTCGTCCTTCGCGCCACTGGCGAGAAGCAGGCGAACCATCGCTGTATCGCCGCGTTTGCGGGCCCAGGTCATCGCGGTCTCGCCGGTCTGGTTGTGCGCGTCGACCTTGGCGCCGGCATTGAGAAGGACCTGGGTGGTTGCGGGATCGGCGTAATCGGAATACGACGACCACATCAGGGCCGTCGCGCCGTGGGCGTCCTGCGCGTTGGGATCGGCTCCGGCGTCGATCAGCATTTTGGTAAGTTTGGGATCCTGACGCCAGGTGGCCAGGATGAGAGAGGTGAACTGATTCGGGGTCGCGCGCGTGTCGACGCGGGCGCCGTGCGCAAGCAAACGCTGCACGTTTCCGGTATTGCCGTTTACCACGGCGGCGACGAGCGCGTCCGCTCCTGAGTTGTCCTTCGTCTGCACGTTTGCGCCGGCTTCGATCAGATATTCGAGCGCCTTTCCGTCGCGGATCTTGGCCGCTTCGATCAGCGCGGTTGAGCCGCCGGCTCCGGCCGGGATCAACGGGATGCCCTGAAGTTCATCTTTCGCATTTGCGTCGGCGCCGTGAGCGAGCAGGAGTTTCACGACTTCGCCCGCGCCGGAGCGCGACGCGGCGATCAGCAAGGGGGTTCGTCCGGTTACCGATCGCGCGTTCACGTTCGCGCCTCTCTTGATCAGGACACGGACCTTTTCGATGTCGCCGACGGCCAGCATCAGGGCGGTGGTCCCCGTGGGGGTCTTCGCGTTTACTTCGGCTCCTTGATCCAGCAGGAATTTGACGATTTCAGCGTTCGAGTAGATGGCTGCGTACATCAGGGGCGTCTCGCCGGACATATTCGGCGCGTTGATGGCGCTGGTTCCGCGCGCCAGGGTCCGCACCGTGGGGGTATCGCCATCTCGCAGTGCTTTGAAGAGTTTCGCGTTGGCTTCGGCTCCGTTGGTGGGGGCGGCGAAGGACGGGCAGATGAGCAGAGCCAGAGCTCCGCCCAGGATGCTGAACTTCGTGGTTCTCATTGTGTTTTTCCTCACTAGGACACGCGGAGAGGGGTGGGGATTTGTATCAATCGGGGCTGAAGTTTTTTGTGGTGGGGGTGGTGGACGCGAGGGGGACCCGCTTGCTGGCGCGCGCGGTTCGGTGCGGGGTGTTGTGGCCGGGTGCGGAATGTGGTGGCGGGGGGCGGGGTGTGGTGGCCGGGGCGGCAGGCGGGGCGGAATGTGGTGGGCGGTGGGGGTAACCGGCGGCGGGTTGGGCAGTAGTACTCGTGAAGGGCTTTTTGAATGCAAGGGTTGATTAGTAACGTTCGTTATGCGCTGCGGCGGCTGCGGATGTCGCCGGTTTTTACGACGGCGGCGGTGCTCACTCTGGCGTTGGGGATCGGCGGGACTACCGCGATTTTTACGTTGATCGATGCGGTGATGCTTCGGTCGCTGCCGGTTTCCGATCCTGCGCGGCTTTTTCGGGTCGGCGATGGCGACGATTGCTGCGTGGAAGGAGGGCCGCAGAACCGCTGGGGGATGTTCTCCTACTCCCTTTTTCAGCGTCTGAAGGCGGAAGCGCCGGAATTCGAGGAGGTCACGGCGTTTCAGGCCGGCGGGTGGCGAATGAGTGTGCGGCGTGCCGGCGTGGAACAGGAGCCGAGGTCGATGCGCACGGAATACGTCAGCGGAACCTATTTCTCAACGCTGGGAGTGGGATCTTTTGGCGGACGCGTGTTCACGCCGGAGGACGATAACGCGGGAGCGCCTCCGGTGGTGGTGCTCAGCCATCATGCCTGGGAGGCCGTTTACGGGTCGGACCCGTCGGTGATTGGTTCCACCTTCATCGTAGAGGGGCATCCGTTCGCGGTGATCGGAGTGGCGCCGCCGGGGTTCTTCGGCGAGACGCTGCGAGGCGATCCCCCTGACATCTGGATTCCTCTGCAACAGGAACCGTTGATTGCGGGCGGCGGCGAACTGCTTCATCAATCGGTCTCCGCATGGCTGCGGATGATCGGCCGTGTGCGTCCTGGAGTTTCCACCGAGGGGATGGCTCCGCGCCTGACGGGCGTGCTGAGGCAATGGCTCCAGAACGATTCCGGTTATCCGGCCAACTGGATGGCCGACCTGATCCCGATATTGCCCAAACAGGTGATACATGTCGTACCGGCGGGGGCGGGGGTTGCGGCGATGAAGGAAGAGTATGGGCGCAGCTTGCAAATCCTGCTCTCCGTCTGTGGGCTTGTCCTGTTGATCGCGTGCGCCAACGTCGCCAATCTGCTGCTGGCGCGGGCTGCCGCGCATCGCAGCCAAACCGCGGTGCGGCTCGCGATCGGAGCCAAGCGCGGACAGATCGTGATGCAGGCTTTGACCGAAAGCATCGTGCTGGCGATCGGCGGCAGCATCGCCGGACTGGTGGTTGCGAGCGGCGCCGCGCGGCTGCTGCTTTCGCTGGCTTTCCGGAACGCTCATTTTCTACCGATCAGCGTCGCGCCCTCGCCAATGGTCTTCGGCTTTGCCTTGGGGCTGGCCGTGTTAACGGGAGTTATTTTCGGAGCGGCTCCCGCGTGGTTTGCCACGCGCACGGATCCGGTGGAAGCCCTGCGCGGGGCGGGACGCAGCACCAGCACTCGATCGTCGTTCACCAGCAAAGGTCTGCTGATTTTGCAGGCGGCGTTATCGGTGGTGCTGGTGGCCGGGTCGACGATGCTGGCCCGAAGCCTCAACAATCTGGAGAATCAGGATTTCGGTTACCGCGTTCCGGGCCACGTCGTGGTTTCGTTGCAAAGTCCGCCGTCCAGTTATACGCTGCCTAAATTGCTGGCGCTGTATCGCGGATTGGAAGACCGGCTCAACCGGATTCCGGGGGTGCAGGGGTCCGGAATGGCGCTATACAATCCGCTCACGGATAACTGGGGCGAAATGATCTACGTATCCGGCCACGCG
>DATGGL010000306.1:0-11113 GCA_035308605.1 Bryobacteraceae bacterium
CCGGCGATGCCGTCGTCCTTCGCATAAATCGCAGCGGCCAGATGAGGGATCTCGCAACTCTTATGAATCTCGCGGCCGATCTCGAACAGGCGGAATTCGTCGAAGTGCCGTAGGTTATCGTTGATATTCCTGCAAATGCCCGGAAGCAGGCTCGCGCGCATCAGATGCTGATCGCTCGCGATGGGATTCGCGACTACGACATCGGTTTCGAGCCCGAACGTGCTCGCCTGTTCTTCACTCAAGAAGGAGTAGTTGTAGACCTCGGTGAATCCCTGTGCAGCCGCCATTTCGCGGACACGATGTTGAAATTCGCGCTCCGGATTTGCCGGCGGCACACGAGCCGGCGAAAGCGGCGCCACGGGAGTGATCGAGCCGTACCCGATCATGCGCCCGACTTCTTCCACTAAATCGTCCTTGATCGTGACGTCTTTGGTCGCGCGCCACGTTGGCGGAGTGACCGAGAACGTGCGCGGCGCGGTTTCTTCCACACGAAACTCGAGAGGCTCGAGAATCTTTCGCACTCTCGCCGCCGGCACTTCAGCCCCGAGCTTCTTGTTAAGCCAGTCCAGATCGAGTGTGATCGCTTGCGGCGCGGGCAGCGGGCGATATGTGTCCGTCAGGCCGCCGGCCAGCCGGATACCGGGAGAGACTTCTCGAAGCAGTTCCAGCGCCCGGCGGAGACCGCGGATCGTAGTCACCGGATCCTGCGACTTCTCGAAGCGCATGGACGCGTCGGTGCGCAATTTAAGACGCGACGATGTTTTCCGGACGCTCGACGCATTGAAGCAGGCGCTTTCCAGAACGATGCGCGTGGTTGTATCGGAAATGGCGCTGTCCGCTCCACCAATCACGCCGGCGATGGCGACGGGACCCGCGGGATCGGTGATCAGCAAGGTTGACGGATCGACGTCGTAACTTTCGCCATTCAACGCCGCGATGCGCTCGCCAGGGCGCGCCGTTCGAACAATGATTTGGCCGCCTTGAAGCTTATCGGCGTCGAAGGCGTGCATCGGCTGGGTCAATTCCGCCATCACGAAATTCGTCACGTCGACGATGTTCGAGATCGGGTTCAGACCGATGGCTTCGAGACGATACTGCAACCACAGCGGCGATGGACGGACTGTGACGTTCTCAAATACCAGCGCCGAGTAGCGCGGGCACATCGCATAATCTTCGATGGTGACCTTGATCGCCGGCGGGCCTTCGGGGATCTCGGCTTTCACGGGATCGAGCAGCTTCTTGTTCAGAATCGCCGCAACTTCGCGAGCCATCCCATAGTGGCCCCACAGGTCGGGACGATGGGTCAGCGATTTATTGTCGACTTCGATGATATGGTCCGGCTTGAGCGTAAGCGGCGCGTGCAGTTCGACGATGCCCGCGTGATCGCTCGAAATGCCGAGTTCTTTCGCGCTCGCGAGCATGCCGTCGCTTTCCACGCCGTCGATAATCTTTTTTCCAATCGAAACATGGACGGTGAGAAGCCCCTCGCGGCAATTGGGAGCGCCGCAGACCACGGTTTTTCTGACGCCGCGCGTCTCGACGATCGCTTTGCGATTATGGCCGGTCCCAATCGGTTCGACGGAGATGACGCGCGCCTCCGCCGCATCGACGAGAAACGCGCCGACTTCTTCGACGCCCTCGCACTCCGCCGTGTGGAGCGTGATCAGACGTTCCAGGCTCTGCGGAGGCGCACTAAGACCGTCGACCATCTCGCCAAGCCATGTGTAGGAAAATTTCATCGCTGAATAGGGTTAGAACTGGCGGAGGAAACGCAGGTCGCCGCTGGTGAACAACCGGATGTCGTCGATCCCGTAGCGCATCATTGCCAGACGCGTCAGGCCGAGGCCGAAAGCGAACCCGCCCCATTGTTCCGGGTCCGCGCCGCCGTAACGCAGCACCGCCGGATGCACCAGCCCGCACGGAAGCAGTTCAACCCAGCCGGAATGCTTGCACACGGCGCAGCCGGGCCCGCCGCAGATGAGGCATTGAATATCGAGCTCAAAACCCGGCTCGACAAACGGGAAAAATCCGGGGCGCAGACGCACCGTCACTTCGCGATGGAAAATCGCCGAAAGCATCGTCTTCATGAAGTAAATCAGGTGCGCGACCGAAACGTCGCGGTCGACCATCATGCCTTCAAGCTGATAAAACGTGTGCTCGTGCGAAGCGTCAACCTCTTCATTTCGAAAAACGCGCCCCGGCGCAATCATCTTCAGCGGCAGCCCCAGCGTCTCCAGGCCGCGAACCTGCACCGGCGATGTGTGCGTGCGCAGCAGCCGCCCGTCCTTCAGCCAGAACGTATCCTGCATATCGCGCGCCGGATGATCGCCGGGAATGTTGAGCGCGTCGAAGTTGTAGTATTCCGTTTCGACTTCGGGACCGTCCAGCACCGTGAATCCCAACGAAATGAAAAGCTGCTCCAGTTCCTGCTGCACCCGCGTCACGGGATGCAGGCTTCCAGGGCGAACGCCTGGAGCAGGAGTGGTCAGGTCGAACCACTCCGCGTCGAGGCGGGCGTCGAGGGCTGCCGCTTCGAGCGCGGCTTTTCGCGAATCGATCTTGGTTTCGAGGTCCTGCTTGACGCTATTGAGAAGCTTGCCAGTGCTGGCGCGCTCCTCCGGCGTCAGTTTGCCGAAGGTCTTGCTGATCTCGGCGAGCTTGCCTTTGCGGCCGAGCGCCTCCACGCGCACGGCTTCAATCGCGTCGAGCGTCGACGCCGATTCGAGCAGTTGCAATGCCTCCGCGTGAAGCTGCGAGATGGATTCCTCAAGGACCACTTAGAGCTTCGCTCCGTTCGCTTCCAGAAACTCGACCATCGCCTGCTGCCCTTTCGTCAGCGCGAGATCCAGCGCCCGCTGACTGTTGTCGGCCCGCGCCTCCACGTCCGCGCCGCTAGAGAGCAAAGCCTTCGCCGAATCGACATCGCCATTCTGCGCCACTGCATGCAAAGGAGTCCAGCCACCGTGCTGCCGGGCGTTGGCGGATGCGCCGTGATCCAGCAGAAGCTTGATGATCTCCGAATGCTTCCCGGCCGCCGCGGCATGCAGCGGCATGTTCTGCATCGGATTCGTCGAACGCGCGTTCACCTGCGCGCCTTTATTCAGCAGCAGACGCGCGGCCTCAAGTTTTCCGAAAAACGCCGCCAGATGCAGCGGCGTCCAGCCATCGGAGCTGAGCGCGGAAACCAGAGATCGATTGGCCGAGAGCAGCTCTTCGATGCGCGCCGTTTCACCCTGGATCGACGCGGCAAAGATGGCGAGCGACGGATCGGCGGCCACTAACGCGGCGACCTGGGATGAATCTCCCGCTCGGATGACATCGAACAGCTCTTTCATAAAAATGGCCCGATTTCAGGCGGCAGGCGCAAAAACATCCTCCGCCTTGGCAATTTCCCAGGCGAGGTGATTGATATAGAATAGCAGCGGCGCGGGCGGGAAGGTGGTATGAAACTTCGTCCATACGTCCTGCTGCCAGCCTTCCTTCAGATAATTCGCGATCTCGGCGTCCTTGGCGAAAAACCCGTCTTCATGCGGGATACCGAGGTGATCCAGCACCGCCTTGATCATGTCGAGATGCGAAACCAGGATGGCTTGCGATAGATCCGTCGCGAAATCGTCGTCGTGTTCGTTCAGACGGGTCCAGCCGCGCGGCGCGGATTTGCGAAGCGTTTCCGAGTTGAGTTTTCCCAGGTGCAGGCGCGTCTTGACGCGGTCATAGAGCTGGTACGTCTTCAGGCGGCCCATCGACACGGCGCGCAGGTTTTGTTCAAACGTCTCCTCGCCCAGCCGGAGGAAGATGTCGCAGAGCTGCATCTTTCATATTGTACTCGCGCCCCAGCGCTTCATCCCGCACGCTTCATTTCACACATGAGCGCCAGCACATTCCCCTCGGGATCCCGGAAAAACGCGAGCCAGAGATCGTGATCCGGCATCTTCGCCACCAGGTGCGGCTCCCTCTCAAATACAACACCGCGAGCTTTCAACGTCTCCGCCGCTGCCTGAATATCGTCGACCTTGAAATACAGGATCGAGTTGAATGAATCCTTGGTCCCCTCCGGCGGCCCCAGCATCAGGCGCACACCTCCGCAATCGAAGAACGCCATGTTCGGTGCCTGAAAGAGGAAGCGCACCCCGAGCTTGTCGCGATAAAACTCGACAGCGGGAGCAAGATCGCGCGTCGTAAGAGCGATCTGGCCGATGGTAGAAAGATTCAGCTCGGGCGCCATGGGCGAATTATAATTCACGGCAGTGGACTCCATCACCGTTCAGGGCCGCCGCCTTGAGTACGAGTTCGACCGCACCGGCGCGCCGGTAATGGTCTTTCTGCATGAGGGGCTCGGCTCGGTCGCGATGTGGAAGGATTTTCCCCGTCGCTGCGCCGGGAACGCCGGGTGCGACGCCCTGGTGTATTCGCGCTACGGATACGGCCAGTCGGATCCGCTCGAAGAACCCCGCCGCGTCGACTACATGCATCACGAGGCGCTGAAGACTCTGCCGGAGCTGCTCGACCGGCTGAAGATCGAGCGGCCGATTTTGCTCGGCCACAGCGATGGAGCGTCCATCGCGCTGATTTACGCGGGTGGTGCGCAACAAGAGGTCGGGGGTGTGATCGCGATGGCTCCGCATGTGATGGTCGAGCCGAAAGGAATCGCCGGGATTGAAGCGGTCACCCTCGACTATCCGGCGAATCTGCGCGAGAAATTGGCGCGCTATCACTCGAATCCGGATTCGGCGTTTCGAGGATGGAGCGATATCTGGCTCCATCCCCAATTTCGAGCCTGGAACATCGAGGAATACGCGTCGCGCATAACATGTCCCGTGCTGGCGATTCAAGGCTTCCAGGACGAATACGGGACCATGGAACAGATCGAACGCATCGCCAAAGCCGCGCCGCAAACGGAAATTCTGGCGCTCGAGCATTGCGGCCACGCCCCTCACCGGGACCAGCCGGAGCTGGTTTGCGGCGCTGTAAACCGTTTTGTTACAAAATGTTGCAAATAAATCTGCCGAACGGCGCAGGCCCCGCGCGGCGCGACCATCTAACATAGAAGAACCGTGTGGATTGTTCGAGTCGCCCTTAACCGGCCCTATACGTTCGTTGTCCTCGCGCTGCTCATCGTATTGATCAGCCCGTTGGTGATTCAACGAACGCCCACCGACATCTTTCCCAACGTCAACATTCCCGTCGCCGCCGTGCTGTGGAACTACACCGGGCTAAGCGCCGAAGAGATGGAAGAACGCATCACCTCGCAGTTCGAGCGCGCTCTCACCACCACCGTCAACGATATGGAGCACATCGAATCGCAGACGGTCAACGGCCGCAGTGTTGTCAAAATCTATTTTCACCCGAACGTGAAGATTGAGATGGCGGTCGCCCAGATCACCGCGATCGGCCAGGCTTCAACACGCCAGATGCCGCCGGGAATCACGCCGCCGTTCATCCTGGTCTATAACGCGTCCAGCGTTCCGATTCTCCAGCTCGGGCTTTCCGGCAAAGGGCTCACCGAGCAGCAGCTATTTGACTACGCCACCACCACAATAAGAACAGGCCTCGCCACCGTGCAAGGCGCCTCGATCGTTTGGCCCTACGGCGGAAAACAGCGCCAGGTGATGATCGATATCCGGCCGGATCTCCTGCAGGCCAAGGGATTATCGCCGGCGGATGTGGTCAATGCCGTCAGCGCTCAGAATCTGATCCTGCCCGCCGGGACCTCCAAGATCGGGCAGTTCGAATATGACGTGGACATGAACAGCAGCCCGGAGCGGGTCCGCGAGCTGAACGATCTTCCGATCAAGTCGGTCAACAACACCACCATCTACATCCGCGACGTCGCCAACGTTCGGGATGGATTTTCGCCGCAGACCAATGTCGTCCTGCGCGGCGGATCGCGCGGCGTGTTGATGACCATCATGAAGGTCGGGCAAACCTCCACGCTCGACATCGTCTCGAAGGTGCGCCAGGCGCTGCCCGCGATCGCGGCGACGCTTCCCCGTGAATTGAAAATCGAGCCGATCGCGGACCAATCCATCTTTGTACGCGCCGCCGTGAGTGGCGTAGTCCGCGAGGCGATTATCGCCGCGTGCCTCACCGGAGCGCTGATTCTGCTGTTTCTGGGAAGCTGGCGCAGTACGGTGATCATCGCGGTTTCCATCCCGCTTTCGATCCTGGTTTCGGTATGTGTCATGAGCGCGCTGGGCGAGACCATCAACATCATGACCCTGGGCGGCCTGGCGCTGGCCGTAGGAATTCTGGTCGACGACGCGACCGTCGAAATCGAAAATATCCATCGAAACTTAGGGGAGAACCCCGAAGTCGTGCCGGCGATTCTCGAAGGGGCCCGGCAGATCGCCGTTCCCGCGCTGGTTTCGACATTGTGTATCTGCATCGTGTTTCTGCCGATGTTCTTCTTGAGCGGCGTGGCGCGGTATTTGTTCGTTCCCCTCGCCGAGGCGGTGGTTTTTGCGATGCTCGCATCCTATCTGTTATCGCGAACCCTGGTTCCGACGCTGGCGATGTATCTCTTGAAGCCGCACGGCGACGAACACGCCCATCCGTCGGCGTGGAATATCCCGGCGCGCATCCAGCTCGCGTTCGAGCATGGTTTGGAACGGATGCGTGAATCCTTCCGCGGAGTGCTGGCAGCCTGCATCGCCCATCGCGGGCTGTTCATTCCGGTGTTCCTTGCGGGTTGTTTCGGCGTCTTCTTCCTGGCTCCCTGGCTGGGGCAGGATTTCTTCCCCGCCACCGATGCGGGACGTTTCAATCTGCATTTCCGCACCAAGACGGCGACGCGAATCGAGGAAACCGCGAAAACCAGCGAGCAGATCGATGCCGCCATCCGCCGCATCATTCCCGCGGGCGAATTGCAAAGCGTCGTCGATAATATCGGTCTTCCCTATAGCTCAATCAACATGTCGTACAGCACCTCGGCGCCCATTGGAACCATGGATGCCGACGTTCTGGTAACGCTGAACGAGGATCACCGGCCAACCGACGATTATGTGCGCGAGCTGCGGGAGCGCCTGCCCCGTGAGTTTCCCGGCGTCCTGTTTTACTTCACCCCGGCGGACATCGTCACTCAGATTTTGAATTTTGGACTGCCGGCGCCCATCGACGTGCAGATCGCCAGTCCGAATCTGGAAGCCAGCCGCGAGTTCGCCGTCAATCTCCTGGCCCAGCTCAAGACGATACCCGGGACTGCGGATCTGCGCGTCCACCAGCCCTTCGATCAGCCCAAGATTCACATCAATGTCGACCGGACCAAGGCGGGCGAGAGCGGTTTTACACAGCTCGACGTCGCCACCAGCACCTTGATTTCGTTGAGCGGAAGTTTCCAGAACACCCCCGAGTTCTGGCTCGATCCGCGGAACGGAGTCAGCTACAGTGTGGTGACTCAGGCTCCGCAGTTCACGCTCACGTCCTTGAACGATCTGCGCAATATTCCGGTTTCATCCGCGGGAAAGACTTCCAAACCTCAGATTCTGGGGGATTTCGCCACCACCAGCCGCGGTGCGGGATTGGCGCTGGTTTCGCATTACAACATCCAGCGTGTGTTGGACATTTTCGGCTCGGTACAGGACCGCGATCTGAGTGGCGTGGCGCGCGATCTCAACAAGATCATCGATGCGAATCGCAGCAAGTTGCCGCGCGGGATGACGATGGCGGTTCGCGGGCAGATCGAGACCATGCAGAGCTCGTTCACTGGATTGCTGGGAGGCTTGGCGCTGGCGATCGTGCTGGTCTACGCGCTGATCGTCGTGAATTTTCAGAGTTGGCTGGATCCGTTCATCATCGTGACCGCGCTGCCGGCCGCGCTCGCGGGAATCGTTCTTTTTCTGTTTGCCACGCATACCACTGTCAGCGTTCCGGCTCTGATGGGTTCGATTATGAGTATCGGCGTGGCCACGTCGAACAGCATTCTCGTCGTCAGTTTCGCGAAGGAGCGGCTGGCCGAGGGAGAATCGCCGCAGCAAGCCGCGCTCGACGCCGGTTTCGTCCGCTTCCGCCCCGTGCTGATGACCGCGCTGGCGATGATCATCGGCATGGTTCCCATGGCCCTGGGCCTCGGCGAGGGCGGCGAGCAGAACGCCCCGCTGGGACGCGCGGTGATCGGCGGCCTGATGTTCGCCACGATTGCTACTCTATTCTTCGTACCGACGGTTTTCAGTCTCCTTCACCGGAGTCCTCAAAAATAACTCATGGTCCGAACGCTCAAGCTGGTCCTGGCTCTTGTGATCGCGCTCTTGATCGTGGGTTTCGTCGTTGTCCGCGGTATCAATTCCCGAATCAAAGCGGCGGCGATTGTCCGGCAGGAAACCATGGATCTGTCGATTCCGACCGTCGCCGCGATTCATCCGAAGCGAGGCGCGCTGCGGGATGAGATCATATTGCCCGGAAACATTCAGGCCTTCGTCAATTCGCCGATCTATGCCCGCACCAACGGATACTTGAAGAAGTGGTACTCGGACATCGGCACGCGCGTTAAGACCGGGGACCTTCTTGCCGAGATCGAATCGCCGGAAGTCGACCAGCAGCTTTCCCAGGCCAAAGCCGATCTGGGAACCGCGCAGGCCAATATGAAACTGGCCGAACTTACGATGAATCGCTATCAGGCGCTCCTGAAATTGGATGCAATCGCCCGCCAGGACGTCGATAATGCGGCCGGCGCGTATGAAGCCGACAAAGCGATGGTCGCGTCGCAGGCCGCGAACGTGAAGCGCCTGGAGCAATTGGTGGCGTTCGAAAAAGTGTACGCGCCCTTCGACGGCGTCATCACGGTGCGCAACACGGATGTGGGCGCGCTGATCAACTCCGGTAATGGCGGCGCGGCGCAGGAGCTTTTCCATATTGCAACCACGAACAAGCTCCGCATCTTCATCAGCGTTCCCCAGATGTATTCGCATGCGGCCGTTCCCGGCGTGTTCGCCGATGTGACCCTGACGGAAATGCCGGGCCGGCATTTTCCAGGAAAGGTCGCGCGCAATGCCGAGGCCATCGACACCGCGACGCGAACGATGCTCACGGAAGTGGATGTCGACAATCCGTCCGGGACGCTGAAGCCGGGCGCGTACGCCGAAGTCCATTTGAAACTCCCGGCTGCGACTCCGGCGCTGATTGTTCCGGTGACGGCGTTAATTTTCAGAGCAGAGGGATTGCAACTGGCGGTGGTTCGTGACGGCGGGAAAGTGGAATTGGTTCAGGTCACGCAGGGCCGCGATTATGGCACCGAAGTGGAGGTCACGAGCGGCATCCGGGAGCAGGATGCGGTGCTCGTGAATCCTCCAGACTCCATCACTTCGGGCGCGACAGTACGCGTCGAAACGGCCCAATAGGGCAGGTCCCCGACCTGCCAGCTCATTAACGGAACCGCCCGTAATAATGCGGAGCCACGCGGACCACCGGAGCGCGCCAGTAGCCCTCGCGCCAGAGTCTACGTCCGCCGGCGAAGTAGTATCCGCCGCCCACCCAGGTATAGCCCGGTCCGGGGCACGGGGTTGCATAAGCCACCACAGGAGCGGGCGCGACGGGAACGCCAACACCAACTCCGAAGAATACGCGCGGGCCAGCGAAGAGTGAACTTCCGGCCAGTAACAGGGTCGCGATCAGTTTCGTTTTCATTTCCTTTTCCTCCTTATTTCAACCAACTGCCGCCCCTGATAATGCACCTGGCATGCCAGATCTAAGTTGTTGAAACAGCAGATATTAACGAGCCTTAACGTGGTTGCGTCGGAGCGGGAGCGGTGGTATTCGGCCAGTTAGCTGAAGAAGCGGTCGAAAAGGGCCCGGGTTCGCGTGCGGATATCGGAAAGAGCTTCCAATGGGATCGGACTCCAGCGCGGAAGAAGCGCGCCCAGGGTTTCGTTTTGCGTCTCGGACGTCGGCAACTTGCTTTCAGCGTGACCGGAGAGCACGCGGAGGCCGTGGTCCAGGGCGCGATAAAATGTCGCGGCTTCGTTCAGGAATTGCGCTTCGGCGCGGTCCAGGTGGCCCATGCTCTCGAGAACTTCGATACGAGCCGGTGTATTCAGTACTTTGAAGAAGATACCGGCGCTTTTCAGGCGCAGATACATCAGGATGAAGTCGATGTCGTAGTATCCGCCGCGGCCGGCTTTCAGGGGATGGGAAGCGCCCTGTTCCTTTTCGAGCCGCAGCCGCATCTGCCGGAGATCAGTGCGCGACCGGCCGCTCTGGCCGTAGCGGCGCCAATCGACTTCCTGGAGCCGGTGCAGGAAGGCTTCCGCACGCCCGGCGTCGCCGGCAATGGCGCGGGATTTCATGTAAGTGATGCCTTCCCAGGCTTCGGCAGCGCGGCCGAAATACTCGAGGACGGCACTCTCGGTCTGGACCAGCGGACCGTTGCGTCCGTCCGGTCTCAGGCGCGTGTCCACGGCAAAGAGGATTCCTTCGCCGGTATATGCTGTGACGATATCCACCAGTCGCTCGGCGACGCGCGTCCAGAATATGATTTCCGAACTGTCCGAATCGGCCAGGACGAAGACCAGGTCGGCGTCCGAGGCGAGGTCGAATTCCCTCATGCCGAGACGGCCCAGAGTAATGATCGACATCTGGTTTGAGGGCTGATACGCGGGATTTTTCGGCGGATGGGCCTCGCGAATATCGGCGACGGCGATTTCGTAGGCGCGGACAACGACCTCGTCGGCCAGTTCGGAGGTTTCGGCGAGCGTCTCGAAGATGGGGTGCGAACGGCAGATGCTCTTCGATTCGATCCTCAACATCTCGCGCCGGAACCAGCGGCGCAGCTCCGTGGGATCGTAGGGGGCGGAACGTTCGCCGGGCTCCCGGCCGATTTCATCGATGAGCTCAGGCGTGCGGATGAGCTCATCGGAAAAGTAGGGACTGTGCTCGAACAGGTCGAGTATTGCCGTGGCGCGGTCCGGATCCGAATCGAGGCGATCGAGGAGCAGCGGCTCTCCCGAGAGCCGTTCCAGGAAATGGTCGAAAGCGCGGGCGCCGCGGCGAAGATCGGCCTTGGTGAGCGCAGTGCTCAGCGCCGGTGCGCGCTGGTCGAGCGAAAGGACCAGATTGCTGGTACGCGGCAATGGCTGCGGCGCTTCCTCCTGCGAGCGGGCGGCGCCTGAATGAACCACGCGTT
>DATGGL010000307.1:0-5178 GCA_035308605.1 Bryobacteraceae bacterium
CGGCCAAGCTGAAGGAACTGTGTCCCAAGGGAATTGACATTTATTTCGACAACGTCGGGGGACCGATCACCGACGCTGTGTTCGGATTGATCAACGTCGGGGCGCGCCTGTCCATCTGCGGCCAGATTTCGCAGTACAACAACACCAAAGTGGAGCTTTGCCCACGATTCCTGAGCACGCTGATCATCGCTCGTGCGAAGGTCCAGGGATTTCTGATCACCGATTACGCCCCGCGTTTCGGCCCTGCGCTGGCCGAGATGTCACAATGGGTACGATCGGGACAGATCAAGTACCGGGAGGATATCGTGGACGGATTCGAAAATCTTCCCAAAGCGTTTATCGGGCTGCTTCAAGGCGAGAATATCGGGAAGCGGCTCGTCAAATTGTAACGAGGCCATAACCCATGCGTGCCGCCGGTGTCTTAGCAACCTGTTGTTTGGTCATCTCGACGATGGTCGCCGCCGACTGGCCGGAGTGGCGCGGCCCACATCGCGACGGGATTCTCACCGGCGAGCCGAAGTCCTGGCCCGAAAAGCTCAATCTGAAGTGGAAGACAGAAGTCGGCATCGGCCACGCGTCTCCCATCTTTGCCGGAGGAAGCATTTACGTCTTCGCTCGCCAGGGCGAGAAGGAAACCGCACTCGCCATCGATCCCGCCAACGGAAAAGTTCGCTGGCAGCAACAATATCCCGCGCCGTACAAGATGCATCCGGCCGCGACGGCGCATGGGGAAGGCCCCAAGTCGACACCGCTCTATTCCAATGGACGGCTGTACACATTCGGCATTACGGAGTCGTTGTCCTGTTTCAACGCGGAGACGGGCAAGCTGCTCTGGCGTAAGGATTCCGCGCAATCGCCGGATTTCGGCGCCGCGGTGTCGCCCATTCTCGATAACGGACTCCTTATTGTGCACGTCGGCAACACCAAGACCGGCGCGCTGACGGCGTACGACGCCAATACTGGGAATGTGAAATGGACCTGGGACGGCGATTCGCCCGCTTACGCCTCCCCAATCGTTGTCGAACTCAGCGGCGTTCGACAGGTGATCACACAATCGCGGCAAAATATCATCGGCGTCGCCGCAGCGAATGGCAAGCTGTTGTGGAAGATTCCGTTCACGACGTCCTACGAGCAGAATATCGTCACGCCCGTGTTGTACCACGATATTCTGATCTTTTCTGGCCTCGACAAAGGAGTTTTCGCCGTTCGTCTATCACACAGCGGGGATACCTGGACGCCGCAGACGGTGTGGCAGACCAAGGACGCGTCCATGTACATGAACTCGCCCGTGCTTATCGGCGATCTTCTGATCGGTTTTTCGCACTTGAAAAGGGGCCAGCTTTTCGCCGTCGATCCACGGACGGGAGCCATTCTGTGGACGGGTTCACCGCGCTCGGGCGACAACGCCGCGCTGCTGGCGAGTGCGTCCACGCTGTTTTCCCTGAATTCCGAAGGGCAGCTTTTAGTCGCGAGGCCGTCGGCGAAATCGCTGGGCGAAGTTCGCCGTTATGAAGTCGCGGACAGCCCCACCTGGGCGCATCCCGTGGTTTTGGAAGATGGATTCCTGGTCAAGGACCTGAAGACGCTGGCCCGGTGGAGCGTCAATTAGAGATTCATCCGACGCTGGAGATTTATGAAGCGCGGATGGGCTCGGACTGCGTCGAACCTCGGGTCAATATTTATCGTGGGCAGCCAGGGACAATGATCGGTGCATGCCTTATCCAGTTCCTCAAGAGCGCGATCCCAGTTGCCTAGCCCTGCATGAATGTAAACGGCGCTGCGAGGAGAAACATACTCGGTCGCGGCCAGATGATCGAGCGTCTTCAGCGCTTCTTGGGCGGCTCCGGCATTGCCTGCACGCGCGTTAGCCTCTCCCACCGCCCCTAGCTTGGTAACCAGAAACGGACCCTCGGGCAATTTCTCCAGGATCTCGATCGCTTCTTTGTACCGGCCCTGCAGGGTATAGAGCGAACCAAGCAGGAACAGTGCCTCCCGGTCTGTCGAATCCCGGCCGAGAGGCAGCGCGGCTCGCAGGACATCGATGGCCTCGTCGTAACGGCGCTGGTTGGAGTAATATCCGGCTTTGAACCGAAGGCCCCGTGGAGACAGTGGATCCAGTTGCAGCGCCTTATTGATGCAGGTCAGCGCCTTTTCGAATTCGCCCCGGTACATGAAGTGGATCGCGAATAGCTCGTGGGCGTGAACGTTGCTGGGCTGCAATCCAATGGCTCGCGTCAGCAGCGCGGCGCCTTCCTCCCATTTCCATTCGAAGAAGGAAAGAATCGCGCCCATGGTCGCGTGCGCGTCGGCCAGCCGGTCATCCAGCCGTAACGCGTCGAGCGCGGCTTGCTTGGCGCGCGAAGTCGCCTCGCCTGGAGGGATCGCGCCCCATGAAGCAAGATGGCCGTAGGCATCGGCGAGAGCCGCGTACGGAGGCGCGTAGTCGGGGAACAAAGCGATCGCTCGCGTGAATTGGTTCAACGCGTTTTCGATTCCGTCCTGGGACATCTGGTTCCAGTAGTGACGGCCGCGCAAATACAGCATGTAGCCTTCGAAATCGCGATCGTGCCTGGTCTCCGCAGCCGGCGGCGCAAGCGACACCCGCAGAGAATCCGCGATCGCCCTGGCGATTTCATCCTGAATCGCGAAAACGTCGATCAGGTCGCGCTCATAGGTCCCGGACCACAGCGACAATCCCGTGATCGCGTTGATCGCCTTGGCCGAGATGCGCAGCCGCGAGTCTGCCTTGCGGACGCTTCCTTCGATTACGGTGCCGGCCCCCAATCGTTCCCCGATTTCACGGACGTCAACGCCGGCGCCTTTGAAGTGAAACACTGAGGTGCGCGCGACCACATTCAGTTCCGGAATCGTAGTGAGAGCATTCAGAATCTCCTCCGTAATTCCGTCACAAAAAAAATCCTGGTCCGGGTCCGAACTCAGATTAACGAACGGCAGGACGGCGACGGTCCGGACATCGGGGGCCGACTTGCGCGGCGGGGCGCTCGGCGTCACGTACCGAAATGCGGGCACATAGCCGCCTTTTTCCAGCGTGATCTGGACAGGATCCGATGCGCCCGGCGCCCGATAATAGTCCGCGAGTTTACTGCGAAGACGGCGCGCTTCCACCCGGACAATGGAATCGATCTGCGGATCGTAGCCTTTCTTGCGATCGAAAACGTCGCGCCCGATTACCTGCTCATTGAGTTGATCGAGTTCGCCGTTCAGCGCATTTTCGACCGTGAAGCGCAGGAACCGGCGTAGACGATCCGATCGAATAAAGAGGCGGCTCGCACAAATTTTTTCCAACTCGGCACGGACTTGTTCACTGGACGGCCGGACGGTGGGATCGTGTGGATCACCGGCCACGCCAACTGAATTGCCTGCCATTCCAATACGCCTCAGGGGCTAAAGTGTGCGACAAGCTTATCACAAGAAACGATTGAATTGGCCCTTGAAACCCGAATGTTAGCTAACTGTTACCTAACTGTTTACTCTCTTCTATTGTCCCGGCCTTTCCCACACACTGGAGGGAGTGCGCCATCGGATTCAGCGGGAGTATGTCTTGACGAAGGTGTGAGACTTTAGCGGCAAAGTTCGGCTGCTCCGAGGCTGAACGAAAAACGGGCGGTGCGTGTCGCAGCCACGTCAAACAAGGCATTCTCCTGGTATCCTCCTCCGAATACCGGCATGAGAATCGCGGCCGCTGTACTTAAAGGCGCAATATTCAGGTCTGGCCCGCCGGTAAACCAAGGGTTGGTGGGAAAGCCGGGTCGGGAGGGCCATTAATCAAATGAAAACCGTACAGGCGTGGACGACGCATGAGGAGATTCTGGGTGGCGCTGTGGATTTAAACGCAACAATCTCCGAACTCGAGAAAGTAGTTCGGAGCGTTTTTGGCGAGCGATTTCAGCTTCACACGAAGTTGGATCCTCTTGTCGGCCGGATTAACGCGGACGCGCGCACCATCGACCGGCTGCTGGTGAGCCTGGTGATCAATGCCCAAGCTCCCACCGGTCCGCGTACCGAAATCACGGTGTCTACCGCGAATGTCGATCTGGATTTATCCACCGCGCGGGAATTGCAGCTCCCTGGCCGCGAATATGTGCAACTTGAGTTGATGTGTGGCCACGGCGGGATTGGCGAATTGGCGACGGTCCGCGATATCGTGCGCGAGACCGGTGGCGCTGTCTCAGTGCGGATCTGCGCGGAGAAGGGCTCCATCGTGACGATTCTGCTGCCCCGCGCCCGGGCGATTCGAGCCAGCGTCCAGCCGGATTCTTTCGACTAAACTTGACTGCATGGGAATCCGCATCAGCCGGCGCCAGCTTGCCCTGGCCGCCGCAGGAATGGCTTCGGCAATCGAGGCCCAACGCAATGATTCGAATGCATCGAAGCCTTACGGCGGCGCTCTCGAAGGACTCGAAGGCCGCGTGGACATGCACGCGTTCGATCCGGTGCGCTGGACGTTGCAGCGTCACGACTCGGCTCCCCTGAAGCTTACGTTCCAGGCCAAGACGCGGAAACAGGCGGAGGCGTGGCAGAAGCAGCTCCGATCGAAAGTAGTCGAGCTGACTGGCGTTTCTTATGGGGAGCGTGGTCCCCTGCGCGCGCAGACTCTCGAAGTGCGAGATTTCCCCACGCACAAACGTGAGAAATTCATGTTCGAGAGCCGCCCCGGCGTTGGCGTTCTGGCATATCTGATCACGCCGGCGAAAGCCGCGGGGCCATTGCCGGTAGTCGTATGTCTTCCCGGTCACGGCCGCGGCGTCGACGACCTGGTCGGGATCGACGAAAACGGTAAGGATCGAACTACAAAAATCGGCTATCAGTACGATTTTGCGCTGCAAGTCGCCGAGCATGGCATGGCTGCGGTCGCGATCGAGCCGATGGCGTTCGGTTGCCGGCGCGATGCGGCCACTATCGCCAAGGGTCAGACCGCGTATGCATGCCAGCCCGTCGCCGGGTCGGCTCTGCTGCTCGGCGAAACCGTGCTCGGCTGGCGGATTTACGATGTGATGCGGGCCATCGATTGGATCGAAACTCGGCCCGAGCTGAATGCGAAACGCATCGGCTGCATAGGGATCTCCGGCGGCGGCACCTGCACGCTGTTCGCGGCCGCGGTTGAGCCGCGCATTCGTGCGGCGTTGGTCAGCGGATATCTCAACACTTTTCGAGCCA
>DATGGL010000308.1:0-8610 GCA_035308605.1 Bryobacteraceae bacterium
GGGGCTGTTCGGATCGAAGGCATATGTAAAAGAGCACTTCGGCGACCCGGAGACGATGAAGCTGACGGCGGCGCATGCCAAGCTCGCGGGGTATTTTAATCTCGACAACGGGAGCGGGAAGATCCGCGGAGTTTATCTGCAAGGCAACGATGCGATGCGTCCGTTGTTTGAAGAGTGGCTGCGGCCTTTCGCGGATTTAGGGGCCAGGACGATTTCAATCCGCGACACAGGCGGCACGGATCATCTTTCGTTCGACGCCGTGGGGTTGCCGGGATTTCAGTTTATTCAAGATCCGCTGGATTATTCGACGGTGACGCACCACTCGGACATGGATGTTTACGATCGCGCGGTCCCGGCGGATTTGATGCAGGCGGCGGCAGTGATCGCGTCGATGGTGTACAACACGGCGAATCGGGCGGAGATGCTGCCTCGGAAGGCGTTGGCGAAGCGGCCGTAGGGCCGCTGGGTTATTGACGGGTAAAAAGCTACGATGAAAGCGAATGAAGAGCCGGCCATGCAACTGAACCTCCCGCCCGACCTTGAGACGCTAATCAACAAGCGGATTTCCAGCGGCGCGTATGCGAACGCCGAGGACGTGTTGCGCCATGCCCTTGAAGCGCAGGACGCGGAGGAAAGTTGGACCGACGAGGAGCGAGGCGCTCTATCGGCCCACATTGAGCAAGGCTATCAGCAAGCCGGGCGCGGCCAGCTTATCGACGGAACACAGGCCCGCCGCGACATCGACGTAATGAAGGAGAAATGGCGTGAAGGTCGTTCGCCCGGTCGATGAGCGCCTACGTTCTCACGCCTCTTGCCAAAACCGATATTTTCGATATCTGGGCCGACGGACTTGATGAAGGCGCCGGTGAGCGCGGCGATAGTGTACGATGCGGCGAATCCGGTGGAGATGATACCTCGGAAGGTGCGAGTGAAGCCGTAGGGGCGCGGGCCGACGACTACGGCAACCGAAAGTCCACTTCGATGATCACGTTCATGGGAATTGGGTCACCATGGCTAGTGGCAGGCTTGAAGCGCCACTGCCGCAAGCATTCGACGGCCTTCTCGTCTAGCCCCTTCCCGAGTTGTCGAACTATCTTGATCTCAGTTGGATTTCCGTCGATGTCTACCACTGCTGAGAGGACGACGGTGCCTTGAAGTTTCGCCACTAACGCCTCTTTCGTGTACTCCGGATTGACCTTGTGAATAACCGCGGGCGGGGCGGAATGCAGGATCTCTTGGCCCTGCAGTACGCCAACGGATACGATCAGCACAAGAACGGCTAGTTTCATATGATTTGCACCTCTCTGTATGTACCCACACTGGTGAAGGTGTTCCAGCTGTTCAGCTGCGACTTTCCGATCCGTTTGGGCTAGCATACCTCCCATGAATCTTTCTATCACATAACGTATTTGTGAGCCCGGGCGTTGCCGTCTTCTCTGATCTCTGACTATAGTCAGATAAATGACCGCCCACGCGATCCGGCAGATTCGGAGTTTCAATCGGACGGTGACCGAATGCATTGGCGCTCTCGAGGATCAATTCCTGGGCCGGGCGCTGCCTCTTGGGGAGGCTCGGGTTCTGTGGGAAATCGGGATCGAAGGAGCCGAGGTTCGGGCGTTGCGCGGACGGCTCGGGCTCGATTCGGGGTATGTCAGCCGCATTCTGCGGTCGTTGGAGCGGAAGAGGCTCGCGCGGGTGCGGTCCAGTAAAGACGATGGCCGGGTGCGATGGGCGTTTCTGACGAAGAAAGGGCTCGACGAACGCGCCGAGCTTGACCGGCGGTCGGATGGTCTGGCCCTTCGAATTCTGGAGCCATTGAATGAAGGCCAGCGTGCGAGGCTGGTCACGGCCGTGGCGGAGGTCGAAAGGCTGTTGCAGGCGGCCATGGTGCGGATCGCGGTTGAAGATCCGGCGTCGCCTGATGCGCGTTGGTGCTTCGAGCAATACTTTGCCGAACTCGCGGCGCGCTTTGAAGGCGGGTTCGATCCGAAGTTGAGCATTTCCGCTGATGCGCGCGAATTGACGCCGCCCTCGGGGGTGCTACTCATTGCCCGTTTGCGGGACCGGCCGGTTGGTTGCGCGGCGCTCAAGTTTCACGGCCGCGGGCCGGTGGAGGTGAAGAGAATGTGGGTCGCGGCGGAGGTGCGCGGGCTCGGAGTGGGGCGGCGGCTTCTGGGTGAGATTGAGCGGTGTGCGCGCGAGGCGGGAGTCAAGGTCCTGAGGCTGGAGACGAATCGCGCGCTGAATGAGGCGATCGCGCTGTATCAGGGAGCGGGATTCGTCGAAGTGGACGCGTTCAATGCGGAGCCGTATGCGCATCGATGGTTTGAAAAGAAGTTGTACGGTTGAGAACTGGTCGGGACCCGCTTGCTGGCGCGCGCGGTTCGGTGCAGCCCGATCGATAACGAATATTGACACTGAGCCGCGCGCGCCAGCGAGCGGGTGAAACTAGCTCTTGTTTCTGGATGCCGGGATCGCGGAGGCCAGGCCCGGAGCGGGAATCGTGCCCAGGCGGCGGAGCGATTTGCCGATCTCGACGAAGGTCTGGTGGTTCAAGGGGAACTCCAAAAATACGTGCAGCATGCTGAGGATGTAGAAGACGCCGAGGCCGATCCGGTAGTCGTACAGATAAATCGCGCCGCCCAGCAGCCATAATCCGAAGATCGTGACGGCTCGCGCGCGGGTCACTTCGTGCCATTTGATGATCGACGTTTTCGAAAACCAGTTGAGGTAGTGATACAGGTACGCGAAGGCGATCAGGCGCATGACGCCGACACCGGCGGACTCGTAGATGCCTTGAGAATGTCCGAATAGGAGCAGAAGGGCCCGGTTGAGGAGCTCGAAGCTCAGATAGAGCTGACGGACTTGCGGAGTGGGGGCGGCGAACGGAGCAGATATTGTGACCGCGAGAACGGCGCAGGCGATGAAGACGGCGAGCGACAGGATTCCAACTTTACTCCGGCTCTTTAGCGCGCCGAGGAGAATGAAGGCTCCGGTGAAAATGAAGACGTGAACGATGGTTGTCAGAAGCGTAACCGCCAGTACCGCCCACGCAAACGTCCGGTAGCCGCTGAATAAAGCCAGTCCGATCGCAAGGACGGCCAGGAGCCCGACGCCTTTCCGCCAGTCCTGCACATAAATCGCAGCCGCCGCGCCGGCGAATACGAGGCAGATGAGAGCGGTTCCGAATACCGTGGTAGTGCGATGGGTCGACGGATCGTTGCCGCCGTAGGCAAGCGACAATACCAGAATCGAGACCAGGACCAACCCGAGCCACCACTGCCGCGCGCGAGCCTGGCGGGTGAAATAGTTGCGGTCGTGCAGCCAGGAAATCTCAGTGAGATAGTGCAGCGGCCCGAGGACGGCGTAGGCGAACAAAAACGTGTGAAACGGCGCGGCGATCGCGGCTCCGCAGGCCACGACCATGAGGCCTACATTCAGCCAATTGACATCGTCGTTCGATGCCTGCGTCTTCGGGACCGGAGCGATGGCAGAGCTTCGCTGAGCCTTCTGTTTCATTTGTGGGGACGCTACTTCGACGTTTATACCATAGCGCTCGCGTGCGTTCCATGCGGGATCACGGCGGAAGAGACTGTATTTTCTTGAGGAGCCGCCGATGAACGCCGATAGACGCAGATCACAAGCTAAAAGTCGATAGCGGCGAGGATTTCCGACGGGCGTTTTTCGAAAGCCTTGCAGATGGCCAGCAGGCTTTCGATGCTCGGGAGATTCGCGCCGCGTTCTATGGCGCTGATTTGGGAGACGCTTAGTTTGGTCTGTGCGGCCAGATCCTTTAACGACCAGGCGCGGGCGACGCGGAGCATTTTGATGCTGTGGCCCAGACGGTCGCGAAGGCGGTCCTGCGGGGATTTGCCCAAGCCGAAGGCGTCGACGGCGTTTTTCAGGACCTGTCTTAGCTGTGCCAGGGAAAAAGGCTTGGCGAGGTAATCGAAAACCTTCAACTTGAAGGTCGCGCGCATGTCTTCGAGCGACGGGTAGCCGGTGACGATGATCACACATAGGCCGGGCCAGCGAGCGAGCAATTGTTCCAGCACCCGGTCGCCGGTGGCGTCGCCCATTTTCATGTCAAGCAGGACGATATCAGCCAGGCGCTCTTCGCAGCCGGCGAAGAGATCGTTCGCCGTCGCGAAGGTGCGGACGGTGTAGACGCTTTCGTCTTTCAGGAAGTCTTCGATGTAGTTGCGGAAGTCGAGATCATCGTCGAGGACGGCGATGTCGGCGACCTTTTCCAGGGCGGCGGCTTCCACTTATCGCTATCATAGCGCCGGGTTGTCGACAAGCATGAAGGCCCATAAGCCGGACCACAGCTATTGCGACGCGGCCAGAACGATTCCGGATGATTTGCCGGAGAAGAGGATTTGCAGATTCGCGCGGGGTAACGCGGCGGTGTCGGGATCGTTCAGGACGTAGAAGTCGTGACCCAAAAGTTCGGCGGGGGACTGGCGAACGACCGGTTGGAGAGCGGGGATCGGCAGAGCGTCACGATAGAATTCGAGCGCCGGTTGGTGGATCCAGGTCGCGCCGATCGAAATCGACTGATCCGGTTTGCCGGCGCAGGCTTGCTTCAGCAATTCGGCCACGTGTCTGGTGTCTTCATCGAATACCCACGGGTGGAAGCTTTCGGTCTGGATCTGCGTCGTGAACTGGGCGATCAGCAGGGCTGCCAGCAGGAGGTTAGCTCCGCGCAGGGCGGGGTGGCGAGCATTGTCCGACGCGATTGCCCAGGCGATGCAGAACAGCAGCGGCAGATAGAGCGCGGTGCGGCCAATGGGGTAGTTGAGGCCAAAGAATGTGTGCGCGGCGATCAGGCCAAGGAGCGTGAAGGCGAGAGTCAGCGCGGGAAGCACGGCGGGGAAAGCGCGGCGGGTTGCGATCAGGATGAAGGCGAAGATCGCGGGTACGAAGATGAATTGCGCGGCGTGAACGGCGCGTGCGCCCGCCAGGAATCCCAACGCCGGTGCGCCGTGGAGCGAGTCCGTCACGATTTCGCCCACGGTGGAGGTTAGCGTCGGATTGCCGATGTAGAAGTGATATTTTTGCGCCGTCCGCAGCGCGGGATAGCTGATCACGAATGCGACCGCCGCGGCCGGAATGAACAGCGACGCGAGGGTGCTTGCGCGTCCCGTGGAGAGGATCGTGGCGGCGAGGATGAGCGCCAAAGCGGGGAATATCGTCGTCAAGTTTGCGCAAAAGGCCAAGCCCAGCAACACGCCTGCGATTGCATACCTGCGGCGCAGAGAGAAATAGAGCGCCCAGATCAGGAAAGCCAGGGCCGTGCCGTATCCACGGGCGGCGATCGAAAAATCGAGCAACGCCGGATGCAGGGCGAGCGCAAACACGGCGATCCAGCGGATCGCTCGTGAAGTTGTAAGTTCTAGAACGAAATAGATGCCGAGGATCAGGAAGAAGCCGGACAACAAGCTCGGCAGACGCATCGCAAATTCGGAAAGGCCAAGAAACTGGATGCAGAGTTTGGCCAGGATTGTGTTGAGGACATGATTATTTGCATCGTAGGGAGAATAGACGACGGACCAGGGGCCGCGAATGAAGCGGAGATAGGTGTAGGCTTCGTCGATGACGATTGATTGATGGACGGCGCGGTAACCGCAGAAGATCAGCCGGGCAAGGGCGAGAGCGACGGCTAGATTGCGCTCCACCTATTGCTCGAGACGGTGGATCGATTCGAGAACCACTGTGCCGACCACTTCCAGACTCTGGGCGCTGAGTTTATCCATGGTGTCCTGATCGCTATGCCAGTACTGATTGTCGGGGCCGTAGTTGAAATCGATAATGTCGAGCACGGGGACGCCGAGGACTTTGAACGGAATGTGATCGTCCTCCTCGGGCGACATCCGCTGGCTCAGGAAATAGGCCTGATAGCCGAGCCCGGCGGCGGTGCTCCACACGAGCTGCTGGAGGCGCGGATCGGAATTGCCTTCGGGCTTGATGTCCAGTGCTTTATCTCCGATCATGTCGACGTTGATCAGAGCTTTGATTTTGGCGAGCGTGCCGTCTTTGCGCCAGCGGTCGGCCAGATGGCGGCTTCCGTAAAGATTGTCGGTGCCTTCCCACTCTTCGCGGATGGCTTCTTCGCCGTCGAACCAGACCAGGTAGACGTCATCGAGGCGCGGCTGGTGGGCGAGCACGTGGGCCATTTCGAGCAGCAGGCCGGTGGAAGAACCGCCGTCGTTGGCGCCGACGAATTTTCTGCCGGGGAAGGTTTTCGTGTCGAAGTGCCCGGTTACCGCGATGGCCTTGCCGCTCTTGCCGGGGAAGCGCGCGATGATGTTCTTCATTGCGATGTCGCCTTTGGGGGTTTTGGCGACGAACGGGTCTTCGATGATCTCGCAGGCGTCAAGCTTGATCTGGCTCACGATGTAGGCCTGCAGTTTGCGATCGGCATCGGAGCCGGGCGGGCGAGGTCCGAAGGCGACGGCCTGGCGCGTGTAATTCAACGCGGATGCGCCGGAGAAGCTGGCGGCAGTGGCTGCGGCGGAGACGGCGAGGAAGCACAGAGCTCGCTTGAGGGGCATATATTTCAATGTACTCAATGTCGCGAGATCGCTCGGTCACGGTTTGCGGACGTAGCGGATTTTGAGTGCGCCCCAGAACCCGCTTGCTGTCGCGCGCGGTTCGGTAAGCCGTTGATCGTGTGCAGGGTCGACACTGAACCGCGACCGGAGGAAGCGGGTCCGGATCTGGCTCACTTGCGGGCAGTGCAGATGAAACCCAGGGTGAAATTTTGGCGGCGATCCAGAGGCTCGAATATGGGCAGGATGAGCGCCGGTGGAACCAGGAATATCGCGGCTAAGAACATCGACGGGCCGGGGAAAAATTGCAGAGCGTTGAAGAGACGGCGGGAGAGTAAGCGAAAAAATCCGCCGACCGGCGTAATCGATATTTCGGTGAAGCCGGCGGTCTTGAGTAGATTTTCGAGGCCGTAGCGGGTGTAGCGATAGTAGTCGTGGGGCTGCTGGTGCTCTTCCCATTCATGCGGAGCGATCAGCAGAATGCGGCCGCCGGGCGCGAGTGTGCGCGATAATTCGCGGATCACCTTGAGCGGCTCGCGGACGTGTTCCAGGGTCACAACATTGAGACAAGCGTCGAAGGCGTTGTCGCGAAACGGAAGATTCGCGAGATCTCCGATGCAATCGAGATTCGAATAGTTCCATGCGGCGTCGCCGATGCCCAGGTCCAGGCCGCAATAGCGTTGGCGGGTGAAGTGATGTTTGTAGCTGCCTTCGCCCGCGCCGGCGTCCAGGACTCGCGAACCTGAAGGAAGCGACACGGCGAATGCGGCCACGGCGTCGTCGATCGAAGTTTCAAAATGCTGGACCCACTTGCGAAGCGGCCGCGGGACCGCGTCGCGCACGCGATCATAAATCACGATTTCTTGCGCGCTTCGACCATGATCGTGGACCCGGCCCGGCACGCGGCTTCGAGAATCGTGAACGGAAGCGATGCCCCGACCAGAGCCACGTAGAAAAGATCCTTCCACAGACGCTGGCGCGGCGTTTCTTCCACGTGGCGCAAGCGGCGCGCCATCGGATCGAGCATCGGCGCGAGGCTGGTGGCCATGCCGGCCGGGTTATCGCGCAGCGAGAAATGCTTGTAGCGAAGAACCTCGAAACCGCAATGGGAGAGAAGATTTTCGATATCGGACAGGCGGAAGTTTATCAAGTGCCGCGGGACGTCGATTCCGTTCCAGCGCTCTCCTAACAGCAGGAACTGCCAGCAGGCGGCGTTGGGGACCTGAAGAATCAGGCGGCCGTCGGGACGCAGCAGCTCGCGGGCGGATTCGAGATAGCTCGCCGGATCGTAAAGATGTTCGAGCACGTGGAACATCGTCACAGCGGCGCAGCTTTCCGGGGCGAGCGGCGCGCGGGAGAGCGTCGCGCAAATGGTGGGGACGCCGGCGCGTCTCCATGCGGCGTTGGCGGCATCAAGCGAAAAATCGAGACCCGCGACCTTAACCTTCTGGCGTTCGGAGAGCATTTGCAGGAACAGTCCGCCGCCGCAGCCGACATCGAGCACGATGCCCTGCTCGTCGGCTTCCCGCACGGCGCGTTCCACGAAGTGCAGATGATCGCGCATGACGAAGCGGCGATACCACTGTTCCAGCCGATCGGCCGCGGAAGTTTGCGGCACGAACCAGTAATCGGGCGGATAGTAATCCCGAAGCTCGCGCGGGGAGGGCTGCGGGTAAAGACGAATCAGACGGCAGTTGCGGCACTCGACGATCAGGAAGGTCTTATCGGTGGTCTGATAGAGGCGATCGGTGGCGGAAAACAGCGTTCGCACTTCCGTATTGCCGCACGCCGGGCACGCATCGCCTGTAACGGCGGCGGCGTTTACGTCGCCTGTTCCGAGATCTCCCGCAGAGTGATCCGGTGGCGCAGGAGCAAGCGGCGGATCTGGCGCGGCGTCAAGCGGTGGCGCGGCCGGAATGCCCGGCGCTTGCGCAACATCGACGGGATCAAGGGCAGCGCTGAGATGGTTCCCGTTAACAGCGCCATGGCCGCCGACCATTTCCCCATTGGTCCCGAATAGCGGCGCAGTTCGCCCTTGTTCCGAAGCGCGGCCCACAGG
>DATGGL010000309.1:0-8195 GCA_035308605.1 Bryobacteraceae bacterium
CAGTTCGGTCGAGCCGATGGATTTTTCCGACGAACTGCTGGGGCTGATGGCGGAGTCGCCGCGGATCGCCAAGCATGTGCATGCGCCGCTGCAATCGGGCTCGGATCGCGTGCTGCGAAGGATGCACCGGAAGTATCGTCCGCGGCATTACGCGGAGCGGATCGCAAAGGCGCGCGCCCTGATGCTGGATTGCGCGGTCGGCGCGGACGTGATGACCGGGTTCCCAGGTGAGACCAATGAGGAGTTCGAAGAATCACGGGCGTTTATCGAGACCCTGCCGTTCACGTATCTGCACGTGTTCACGTATTCCGAGCGTCCAGGGACCCCGGCGGCGGAATCGCTCGTGCACGTGCCAATGGAGATTCGCCGAAACCGGACGCGGGTCTTACGGGACCTAGGCGCGCGAAAGAATCTCGAATTTCGCCGGTCGATGGTCGGGCGGAAAATTTCGGTGGTGACGCTCGATCGCGGGGCGCTGAGTGAGAATTATCTTAAGGTAAGTTTGGCGGCGCCGCGAGACGCGAACCGAATCGTCGACGTGCGAGTTGGCGGAGTCTCGGGCGATGGGCTGTCCGAGATAGGCACGCTGGCTGTTATCGCATAGCGGCAGGTCAGGGACCTGCCCCACTACATCGTCAACAGCGCGGCCATCAGCTCGATTCCGTCCCACAAATTCTGGATTCGAAGGTTCTCGTTGAAGGTGTGCTGATTATCGTCGTGATTCGCGGTGGGAATTGCGATGGTCAGGGGCTTCAACACTCGTTCGATCACATCGCGCGGATCGCTGCCGCCGCTGGTGGGGAACAGAACCGTCGGGCCGCGCGCGCTGATCGTCGTGCGAATGATCTCCTGTGAAATCGGCAAGTCCATCGAAGTTCGCACCGCGTTGTAGCCGCCTTCGTGGATAATCACCTTGGCCACTTTCGGATGCGACATGCGCTCTTCCGGGCTGGGATCGTGATCGACAATGAAATAGCCGTGCTTGCGGACGTGATCGATGAAGCGCTGCTCGGTTTTCTCGTGATCGACGCCTTTCACCAGACGCATGTCGATGGTCGCGTTGGCGGACGCGGGAATCACATTCGACGCGCCGGAGCCGATTCGGGCAGCGCCCATGCCCCGGATGTTCAATGACGGCTGATTGATCAGCTCGACCAGCTTTTTGGGCGAATTATCGGTCGAGCCGAGCCACAGCTCTCGCATCAGATCTTTGTCGAAATCGGGGGCATCGGCGACAGCGCGCTTTTCGGTCTCGCTTAGGGGCTCAATTCCATCGTAGAAGTGATCGATGAGCACCCGGCCACTTTCATCTTTCATCGAAGCGAGTAGCTGCGCGAGCATCATCGCTGGATTCGGCGCCCAGTTTCCATAGTGGCCGCTGTGCAACTCGCGACGAGCCCCGTAGACCGTGATGTCGGCTGTGGTGACGCCCCGCGCACCGAAGGTCAGTAGCTGGCGGCGGGTTTGATGCACCGGTCCGTCGCAGATGAACCACATGTCGCCGGCGAAGAGATCACGGTTCGCCGCCAGAATCTTGCCGAAATTCACGGAGCCGGCTTCTTCCTCGCCTTCGAAGACCAACTTAATATTTGACTTGGTCTTTAGACCGGCGGCGCGGATCGATTCGAGAGCGACGATCAGCGTCATGACGTTGTTCTTATCGTCGCCGGCCGATCTCGCATAAATGCGCGATTCGGGGTCGAAGGTCGATTCCGGAACCGGGATGACACGGCCATCCTTTTCGAGCGACTTGTCGCGCAGGACGGGCTGGAACGGCGGCGTCACCCACTCTTTTGGATCGAGCGGCTGGCCGTCGTAGTGGGCGTAGAACACCAGCGTCCGCGTGGCGCCGGGTGTGCGAATTTCGCCGAAAACCACCGGGTTCGATGCAGGAATTGAAACCAGGCGCGGCGTGACGCCTCGTTTCTCCAGCATCTTGGCGATAAACTCGGCGTTGCGCTGGATGTTCGCATGGTCGCTGGCGATATCGGGAATGGACAGGAACGCGATAAATTCGTCGACAATGGCGCGTTCATGCTGCTGGCGGAACTTCCGAGCGGCAATGGAGGCAGGATTGGTCTGGGCAAAGGCAATCGATACAACCGCAAGCGCCCACAGCAGTTTCACATTTCCCTCCGATTCTCGAGGGATTTTGAGATCGTTACTTCATCGGAGAATTCCAGATCGCTGCCCACGGGTATTCCCATCGCGATGCGAGTCACTCGCATTCCCAGCGGTTTCAACAAACGCGAAAGATAGACGGCCGTCGCCTCGCCTTCTACGGTCGGATTGGTTGCCAGAATGATTTCTTTCACGTCGCCATTTGAAATACGATCGAGCAGACCTTTGATTTTCAATTGCTCCGGTCCGATGCCGCGCAGCGGCGAGATCGCTCCACTGAGCACATGATAGACGCCTTCAAAGGTACGAGTCGTTTCGATCGGCAGAATGTTATGCGGCTCTTCGATGACGCAGATCTGCGACCGGTCACGATGCGGATCGCGGCAATACGGGCAGAGTTCCGCGTCGCTGATATTGTTGCATTCGGCGCAGATCCCCAGGTTGTCCTTCACATCGATCAGCGCGGCGCCGAGGCGGGCCGCGTTTTCGCGCGGCGAGCGCAACACGTGAAACGCCAGTCGCTGGGCGGATTTCTGGCCGATGCCGGGAAGGCGGCGGAATTCGTCGATCAGGCGCTGGAGCGGCTCGGCAAAATCAGGCATGGATACGCGCTAAAAGAGCCCGGGCGGCAGGCCCATCCCGCCCAGCATTCCGCCCATTTTCTTCTGTGTCTCGTCGTCCACTTTCTTGGCAGCTTCATTACACGCCGCCATGACGAGATCCTGCAGCATTTCGACGTCGCCTGAGACTTCAGCATCGATCTTGACGCCGGTGACGTTCTTATGGCCGTCCATCTTCACCGTTACCATGCCGCCGCCGGCGGAGGCTTCCACGCGGATCAGCGCGATCTCCTCCTGCATCTTCTGCTGCATTTTCTGCGCCTGCTGCATCATGGCCTGCATGTTTCCCGGCATTTTCATAAAGTCTCCTTAGCGCCGCGCCTCAATTCTCTCTCAGATTCCGGACGGTCCGCACCTGGCTTTCCGGAAACATCTCCTGGAACCTCTGGACCTCGGGATTCGATAGGGCGCGCGACGTCACTTCATCGGCGGCGGCGGTGTTCACCACTGGTGGAGCGACCGAGGAGACCGCAGCCTCTCCCGCCTTGATCGAAATTTTCATGGGTCTTCCCACGACGCGCCGCACAGCCGTTTCGAATTCGGCCTGCTTCAGGTACATCACGTACATTTTCGGTGTCGTGATGTTGATCTCGCCGCTCGATTCGACGATCTCGGAGTGTTCGATGGCATCGGCGATATGCATCTGCTTGGCCTCGGTAAGCGCCGCGTGAAGTTGCGATCTAAGGTCGCCCGCGCCTGCTTGCGGTACCGCGGGCGCCGGAGAGGCCGCAGGAACGGCTGCCGGAGTTGCTGCCGGAGCTGCTGCCGAAGCTGCTGGTGGTCCCGCAACCGGTGCCGCGGTCCGGATCGATGGAGCGGGTGCGGCAGGCTTCGGTGGAATCTTTGCGGGCCCGGATCCAGCAGGTCCCCCGCCTGCACCTCCCAACGACGCCAGGGCTTCCTCGATCGATTGCAACTTTCCAGCCTGCACCATCCGCAGCAGCCCGACCTCGAGATGCAAACGCGGCTGCAGCGAATTCTGCAGATTGCTGAAGATGTCGAGCGACAACTGGAGATGCCTGGTCAAATCTTCTTCGCTGAACTGCGCGGCGATCCCGGCAAGCTGCTCCTGCTCGCTGGGCGATGCCGCGATCAGCCGCGTATTGCCGCCGGAGACCTTAACGACCAGAAGATTGCGGAAATAACGGGCCAGTTCCCGGGCGAAATGCTGGAGACTGCGCCCGTTCGATTCCAGTTCGGCGACCACTTCGAGCATACGCTGCGAGTCCGCGGCGGTCAGCGCCTTGGCAACCTCACTCAGCGAATCGAGCGAAAACATTCCCAGCAGGCCACGCACTTCGGCCGCGGTGAGCTTCGTCCCGCAACATGCGATCGCCTGATCGAGCGCCGAGAGCGAATCGCGGACGCTGCCTTCTCCGGCTCGCGCGAGTACGCTGAGGACCTCGGTATCGGCCTCGATACCTTCCTGTTTAATGATCCATTCCATGCGCGCGACCAGCTCAGCGAAATCCACGGAACGGAAGCTGAACTGCTGGCATCGCGAAACGATCGTCGACGGGATTTTATGCGCCTCGGTCGTGCACAGTATGAAAACGACCCACTCGGGCGGTTCTTCGAGCGTTTTCAATAGGGCATTGAAGGCTTCGCTGGTGATCTGATGCGCTTCGTCGACAATGAAGATTTTGTACCGGTCGCGCGCCGGGCGGAAGCGGACGTTTTCCCGCAACTCGCGCATCTCGTTGATTCCACGATTGGATGCGGCGTCGATCTCGATCACGTCCATGCTGGACCCGGCGGCGATTTCGACGCAACTGGCGCATTTTCCACAGGGAGTCGCCGTGGGGCCGAGTTCACAGTTGAGACATCGCGCCATGATTCGGGCGACAGTGGTTTTCCCAGTTCCACGCTGGCCCGAAAAGATGTACCCGTGGGCAATCCGGCGCTGCGTGATCGCGTTTTCGAGCGTGGTCTTGACGTGCTCCTGACCGATCAGCTCCGCAAACGTCTGCGGCCGGTATTTCCGTGCGATGACTTGATACATTCGGGGAAAAAGGGTGGTATCCCTACGCCAGATAAAGCATGCCAGACCCCGGGTGATCCGCGGCACACGGGTTTAACCGCTACCGTTGCTTCCTTCCGGACCTGGCGGGGTTTGCAGCCGCCCGTTGCACGAAGCCCGGAGCCTGACTTTTTATGCTAACAGATCGCGCGAAATAGTCGGAGAATATCCCTCGCAGTTTTCCACAGTCTGGTAGGGCTCACACGAGCCTGGATGATGAAAGTCGTAATGGTCGACGACTCGCCGGGAGACCGGCGGCTTTGCAGGATTCTACTTGAAGAATCGCTCGGCCCCCGGCTCGAATTTTGGGAAGAGGGCGCCGCATTGCCGGGGCTCGATACCTGCCGCGCGGTGGGTCCGGATTGTATTCTCCTGGATTACAGGCTGCCGGACATGGATGGTCTGGAATTTCTCGCCCGGCTTCAGTTCGACGGCGCGGCGGCAGCCCCCAATTTCGCGGTGGTGATGCTCACCGGCCTTGCCGACGAGCAGGTGGCGATCCGGGCGATGAAGGCGGGCGCGCAGGACTACTTGTTCAAAGACCGCATTACCTCGGAATCCCTGCTGTCGGCGATCGAGACGGCCAGCGAGAAGGTCAGCCTGATAAGGGCGCTCAAACGCGAGCGGGATCGGATGGCTGCTTCGCTAGCGGAGAAGGAGGTGCTGATCCGAGAGGTCCATCACAGAGTAAAAAATAACCTGCAGGTGATCGCCAGCCTGCTGCGGTTGCAGGCCAACGCTTCCCCGGATACGCCACTCGCGGAGGCACTCCGTGAAAGCCAGAATCGCGTCGAGGCTATGGCGATCGTCCACGAGCAGCTCTACGACGCCGAGGATCTGCGGGAAGTGGATCTCGCCAGGCATGCCTCGCTCTTGGTCACGAACCTGTTTCATTCTTATGGGATTGATCCCGCCCGCATCTCCGGATGGGTGTCTCTCGACCCGATGCCAATGGCCGTCGATCGGGCCATTCCCGCAGGTCTGATCCTGAATGAGCTGATCTCGAACGCGCTCAAACACGCGTTCCCGGAAGGGCGTTCCGGATCGCTTTGGATCGAGGGCGGAACGGATCGGGGCCGGGTCCTTTTGTCGGTTCGCGACGACGGCATCGGCATGCCTCAGGAACGCGACCGGCGCCCGAAATCGCTGGGACTCGAAATCGTGAATATCCTGACGCAGCAGTTGAAGGGTGCGCTGGAGATGATCTCGCATAACGGAACAATATTTCGTCTTTCCTTTCCAATCCCGTGAACATGGAACCCGTAAGATCACAAAAAGTGCTGGTAGTGGAGGATGAGGGGATCATCGCGCACGATATCTCCTCACGTTTGCAGGCGCTGGGGCACGAGGTAATCGCCAGCGTGGCAACCGCGGCGGAAGCGCTCGCAAAAGCCGGTGAGGCTGACATCGTGTTGATGGATATCCGTTTAGACGGGCGCGTCGACGGTATCGAGGCGGCCGCCGGGATCCGCGAGCGCTTTCGCAAACCGGTGATTTTCCTGACGTCCCACGCCGATCGGGCAACGCTCGACCGAGCAAAGATTGCCGGGCCGTTCGGTTACATCGTCAAGCCGCTGAGTCCAGCTTCTCTACACACTTCCATCGAAATGGCGCTGTATAAACATCGTATGGAGCGCCAGATCGAGGAACGCGAAGCCTGGTTGCGGACCATTCTTCAATCGATCGCCGATGCCGTGGTGGTTACCGACAACCAAGGCCGGATCGTGGTCCTCAATCACGCAGCGGGGGTACTTACGGGATGGGTTCAGCCAAAAGCGCGCGGTGAGCCGGTATCGAAGGTAGTTCGCCTGCTCTATGACGATGGCGGAAACAGCGCGGAAGATCCTGTCGAACTCGCGACTCTTCGGGATTCCGTGGTTCCGCTGGATTCCTCGGCGAAACTCGTGGGACCAGGCGGACGGGAGATGGCCGTCGAAGGCACCGCAGCGCCCTTTAGGATCGACGGCGCTGCTGCAGGCGTGGTTCTTACCTTCCGCGACGTAAGCGCGCGGCGCTGGGAAGAGCGCCAAATCCGCCAGTCGCAGAAGCTGGATGCTTTGGGAAGGCTGGCGTTCGGCGTTTCGAACGACTATCTGAACCTGGTCGGGATCATCCGGCACCACGCGGATCAATTGCTCCGCCAGTTCGGAGATTATTCTCCGGCAAGGAAGGCAGTCGAGGAGATCCAGCAGGCTGCATCCGCGGCGGAGCAGATCAGCCGGCGGCTGGCGGCATTCGGGTCTCGGCAAGCGAGCCGCGCTGAAGTAATCAGTCTGAACGCCTTGCTCCGGCGCGCCACAAAGTTGATCGAATCGCTTACCGGCGCCGCGATCGAAGTCTCAATTCGGACGGAGCCGGCCACCGGACGCGTCAAAGCCGATGCGGGCCAGATGGAACAGGTGATTATGAGCCTGGTCCTCCACGCTTGCGCGACGATGCCGGAGGGAGGGCGCATTCTGATCGAAACCGGGAATGCGGAACTCCCCCTCCGTGGACACATGCACCCCTATGCGATGCTGGCGGTCACTTACACGGGAGCAGAGCCTGACCCGGACCGGCTGTTCGAGCCATCCTCGACCGGCGAGGCCGGGCTGGCGCTTTCCGTGGCGCACTCGCTGGTAATTGAGCACGCCGGACATCTTTCGGCCCAACGGACCGCCAGCGGCGGGTGCCGGTTCGAAATGCTGCTGCCGCGCTGGACCGGAACACCGCTGCTGCCGCGCCCGGACCGGGGCGGCCCTCCGGCGATTCTGTTCCTTGACGACCGCGATCACATCCGGCTCCAGCTTCACAACTTCTTCGAAGCCAACGGTTACAATCTGCTGGAAGCGGCCGACCTGAATGAGGCGCTGGCGGTGAGCGAAGTCCATGACGGCCCCCTAGATTTGCTGATCGCTGAAGCGAGGCTGGCCGATGCGCTGGCTGATGATCTCCGGCGGGTTCATCCGAACGCCGCGGTTCTGAAGATCGTCGACGTGGAGGCGGGCGCTTCCGAAATACGCCGGCCGTTTACACAGGTGCAGTTACTCGCTCGCGTTCAGTCGCTTCTGTCGCGGACCGGATCTACCGCTTCTTCGGCGGCTTGCCAGGATTCGATCCCGGAGCAGGTAACGTGAACAGCTCGTCCGTCAGGTCTTTGTTGATCGCGACTGTTTCCGAAAAGATTTCGTAGATCTTCTCGCCGTTCCGCTCCCTGCGAATCTGGTGAGGCCACTGGATGCCGCCCTCCTCGCGATAGCGGGAAAACAGAGTGACCTCCTGGTCGCGCTGCTTCTGCTCGGTGTTGTAGTGCGAATACACCTGCCGGACCGGAAGCTTGGTGGTCTGATGGACGTACATGGTGACGGTGCGGTTGTCGTTGTCGACGATGTCGACAATCTCGACGGGCTGATTATCCAGAACGTCGGCCCCGCGCGATTCGAAGGTCATCCCGG
>DATGGL010000310.1:0-3755 GCA_035308605.1 Bryobacteraceae bacterium
ATCGTCATCCACCGCCCACGCGCCGGCATCGTCGAGAAAGTCGGAGATTTTGTGCGCGTAATGAGAATAGCGATAAGGAAGCACGGCGGCATCCGCCAGGCGCATGACCGCCACCCCGAAAACCTGCGCGAGCGTTCGAGCTACGTGGAATCCGGGATCGCTGAAGCGCTCCACGTAATATCGCGAATCGTAGTTCGAATGGTAAGTCCCGTAGCTGCCGTCAAAATCATATTGGACCGACAATGTGGGCAGGCCCAGGTAATCTTGAAAGGCCACAAAGTCGGCGCCGCTGCCCAGCGCCGCCAATTCGACTTCGAAATCCTTGGGCCCTTTCCGGCGCCGCGCGGCCGGCTGCCTTTGCCAGGAGTCGGCGCGCCATTCGTCGTAGACGCTGCCGCGTCCGCTGAGCGCCGGCACATCCTGAGTGACCTGAATGAGAAAATCACGCAAAGACGGCGTGCCGCCGCCGAAAAAGTGCCCGCGCATGAAGAGATCGGTGTTGATATACGCGACCGCTTTCTGGCGAAGTTCCCGCTCGAACGCCTCGGCATATTCTGTGGACCCGACCAGGCCAAATTCTTCGGCGTCCCAAAAGGCGAACACGATGGAGCGCTCCGGCTTCCAGCCCTGCTTGGCTAACGCCGCTAGAGCTCGCGCGGTTTCATAGACTCCGGAAGCGCCGCTACCCGGATCCATTCCACCGAACGTCCAGGCGTCATGATGCGTACCTAACACCACCCAGCTTTCCGGATTCTTTCCTCGCAGTCGCGCGACGATGTCGCGGATCGGCCGGCGGCTCGAGTCCATCTGTACATCCAAGTCGACCACTGCCGGTCCGGGTCCGACCCGATACGCGAAGGGGAGACCGCCCTGGAAACCACCAGGCGCGCCGGGCCCACTCAATCGGCCCATGATTTTGGCGGCCTCTTTTGAAGACAGGACGATGGCGGGAATCCGCGGAAGCGTCGGGGCCTTCGCAGGATCCAATACCGTGGAGTCGGAGCGAGCGCCTTGCCCCGGAGACAGCGGATCGCCATGCCAGAACCAACTGTATTTAGCGTTTCCGTCCTGCGATTGAAAATCGGCGCGCCATGGGCCATCGGGCCACGTCAATCCCTTGGCATAGCCGTCGTCGGCAGGATCGCTGTAGATGATAATCGCCGCTGCGCCATGCTGTTCCGCGGTATGGATTTTCACGGCTCGATGGCTCCGGGCGTACCGCGCCATCACAATCTTGCCGCTGACGTCGATTCCAGCCCCTTCCAGCCTGGCGTAGTCGGGCGGTAACCCGTAATTGACGTAGACCACTGGCGCGCGAACTTTTCCCGAAGCCGAATACGCCACGAACGCCGGAACCAGCTCCGGGTTCGACGAATCGGGATCAGCGGGATTCGCAGGTTCCCGAACATTCAGAGATTCTTTCGCCGGTTCCACCAGTTCGACACGAATCGATCGCGGCGTCGAGAGATACACCTGAAACTCGTGGACCTCCGTCTCTAACCCAGCGCTTTCAAGGCCCTGGCGAATCGTCTCGGCAACGGCCATCGATCCGGGCGAGCCCGCGATGTGCGGCCGCCTCGTTATCGAACGGTGGAATTGGGAAATCGATTCAGTGGAGAGCTTTTCCGTATACGCAGCCTCCGCCTTGCGCTCCTCAACCAAAGACCTGGTCGAAAACCCTAGCCTGGCATCGGAAGACACCACGCGGACGGTTTTCTGAGGCTGCCGTCCGCAGCCCGCCGTGAACGCGATTGCGAGTGCGAAGAGAACGCAAGAGCTTGTCATTTATCGAGGCACTACTGGCAGAGTCAAACGCGAGGGATGGTTCGCGTCGTGCAAGACAGTTTGCTCTGCCCGGAGTAATTTCGACTCCTCGCCGAATGCGCCGCCCGTGTTGGGATTCCGGTCAAAACGCGGGAAGTTGCTGCTTGAAATATCCAGCCGGATACGATGACCGGTTTTAAACAGATTGCTGGTCGCACCTGCGTCGATCGTGATCTCCACCGGTTCGTCAGGCTTCAGCAACTCAGGTTTCGACTGACCGTTGCGATACCGCGCCCGCAGAATTCCGTCGCTGAGCGCTCGCGCCGTTCCATCCGGGAAAACGTCTACCAGCTTGGCCGTGAAATCGGTGTCCCGAGCCGAGGAAGCAACCCATAACGTCACGCTGACGGGCCCGGTGACTTCCACGTTCTCGGCAAGCGGCCGCGTGCTGTAGACCAATACATCCGCTCGCTTCTCAGTCTCGCGCTGATCTGAGGGAGTACGCGAGTAACCGCCTCTTTCACCGGTCGGCGCCGGATCGGACGGGTCGTAGACGAACCGGTCCGCGGATGCGCGGGACTTGGCGAGCAAGCTGAGTCCTCCATCGCCGGAAGCGGTGTTGGCATGTCCATCACTGCCTAGATAGTATGCGGTGGATCGGGCCCGCGCGAGCGGCCATTCCTGTTCATCCCGCCAGCGATTCTCTCCCATGACGAAGATGCGTACCGCCGCGCCTTCGACAGCGGCACGGTCGCCGTCCCGCAACCAAAACGCGAACCATCGTGCCATCAGCTCTTGAGAATCCAGTCCGGCGGTGGGTCCGAAATCGACGTCGCCGATTTTGGTGCTTTCCAGCGTCGGACGCGCATGTGTCCACGGGCCGACGATCAGCCGCTGATACCGGCGAGCCTGTTCCGAACCCGCATGAGCGCGCAAGCCGGTAAAGTTCCGCAACGTGCCGGTCAGAAGCGTGTCGTACCAGCCGGTTAGATGATGCGCCGGAACCTGAAACTGATCATGCTTCGCCGCGATGTCAAACGTCTTCCAGTACGCGTCGTAAGTTGGATGATCCAGCATCAAGAAGTACCCTGGCGCATACTTGCGAATCTCCAGGGCGTCGATGCTCTTGAGCGGCGTGTGCCAGAGCCACTGCTCTCGAAATGCCTTCGATTCATCGCGATTCAAGCCAGTGGGTCCGTCGCGATCTGCTTGGGGCGTCAAAATCCTCCGGCGAACGTCCACCGCTTGTCCGAGATTCCACCCGAGGCCATCGCTCAAATAGAAAGCCCCACCCTGAAAGACCATGTCATAACGGCTCGCATAGGATGATGCGGGAAACAGAGCGACCAAGGCAGGCGGTTTGAGGGTCGCGGCAAGAAGCTGAGTGGTCGCCAGATAACTGCCTCCGAACATTCCGACTTTCCCGTTGACATACGGCAGCTTCGCCACGGCTGCGATGGTATCGAACCCATCCTCGGCTTCATCGTGAGGACGAGCTTCTCCGTCCGACATATAGCGGCCGCGCGTGTCCTGGATCACGACTACAAAACCACGGCTGGCGAGCGCGCTGAATTCCTGAGCCGCTCGTGAGCTATTTTTCGAATACGGAGTCCGCTGCAGCAACGCTGGAAAGCGACCGGCATCCCGGGGACGATAGACATCCGCTCGCAAGATGGTCCCGTCGCGCATCGTTGCAGGCACATTCTTTTCGACGGTGATTTCAAAGTGCGCCGGCGGCTTCTGCGCGTGCCCCGGGATCGAGATTAGTAAGCTCGCAACCGTCAACTGCTTAACAGACATGCCCGTAAGGAACTCATTCTAACAACGGGCGCGTTGATCGCGATTCCGGTCAAGCTAAAAACGGCATCGACCGCCGATCCAGGATGTCCCCAACGGCTCGCCACGCTTCCCAGATCGCAGTGTCGGTGTGCGGACTAGCGCCCGCATCCGAGTTTGCAATTGCGATCAACCCGTGCGTCCGCCGGGCAATG
>DATGGL010000311.1:0-12939 GCA_035308605.1 Bryobacteraceae bacterium
CATTTCCGATTCGTTCTTACGAAAATACATCGGCCGGCATTTGCTGGATCTGTTTCTGGATTTGGGATTCGAGCGCGAAGCAATCGATCCCATGATTGCCGAGTATCGCGGAATCTATCTTTCCCGGAAACATAGCGGCACGACGGTGTATCCCGGCGTGGCCGAAGCGCTGGCGGCGCTCGGCGGGCGGAAATCGACGGCGACCACTAAGGGAACGCCCACCACGCGCGCCGTGCTCGAACAATTCGGCCTGCTGCAATACTTCGATCACGTACAGGGGACCGACGGCTTTCCCGCGAAACCGGAGCCCGATGTAATTTTGAAATCGCTCGAAGTATTCGACGTAGGTCCCGAGGAGTGCCTGCTGGTCGGCGACTCTCCCACGGATATGCGGGCTGGGCGAAGAGCGGGCGTCAAAACGTGCGCTGTACGATGGGGCTACGGCGACGCGGAAGAGCTGGTTTCCTGTGAGCCGGACTACTGGATTGATGATTTAAGTGCTTTATTACCAACGCGAAAAGCGGACGGATGCGACGTTGATGCAATCGTTCGCATCACATAATTAAATCGTCACACGGGGACGATAAGCTGGGAGAGGGTTGCAGTCAAACCACTCCCTGACCGTCACGGCCCGGTTGCCTCCTTAAGATTTCAAAAAGGGAATGAGATGAAGACAGCCAAACTGACTGGCAGAAAACAATTTCTTCTAGCGAGCGATTTTGACCAGACCCTGAGCTTCCATGACTCGGGGATCATCCTGAGCGAGATTCTGGGCGTTTCGGGATTCGAAGAAAAAATCGCCGGGCTTTCCAAGATCCACATGGTGCAGCAGGGCGGGGAACTGGCCTATCTGATTCTGCATGACCCCGAATTTCGCCGGGTGCGTAAGGAGCATCTGATCGAAGCCGGCAAGCGCGTCCGGTTGAAACAGAATATCCGTTTATTGTCGGAACTGCTGAACGGCCTCGACGGGTATCAGTTTTTCTTCTATGTGATTTCGGCGGCGCCGCAGGAAGTAATCCAATCGGCGCTCGAAGGAATTGTGCCGGCGGATCATATCCACGGGACGCGTTTCCGGTACGACGCCGGGTCGGGAGAGATTCAGTCGATTGTCGAGGTGCCGGCGGGTTATGGGAAAGTCGCGGTGCTCGAGGCCTTGCGAGGTCAATTGCAGGTGAGCCATGACCGCGTGATTTACGTCGGCGACGGCAGCTCCGATGTGCATGTAATGCTGCACGTGAACCGGACCGACGGCCTGACCATCGCGGTATCCGAGAACAAGTACATTACGCAGATCGCCAAGCGCACGATTTTGAGCGACGACGCGCTGAGCGTCCTGGTGCCAATCCTCGAAGACGTGGTCGGTTGGGACGCCTTCCGGATTCGAGCCTTGTTCGAGGCCCACGGGTTCGTGCTTCAGGATTGGGAAAAAGTGAGGACCGATTCCGTGACCATCGCGCGAACACCGGTCGGCGTGGCGGTGAATTCGTGAACGCCGATTTGGTGGGATGGCTGGCTACGGCCGTGTTCACCAGCTCGTATTTTTCAAAAGAGCCGGCGACGCTTCGAAGGGTTCAGGCGGCCGCGGCGTTCCTATGGCTGATGTACGGCGTGCTGATTCATTCCGTGCCGGTGATCGTGGCGAATGTGATCGTCACGGGCGTCGCGCTGGCGTCTTCATTTCGGATGAAGGCGTTGAATGAACGGGAATGAACGTTACTCCTTAAAGGCCTGATCCAGGTCGGCGATGATGTCTTCGGCGGCTTCGATGCCCACCGAGATGCGAACCAGATTGTCTTTGATCCCGAGCTGATTGCGCCGCTTCGGGGACAGGTCCCGATGGGACGAGATGGCCGGGTAGAGCATCATCGTGTGCACGTCGCCTAACGACGTTGCGCGCACGATCATTTTCAGACGATCCATCAGCCGGAAGACTTCCGTGCGCCCGGCATTCTTCAATTCGAAGGAAAAGATTGCGCCGGAGAGGTTCTTCGGGAATAATCGCGCGATGGTCGCGGCGTCGGGATGCGCGGGATCGCCGGTGAAATGGACGCGGTCGACTCCGGGATGCGTCGCCAGCCACGAGGCAACCTTGCACGCATTCGCGCATTGGCGCTCCATCCGCAGACCGAGCGTTTTCACGCCGCGCATCGTCAAATAGCTTTCAAACGGGCTCATCACCGGACCGAGGGTCCGCGACAGAGTGCGGATGGTATTGGCGTATTCCTCGTCTGCGATGGTCACACCGCCGAGCACGTCGCCGTGACCGGCCAGATATTTGGTCGCGCTATGAACCACAATATTCGCGCCCAGTTCCAGCGGACGGATCATCAGCGGAGTCGTAAACGTGTTGTCGACGATGAGCGGGACTCCGGCCCGTTTAGAAATCTCAGCGATCTTATCGAGCGGCGCGACGCGCATGAGCGGGTTCGAAATAGTCTCCATGATGATCGCGCCGGGCTTGGTTTCCGCCACTGCCTTCTCGACGGCGTCGAGATTGCCGATTTCGACAAATGTCGTATCGATGCCCATGGGGGCCAAAACATTCATCAGCATGCCGGTTGTGGCTCCGTAGAGCACGTCGGCGGCGAGAACGCGCTTGGGACGATCGATGAGGGCGGCCGTGATCGCCAGATGCATCGCGCTCATGCCGGAAGCGCAGGCAAGGGCTCCTTTGCCGTTCTCGAGTTCGTTGATCACCTCCTCGAGCGCGTTGGTGGTCGGATTGTCGTAACGCGCGTAGCACGGTCCCGGTTCTTCGCGGCCGAGCACCCGGTCGAGCTGCTCCATGGAGTCGTAGTAGTAGCTGGCGGCGGTGTAGATGGGCGTGGTGACCGGGACGTAATCGCCGGCTTTCTTCCGATCGCCGAAATGGACCATTTTGGATTCGAGTTTCATGTTGCTATTGCCGCTTCCAGCGGACCCCTTCTTTGGTATCTTCCAGGATAATGTTTTGCGCGGCGAGGTCAGCGCGGATCTGGTCGGCTCGCGCGAAATCGCGGAATTTTTTGGCGGCCAGGCGCTGGGCGATCAGCGCGTCGACTTCCGCGTCGGACAAACCTGTTGCCGAGGCCGACGGACGCAGGATATCGAAGACCGAGTCAAAATGCCGCAGGAAATCGAGAGCGCCCGCGACGTTTCCGGAAAGAAAATCCCCGGCATCCATCGCGGTATTGGTGTCGCGGACGTATTCGAACGCGGCTGCCAGGGCCTCCGCGGCGTTCAAATCGTCGTTCAGCGCGGCATCGAACGCCTCGGTGGCCGCCTTGGCGCGTTCCGTCATTGCCGGATTTTCGCCGTCCGCAAATTTGGCCGTTTCCAGGCGCAGTTTGTAGTTGCGCAACCGGTCGATCGACGTCGCCGCCGCCTTCAGCCCTTCAAACGTAAAGTTGAGCTTCTTACGATACGGAACCGACGCCAGCAAATAGCGGACCGATTCGGGCGAGTACCCTTTTTCCATCAAATCGCGCAGCGTGAAGAAATTGCCGAGCGATTTCGACATCTTCTGGCCTTCGACAATCAGGTGCTCGGCGTGCAGCCAGAACTTCGCAAACGGTTTTCCCGTCAGAGCCTCGGATTGCGCGATCTCATTCTCATGATGCGGAAACATCAGGTCGACGCCGCCCGTATGGATATCCAGCGTCTCGCCCAGATACTTCATCGCCATCACCGAACATTCGATGTGCCAGCCCGGCCGCCCGCATCCAATGGGAGCTTCCCAGCCCGGCTCGCCATCCTTCTGCGCTTTCCACAGGACGAAATCGCGCGCGTCGGCCTTGTCGTATTCATCGACGTCCACGCGTGCACCCGCGCGAATACCCGTGAAATCGTTATGCGAGAGCTTTCCATAAGACGGGAAATTAGCGATGCGGTAATAGATGGACCCGTCGCTGTTATAGGTGTAGCCAAGGTGCTCCAGCTTTTCGATCGCGCTGACCATGTCGGGGATGTGGTCGGTAGCCTTCACCATATGCTCGGGCCGTTCCAGGCGCAGCGTCGCCATGTCTTCCAGGAAAGCCTGTGTGTATTGAGCGGTGTACTCGTAAATCGACTGGTTCGCAGCGGCGGCGGCGCGGATGATTTTGTCTTCCACGTCAGTGATGTTCATGACGTGGTCGATCTTGTAGCCGTTCGCTCGCAGGACGCGGCGCAGGATGTCCTGGAATGTGAAGGTGCGCAGATTCCCGATGTGGATGTAGTTATAAACAGTCGGCCCACACGTGTACATGCGGACAACGTTGTCGAACAGTGGAGCGAACGGCTCCACCTGCTGGGTCAGGGTGTTATAAAACCGCAAGGACATGATGGGGATTTCTCTATCGTAGCAGGCGCCGCTAAAATCCCTGCATCCTGAGGAATCGTTGAGCAGGGCTAAACTGACACAGTTAGAACGGCTCACGACGGATTATCTGATGCGCACCTTGGTTCCCGGCCAAAAGGACTGCCTGAAAAGCCGGATGGATGGAACTGTGCTGGACGGGCACCACCGCCTCTACATTCTCCGCGCGCGGGGCGTTGATGTGAACCGCCTTCCCAGGCAGATTGTGATTCGAACGAGTCTCTCCGAAACATGACGGACGAACTATTTTGGATTGACGGGCCGTGGCCAGGAAGGCTGGCGATCGCGTTGCGCCCAAGAGGGGGAGACTGGCTCGACGATGAGATCCAAGCATGGCGGGAGGCTGGAATCAAAACTGTCGCGTCGCTGCTGACTGTGGAAGAGTCCGCCGACTTGGGGCTCGATGAGGAACGCGCGGAGTGTGAGGCGAACGGGATCGAGTTTCGGTCGCTGCCAATTGTCGATCGAAGTGTTCCGCGTTCTGACGTCGACACGGTCGCGTTCCTGCGCGAGTTGGAGCGCGTGCTGAGCCGCGGCGCCAACGTCGCGGTCCACTGCCGCCAGGGAATCGGGCGCTCGGGATTAATCGCGGCAAGCCTGCTGATGGAAACAGGTCTGAACCCGGACGAAGCCGTCCGGAAAGTGAGTGAAGCGCGTCGCATCGCCATACCGGAAACTGAAGAACAGCGTATCTGGATCGACCGTTTCGGCGCGACGCTCGCGCACCGAACCTGACACCTACTTCGGAGCCCCCGCCGCAAAGAACTTCGGCGGATTCGCCGAATCCGCGAAGTCGAAGCCGGAGATGTACGCAAGCTTCAGGATCTTTTCCATCTTCGCGTAGTTGATCTTTTCCGCCGTATCCGTGATCTGGTGATAATCCGGATGAAAGCCGGTGAACCACCACATTGCCGGGATGTTGTGCAGCAACAGCGGATACTGATCGCTGCGGAACAGCACATTCAATACCGTGTCGTCGTCCCATTTGTAATTGAGATGCAGCCCGACGAACTCGTTCGCTTTCTCCACTTCGGCGCGGTAGTCGGGGCTGTACTTGGTCCCGACGATGTTCACTTCGTTCGACGTATCCGCCGCGATGTCGATCAGCCCGTGCGTCTGATTGCTGTCCCTTTCATCCCGACCGATCATGTCGAAATTGATCTGGGCGCGGGTTGTATCGAGCGGCCGCAGCGGGTGGTCCGCGTAGTAATAAGAACCCAGCAGCCCCCGTTCTTCCGCCGCGAAAACGATGAACAGCAGGGACCGCTTGGGTTTTACGGGGTTCCGCGCGAACGCGTGCGCCAGCGCGACGATGCCCACGGTACCTGAGCCGTTGTCGTCCGCTCCGTGATAGATCGCCCCATCGATGCGCAGGCCATCGTGATCGTAGTGTCCGCTGAACAGGACGGTTTCGGCGGCCAGCCGGGGGTCGCTGCCTTCGATGATCCCGGCGACATTGTACGCAAGCGCCCGCTTGCGGCCGGTGGTGACGACGTGCAGGTCCACTTCGGCATCGCCTAGCGCCATCGATTGCGGCTTCAGCGTTGCGTCGATGGCGGATTGAAGCTCGGACGGTTTCTTGCCGGCGGCAGCGAAGAGCTGATCGGCGACCTTCGCCGTGATCGTGAAAACCGGGATGGAGTCTTCTTCCGCGATCGCCTGCGTGGGACGCGGCGTGCGGAGGGGCTGAGCAGTGGCGTCGAGGCCGCCCCGTTCGTGACCCGGCCGGTGATTCGGATCCGGCGCGATCAGGACCGCGATGGCCCCATGCCGGCGCGCGTTCGTCATTTTGGCGCGGGGATTCGCATAGCGCGTGTTGCCCTTTCCGTTGAAGATCGAATTCGCATCGTCTTCCTGGGGCTCATGATTGAATACCACGACGATTTTTCCGCGCGCGTCGATGGAGGCGTAGTCGTCGTAATGAAGCTCGGGCGCCGTGATCCCAAAGCCGGCGAACGCCACCGCGCCCTTCAACGTCCCATCGTTGGGATAATTGACCAGCGCGTCGGGGGCATGAAAAGTTTGCGCCGCGCCCTTCGCTCGCACGGTTAGCGACGTCTGCTCGCGATCCATTTTGAATTCGACCAGCGGAACGGGTTGCAGGTACGTGCCTTCGAATGCCGGCTTCAGCCCCGCTTTCCCGAACTCGGACGCGATCCACTGAGTGGCGACGTCGGCTCCGCGCTCAAGCGACATGCGGCCTTCCATTGCGTCGGAGGCTAGAAAAGTGAGATCAGCGCGCAGATTCGCGGATTTTATGGTTTCGAGTCCGGGCTCCAGGCGCGCTCGGCCGTGGGCCGGGACAGGAGGGTCTTGTGCCAGGAGCGGGAAAGCGAGTAGAAGAAGCAGCTTCACGATTATGCAGTGTACAGGGGCCGGATGCTCCTCTTCAACGTGCATGTTATCGTGTTGGTTCAACCTAAATTATGGCCAGCCGAGAACAGTCTCATCACGGTTGCGCCCCGAGGCAATGATATGGAACAGAAACCTGTAGTCGGAATCATGATGGGAAGCCGTTCGGACTGGGATGTCATGAAGACTGCTTCCGAAACACTGACGAAGTTTGGCGTGGCGCACGAGAGTCGAGTCCTTTCCGCGCACCGTTCGCCTCATTTGACGGCCGAGTACGCGTCGACCGCGGAAGAGCGCGGCCTGGAAGTCATCATCGCGGCCGCCGGCGGCGCGGCGCATCTGGCGGGCGTAGTCGCGGCGCATACGATTCTGCCCGTCCTCGGCGTGCCCATGGAAAGCGCGTCGTTGAAGGGCATGGATTCGCTTCTATCCACGGTCCAGATGCCGGGCGGAATTCCCGTAGGGACGCTGGCGATCGGAAAGCCTGGCGCCACCAACGCGGCGCTGCTTGCGATTGCAATCCTCGCGGGCAAGCGGACCGAGTTGAAGGACAAGCTGCGCGAGTTCCGGAAGGAGCAGGCGGATAAGATCGCGAAGGAAGTCTTATAAGAGGAGGTCTTGCCGTGGTCCTGACCAAGGACGAATTGATCGGTTGGCTGAAAACCGAGGTCCGGATCCTGGTGCACCTGGCGGGAAAAGTCGACCGCGCGCAGCTCGATTATCGCCCGACACCCAAGCAGCGCAGTACGCTGGAACTGCTGCAGTACCTGGCGATCCAGGGCCCTGTCAACATCGCGGTCCTCAAGGCCGGCGTGTTCGACCGGGCCGCGTTTGGCGCTGCGTGGACGCCAGCCGAGAAGGCCGCCAAAGAGATGACCTTCGATCAGACCGTCGCCGCGATCGAGCGGCTGTCGGACGAGTATCCAAAGCTCTTAGAGGACTGGACCGACGCCGACTTCCGAAGCGAAGTGGACATGTTCGGAACGAAGTCGACGCGCGGCGCGCTGCTGGTGAACATGGTGCTCAGCGGACACGCGGCTTACCGGACGCAGTTGTTCTGCTATCTGAAATCGTGCGGCCGCGAGGAACTGAGCACGGTGAACTTGTGGGCCGGCGTGGATTCGATGAAACCGGGCGTTTAACGGGTCAGTCCCAAGTAAACTCGACCTGCTTATACTCCGCCGGCGGCCGAAACTCCGCCGGAGGCAGCGTCGCCTGCCGGACCTTGGTCGTGTACAAATTCACATGCCACGGACCATCCACCTGCGTTCGCAGCCAGATTAGAAATCCCTGGTCCCCGAACAAATGCGTCGCCTTCAGCCACGCCTGAAATCGAGGCGTATACGGAGCCGGCACCGTGATCGCCGTCGTGACGCAACCTTCGGCCTCGCCCCACCCGCCTATCTGCTGGACCGTGTGAGTGTAGGAAAACTTCATGCAATCGATTCCGGCCACGCGATCGGGCAACGTCGGCTTTTCCGTTTCCGGCTGAAGGTCCGCCGAAGTTTTCTTCAGATACGCGTCCAGGTCGATGTGGGCGACAGTTTTCGCCGCGTGATCCACGCGGAACACCGTCGCCGAGGCAAAGTCGACAATGCGCTCCCGCTTGCCGTAAGTTTCTTTCACGGCGTAGCGGCCAACCTCCGTGCGCGATGTCGCATCTTCGCCGGTCCGCTGTTCGACAATCCAATCGGCGCGCAAAACTGCGCTCGTCGAAAGGATAATCGCAAGCCAGCCCCTAATTCGCATTCAGTCTCCCGCCTTAGGTCCTCTTCAGCATGTTACCCTATTCTTTTGCGTCAAGCCTATGCCCGCGCAGGTCAGCGAGACGTTTGTCCTGCGCACGTACCCCTTCCGGGAAGCGGACCTGATCGTGAGTTTTTTCACGCGTGACCTGGGAAAACTACGCGGCGTAGCGAGGCGCGCGCGAAAGCCCAAAAGCCCGTTCGGCTCCGGGCTGGAGCGGCTGTCCCACGTCAGAATGGCATATTTTCAAAGGGAAAACGCGGAATTAGCAACGGTCACGGGCTGCGAGCTGATTCATTCGCAGTTCGATCTGGGCTCCGATTACGGCCGCGGCATCGCTCTGGATTTTTTCACCGAGGTCGCCGAACACCTGCTTCCGCCGCATGAACCCAGCGAAAAATTCTTTCGCCTCATGATCGCCGTACTAGTATTTTTACGATCCGGCGGCAACTCCCCGTCTTTAATGTGGCCGGCGATTTTGTATTTCAGCCTGTGGTCCGTCCGCCTCACGGGCATCCTTCCCGACATCCGCGTGAATCAGGAATCCGCCGAAATCGCCGAAGAAATGCTGGCGACTCCGATCGGCAATCTCACCGCGCGCGACTGGACCAAGACCACCGCGAGCGATCTGCGCCGCGCTCTGGTCCGGACGATGGAACAGCACGTCGAACGCAAATTCCTGACGGTCCCACTATTGGAGGCTCTTTAAAAGGTGGACTCCTTCCAGGAAACCGTCTTCAAACTGAAGCGCTATTGGTCCGATCGCGGAGCCATCATTCAGGAGCCCTACGACATCGAAGTCGGCGCCGGCACGATGTGCCCCGAAACGTTCCTGCGCGTCCTCGGCCCCAAGCCCTACCGCGTGGCTTATGTCCAGCCCAGCCGCCGGCCCGCGGACGGTCGCTACGGCGAAAATCCCAATCGCCTTTATAAGCACCAGCAGTTGCAGGTAGTCCTGAAGCCATCCCCGGATGACGTCATCGATCTTTACTTAGGCAGCATCGAAGCGATCGGCATCGACCTCAAGAAACACGACATAAAGTTCGAAGAGGATAACTGGGAAGCCCCCACGCTCGGAGCCTGGGGCATCGGATGGCAGGTAATGCTCGACGGTCTGGAAATCTCTCAGTTCACCTATTTCCAACAATGCGGCGGCATCGATCTGGATTTGGTCCCGGCGGAGCTGACCTACGGCCTGGAACGCATCTGTGCATTTTTGCAAAACGTTGACAGCGTGTATGACATGGACTGGGCCCCGGGCGTAAAGTATTCCGAGGTTCGTTTCGCGGACGAGCTCCAATCTTCTGTCTACAACTTTGAAATGGCCGACGTCGACCGCCTGCGCCGGCTGTTCGACGAATACGAGGGCGAATGCAAGCGGCTGCTTTCGCTGTACGAAAAATACCCCGAAAAACCGCGCTTCCCGGTGATTCCGGCCTACGAACAGGTCTTGAAATGTTCGCATCTGTTTAACCTGCTCGACGCCCGCGGCGCGATTTCGGTGACCGAGCGCGTAGGCGTAATCAAACGCGTCCGCGACCTCGCCGTAGGTACCGCAAGACTCTGGGCGGACCAACAACAATGAATTTCCTGTTAGAGATCGGCACTGAGGAGATCCCTCACTGGATGATCCCAGGCGCGCTAAAACAGCTCGGCGCCATCGATCTCTTCGGCTCCAAACTCACCGTAGACGCGACCCCGAGGAGGCTGGTAGCGCAGGCCCCCGGCCTGCCGGAACGCACTCCCGACGAACAGCAGATCATCAAAGGCCCACCCATTTCCGCCGGCGAAAAAGCGGCAGCCGGCTTCGCCAAAAAACAAGGCGTCGACCCATCCGCGATGCAGAAAGCCGGCGACTACTACGAACTTCGCAAGCTCGTCTCCGGCCGCAGAGCCATCGACATCCTGGCCGAGTCGCTCCCGGCAGCGATCCTCTCGATCCAGTGGCCCAAATCAATGTACTGGACAGGGAAGTCCGGCCCACGCTTCATCCGCCCCATCCGCTGGATCGTCGCCCTGCTCGGCGACGAAGTCATTCCCTTCGAAATCGCGGGCGTCAAAAGCAGCAACGTCACCCGAGGCCATCGCCAGCTCGGATCGTCGAACATCCCCGTAACAATCCAAACCTACGAAACCGAACTCCGCCGCAACCACGTTATCCTTTCGAGCCACGAACGGCGCCACAAGATCGAAACGGAAGCCGCCAACCTTGGCGCGAAGATCGACGCGGATCTGCTCGAAACCCTGACCTTCATCACCGAATACCCCACGGCGATCAAAGGCGGCTTCGATCCGGCGTTCCTGGAACTCCCTTCGGAAGTTCTCACGACGGTGATGCGGCATCACCAGAAGTATTTCTCGGTCGAAGGCCCGCAGAACCTGCTGGAACCGAACTTTGTCGCAATCATGAACACGTCGGGCTACCCCGAAGGCCTGGTCAAGCACGGCAACGAACGGGTCCTCAAGGCTCGCTTCAACGACGCGCGCTTCTTCTGGAACGTCGACCAAGTGAAGAAACTGGAGGACCGCGTCGAGGACCTCGCGAAGGTGACCTTCCAGGCCAAGCTCGGATCGTACAAAGAGAAAACGGACCGTGTCGTCGCTTTGGTCAAGGAGCTCGGCGGCAACGCCCACGCACAGCGCGCGGCTCTGTTGTGCAAGACCGATCTGACCACCGAAATGGTGAAAGAGTTCACCGAACTTCAAGGAGTAGTCGGCGGGCTCTATGCGAGACACCAGGGCGAACCCCGGCCGGTTTGGGAAGCGATTTACGAACACTATCAGCCGGTCAGCATGGAGGATTCGATTCCGGAGACAACGGAAGGCCAGATCGTTTCGCTTGCCGATAAGTTAGATACGCTTCGCGAGTGTTTCCGCATCGGGATGGTGCCGACGGGATCGAAAGACCCGTTCGCATTGCGCCGTGCCGCGCAGGGTGTGGTCAAGATCCTTGTGGGCGGCCGAATTAATTCACAGCTCGACGTCTTGCTTCCAGATCCTGCATTGTTCGAGTTCGTGCTTGAGCGTTCGCATCACTATTTCCGCGAGGTCCGCGGTTTTAAATATGACGAAGTCAACGCCGTGCTGAGTCCTATAGTGAACCCGGGCAAAAGCACGCTCGCCGAACTCGAAGACCGGCTTGTGGCTCTCGCTGCCGTTCGACCGACTCCAAATTTCGAGCCACTCGCCGCGAGCTTCAAGCGGACCCGGAACATACTGCGGCAAGCCGCGCTTTCTCATTACCCAGAATTGCGAGTCGATTTGCTCGAATCCGGACCCGAGCGGGATCTCTACGCCGAACTCGTTCGCGTACGGGACGCATCCAAAGGTGCCAGTCATAGGGACGCTCTCGAGACAATTGCCTCCCTGCGCCCCCACGTCGATCTTTTTTTCGACAAGGTGCTCGTCAACGCGCCCCAGGAAGACGTGCGCGTGAATCGGCTCACCCTATTGCAGCGTTTGATTGCTGAATTTTCCACGATCGCCGACTTCTCGGAAATCGTAACCTCAGGAGACCAGAAATGAAAAACTACGTTTATAACTTTGGCAATGGAACCGCCGATGGCGACGGCAAGATGAAAGACGTCCTCGGCGGAAAAGGCGCGGGACTCGCTGAAATGTGCCGGGCCGGCGTCCCTGTCCCTCCCGGCTTCACCATCTCCACCGAAGTCTGCAACATCTACTTCGAGAACAATAATAAAGTCCCCAAGGAAATCGACGACCAGATCATCAAGGCCCTGGAAAAACTCGAAGGGCAGATCGGCAAGAAGCTCGGCGATCCCGACAACCCGTTGCTGGTCAGCGTCCGTTCCGGCGCCAAGTTCTCCATGCCCGGGATGATGAACACGATTCTTAACCTCGGTCTGAACGACAAGTCCGTCGAAGGCCTCGCCAAGCTGAGCGGCAACCCGCGCTTTGCCTACGATTCCTACCGCCGGTTCATCCAGATGTTCGGCGAAGTGGCGCTCGATATCGACATGGCCAAGTTCGACGAAATCTTCGACGAGCGCAAGCACAAAGTCAAAGCCAAGCTCGACACCGACCTGACCGCCGACGATCTCAAAGTCATCATCGATCAGTACAAGAAGCTGGTCCAGAAGGAAACCAAGAAGCCGTTCCCGCAGGATGCCCGCGAGCAGTTATCCATGTCGCGCGATGCCGTGTTCCGCTCCTGGTGGAATCCCAAGGCGTCTTACTATCGCCGCATGGAAAAAATCCCCGACGAAATCGGGACCGCTGCAAACGTGCAAGCGATGGTCTTCGGCAATACCGGCGATACTTCGGCGACGGGCGTCGGGTTCACCCGCGATCCTGCTACCGGCGAGAAGACCTTCTACGGCGAGTTTCTGATCAATGCCCAAGGCGAAGACGTGGTCGCCGGCATTCGCACGCCGCAGGAGATCACCGAGGAGGCACGCAAGAAGGCGGGCTCGCGCAGCCCGTCGATGGAATCGGCGATGCCGGACGCCTTCGCCGAACTCACCCGCATCCACGGCGCGCTG
>DATGGL010000312.1:0-2961 GCA_035308605.1 Bryobacteraceae bacterium
ACCCGGCATGCGCGAACGCCGCTGGGGCCGGCTGATCACCATCACTTCCCTGACCGTGAAGCAGCCCATCGACGGACTGATCCTGTCGAACTCGGTCCGCGCCGCCGTCGTCGGCCTCGTAAAGAGCCTTTCGAACGAATATGCCGCGCACAATGTTCTTGTGAACAACGTCTGCCCGGGCTACACGGCAACGGATCGCCTGGGCGAGCTTTCCTCGACGCTCGCAAAATCCGCCGGCGTCGATCCGTCGGAAATCGAAAAACGCTGGACCACGCAGATCCCCCTCGGCCGTCTCGCCCATCCCGATGAATTCGCCGATGCCGTCGTTTTCCTTGCTTCCGAACGCGCCAGTTACATTACCGGCCAATCGCTCAGCATCGACGGCGGTTTCGCGAAGGGCCTGCTCTAACATATCTGGCCCCACTCGCTCTCGCTCGCGATTTGTGCCGGCCTGGCGTTATCGATCACCGGCACGGAACCGCGCACGATAGTAAGCGGGCCTTGACGTGTCTCAATCAGTTGCTAAGGATAAACTTCTAGTATGCGCTCGCACCTTCTTTGGCTCGCTTTGCTTTCCACGCTTTGGCTCGCTTTGCTCTGCACGCCCACATTCGCCGCGGTTCCGGCTCCGGAGGGCCACTTTGGCCACAAAATCGGCGTCGACAACGAACTCCTCGACTGGAGCAAGGTGGTTACCTACTTCCAGGCGCTTGAAAAATCGAGCGACAAGATCAAGTTCAAGGAATTGGGCAAGACCGTCGAAGGCCGGCCACAGATCGCTGTGACGATCTCTTCCGCCGCGAACATCAAAAATCTCGACCATTATCTCGACATCCAGCGCCGTCTCTCCGACCCGCGGAAAACCACGCCCGCCGAAGCCGCGCGCCTTCAGGCCGAAGGCAAGACGATCGTGATGATCACGTGTTCCATCCATGCGACCGAAGTCGCCTCGACGCACACGGCAGTCGAGTTCGCCTATCGCCTGCTCACCGAAGACAATCCGCGCTTCAAGGCGATTCTGGACAACGTGATTCTGCTGCTGGAGCCGTCACAGAACCCCGACGGCGTCGACATCGTCACCCAGTGGTATCGCAAAACCCGCGGCACACCGTATGACGGCAGCAATCCGCCGGAGCTTTATCACCATTATGTCGGCCACGACGACAATCGCGATTGGTACATCTTCACCCAGCCCGAGACCCGCAATACGGCAACGCTCGAGAACCTGTGGCATCCCGAAATCGTCTATGACGTGCACCAGATGGGTCCGAACACAGCGCGCATTTTCGTTCCACCGTGGATGGACCCGGTCGACCCGAATATCGATCCCATCCTGGCCCACATCTGCAACATGATCGGCACCGGCATGGCCACCGACATCGCGGCCGCTGGAAAAACCGGAATCGCGATCAACGCCATGTACGATTTCTGGTCGCCCGGCCGGCAGTATCAGGCCTACCATGGCGGCGCGCGCATCCTGACCGAATCGGCCAGCGCAAAGCTCGCGACGCCGATCGTCATCAAGCCCGAAGACATCAGCGATAACGCGCTCGGCTACAATCCGCGCGAGCGAAGCTGGAATTATCTGACGCCCTGGATGGCCGGCACGTGGCGTCTGCGCGACATCATCGATTATCAGGAAATCGCCTGGGAATCGTTGCTCTATCAAGCGGCCGTGCGCCGTCCCGACATGCTGCGCTACTTCTACGAGATCAACAGGCACAATGTCGAGCGCTCCACACCGTATGCTTTCGTCGTTCCCGTGAGCCAGCGCGATCCCGGCGCGGCGCGAAAGATGCTGGAAACGCTCGCGTTCGGCGAAACCGAAATCGAGCGCGCCTCCGAAGCGTTCTCCGCCGATGGCAAGCAATACGCCGCCGGCAGTTACGTCATCAGCATGCATCAGCCTTTTTCGGGCTGGGCGAAAACGCTCCTCGAAACGCAGGATTATCCGGACCTGCGCCTCTATCCCGGCGGTCCGCCCAAGCGCCCCTATGACGTCACGGCACAGACGCTACCGATGCTGATGGGCGTGAACGTCGCCACCGTCAAGGACACCTTCCGCGCGACGTTGAAACCCGTGAAGCAATACGCGTTCGAGCTGGATCATCCAAAACCCGCCGGCGGATTCGCGGCCACCGACGTTTTCTCCTGGAAGGAGGTCGCCAAAGTCTGGAAATCCGGCAAGCCGGTTTACCGCGACACATCCACGGGCGATTTCTACGCAGCGCCTGGAACCGACCGGAAGGAGATCACAGCTCCGCGCATCGGCATGTATCAGAGTTACAACCCGAGCATGGACGAAGGCTGGACGCGTTGGCTCTTCGACGATTTCGGATTTGCGCACAGCCCGCTGCACAACGCCGATATCCAAGCCGGCGGCCTGCGCCAGAAGTTCGATTCGATCGTGATCCCGGATCAGCCGCGCGCTCAGATCGTGAACGGCCATCGCGCCGGATCGATGCCGCCTGAATACGTCGGTGGAATCGGCGAAAAGGGCTCGGCGGCGCTGAAGGAGTTCGTCGAGCAGGGCGGGACGCTGATCCTGCTCAACCACGCCTCCGATTACGGCACGCAGGATCTGGGAGTGAAAGCGAAGAACGTGCTGGCCGGTGTGGCTCCGAAGGATTTCTACTCGCCTGGATCTCTTCTGAAGGTGACTCTCAACACCAGGAGCCCGCTCGCCTACGGCATGCCCGCCGACATCACCCTGTGGAGCGAAGGCAGCCCGACATGGGAAGCCGCGGATGAAACTGTCGTAGCGCGCTATCCTGCGAGCGCGGTACTTGCATCCGGCTGGCTGCTCGGCGAAAAATATCTGACGGGGAAAGCCGCTCTGCTCGACGTCCCCATGGGCCGCGGCCGCATCATCCTGTTTGGCATGCGCCCGCAGTACCGCGGGCAGAGCTATCAAAACTTCAAACTGTTATTCAACGCGCTGGTGTATCGCTAAAGCGCCTG
>DATGGL010000313.1:0-10596 GCA_035308605.1 Bryobacteraceae bacterium
CCCAGCGCATCCTGGAGAAGCGCGGATTTCAGGTCACTCTGGCCGTGGATGGCAGCCAGGCTCTGCTTGCCGTTGAAAAGGCGGCGTTCGATCTAATCCTGATGGATATTCAGATGCCGGAGATGGACGGCTTCGAAGCCACCGCCGAAATTCGCAACCGCGAAAAGGGCACTGGCCGCCACATCCCCATCATCGCCATGACCGCCCATGCCATGACCGGCGACCGGGAGCGCTGCCTGGAACGCGGCATGGACGATTACATCTCCAAACCGATTCGCGCGAACCTTCTTCTGGAATTACTGGAAAAATATTCCCCGGTGACGACTCACTACTGATCGTCCCGATGAGTGCCGGAGCGCCCGCGCCGGCTTATCCGCGCACGAACCGCAGCGACGATTCATTGATGCAGTAGCGCAGATTCGTGGGCGCGGGCCCATCGTCGAACACATGCCCGAGGTGCCCACCGCATAACGTGCACTCGACCGCAACCCGCTCCATGAACATGCTGGTATCGTGCCGCTTCCGGACGTTCTCCTCCGCCGCCGGAGCCCAGAAACTCGGCCATCCCGTCCCCGAATCGAACTTCGTTTCCGAAAGAAACAGCGCCGTCCCGCAGCATACGCACCGGAACAGCCCGTGATCGTGCATCCGGTAATACGTGCCCGTGAACGGAGTGTCCGTGTTCTCCTTCCGCGTAACGTAAAACTGCTCGGCCGTGAGCATTTTCCGCCACTCGGCGTCCGATTTTACAACCCGCTTCATCCGCACCGCAGCCTGCTTCACGCCGGTGTCGCTGAACGGCACGATGATCACATCCGAATCGGCGCTGACCTTTTCCCCCGAACCGCCCTTGCGCGAAGAAACCGCGACCAGGCCGGCGAATGCAAACGGCGTGATAATCAACGCCCTGCGCCTCGTGATGATTTCTTTTAACTTCTCCATCAATTTCATGATCGCATGTGTGCCAAGGCGACAACGTCCACGCCCGCTTGCTGTCGCACAGGCCGGCACAGAACCGCGAGCGAGAGCGAGCGGGTCCGGATCTGTCCCCCACGGCCTCTGCCAGCCCGCCCCACATAATCCGGTTGAAACCCAAGCCTGACAAACGTTATTCTGAAATGCTGCACGAATCGGTTGGAGTTTCCTCACATGTCATCCATTGATGTCCCGCTGCGCAACGGCGGCTTCGGGAAAACTGCGGGCCCCGGCTTTGGCCGGACTTCCAGAAAAGACAATTGGTGGGTCGAGCCGCTGCTCGTCTTCCTCGGCTTCTCCACCTTCATCGTCTATTCCACCTGGGCCGCGTTGCAAGGCGCGCACTACACCTTCGGCCCCTATCTTTCGCCCTTTTACTCGCCCCTGCTGATGACCGAAAAGCCGGGCTGGTGGCCGGCGTTTCTTCCCTTCTCCGCCGCGATGCTGATCCTCTGGGCGCCCGGCGGATTTCGCTTCACCTGCTACTACTATCGCGGCGCCTATTACAAAGCCTTCTGGGCCGACCCCCCTTCCTGCACCGTCGGCGAGCCGCGCAAGTCCTACTGGGGCGAGAAATCCTTCCCGCTGATCATTCAAAATATCCACCGCTATTTTCTGTATCTGGCGCTGGTCTTCATTGTGATCCTCGCCATCGACGCTTATCGCGCCATGTGGTTCGACGGGCCGAACGGTCAAAAAGTGTTCGGCATCGGCGTCGGCACGCTGGTGATGATCGTCAATCCGATTCTGCTTGGCTGCTACACGCTCGGCTGCCATTCCCTCCGCCATCTGGTCGGCGGACGCATCGATGAAATGTCCAAATCGCCCGCGCGCAAGAACGCTTACGACTGCGTTTCCTGCCTGAACCGGAAACACATGCTATGGGCCTGGATGAGCCTCTTCTGGGTCGGATTCACCGACGTTTACGTGCGATTGTGCTCCATGGGAATCTGGTCCGGCTGGAGGATCCTGTAGCGTGGCGGACTATCAGACACTCGAGTTCGACGTCCTGGTCGTCGGCGCCGGCGGCGCTGGCCTGCGCGCGGCGATCGAAGCCTCCGCGGCCGGCGTAAAAGTAGGCGTTCTCTCAAAATCGCTGCTGGGAAAGGCCCACACCGTGATGGCGGAGGGCGGCGTCGCCGCGGCCATGGCGAACGTCGACGATCGCGATAGCTGGCGCGTCCATTTCGCCGACACCATGCGCGGCGGACAATATCTGAACAACTGGCGCATGGCGGAGCTGCACGCAAAGGAAGCGCCCGCGCGGGTCCGGGAACTCGAAGCCTGGGGCGCCATGTTCGATCGCACCAAGGACGGCCGCATTCTGCAGCGCAACTTCGGCGGCCATCGCTATCCGCGTCTGGCGCATGTCGGCGACCGCACCGGCCTCGAAATGATCCGCACCTTGCAGGATCACGGCATCCATCATGGAATCGATTTCCACATGGAAACCACGATTCTCACGCTGTTGAAGGATGGCGACCGCTGTGTCGGCGCTCTCGCCTACGATCGCGAGCGCGGCCGGTTCAAACTCTTTCATTCCAAGGCCGTAATTCTGGCCACCGGCGGCATCGGCCGCGCCTATCAGATCACCAGCAACAGTTGGGAATATACCGGCGACGGCCATTCGCTCGCCTATCACGCCGGCGCCGCGCTGCTCGACATGGAATTTGTGCAATTCCATCCGACCGGAATGGTCTGGCCGCCCAGCGTCCGCGGCATTCTGGTTACCGAAGGCGTTCGCGGCGAAGGCGGCGTACTGCGCAATAAAGAAGGCAAGCGCTTCATGTTCGACGATATTCCGGCGAACTACAAAACCCAGACCGCCGACAACGAAGACGAAGGCTGGCGCTATACGCAAGGCGACAAGAGCGCCCGCCGTCCGCCGGAATTGCTGACCCGCGACCACGTGGCCCGCTGCATCCGCCGCGAAGTGAAGGAAGGCCGCGGCAGCCCGCACGGCGGCGTCTTTCTCGACATCGCCTGGATCAAAGCGCGCATCCCCAACTCCGCCGAACACATCAAGAAAAAGCTGCCGAGCATGTATCACCAGTTCAAGCAGCTCGCCGACGTCGACATCACCGCGGAGGCTATGGAAATCGGCCCCACCATGCATTACATGATGGGCGGAGTTCAGGTCGACGCCGAATCCCAGATGTCGACGGTGCCCGGCCTCTTCGCCGCCGGCGAATCCGCCGCGGGACTTCACGGAGCCAACCGCCTGGGCGGTAACTCGCTCTCCGATCTTCTCGTCTTCGGCAAGCGCGCCGGCGAATTCGCGGCCAAATTCGCGAAGGATCACGGCGCCGGCCAGATCAATAAGGCTCAGGTGGACGACGCCGCTCGCGAAGCCCTCGCACCCTTCGATCGCGGCGCGTCCGGAGAAAATCCCTACGCCGTGCAACACGAATTACAGGAGCGCATGCAGGACCTGGTCGGCATCGTTCGCACTCAGGAAGAGATGGAGCGCGCGCTCGACGTGATCGAAGCTCTGAAAGCTCGCGCCGCCAAAGCCGGTGTCACCGGGAATCGCGAATACAACAACGGATGGCATACGGCATTGGATTTAAGACATCTGCTCACGGTGTCTGAGGTTCTGGCCCGCGCCGCCCTGACGCGCCAGGAAAGCCGCGGCGCGCACTTCCGCGACGATTATCCCGACAAGAGCGACCGCTGGGGCGGATTGAATCTCACCATTACCAAGTCAGCCGACGGAACCCCGCGCGTCGAGGAAGTCCCCGTCAAGGAAATGCCCGAGGAACTGAAGCAGGTCATCGAGGAAAATAAGTAAATGGCGACGGCCACCTTTCGAATCTGGCGCGGCGATTCTCAGCAAGGGAAATTCGTCGACTACAAAACCGAAGTCGAAGCCGGCATGGTGGTGCTCGACGTGGTGCATCGCATCCAGGCCACGCAAGCGAACGATCTCGCCGTCCGCTGGAATTGCAAGGCCGGCAAGTGCGGATCATGCTCGGCCGAAATCAATGGCAGCCCGCGCTTGATGTGCATGACGCGCCTGAGCCAGATCCCGCTCGATCAGCCGGTAACGGTCGAGCCGATGCACACCTTCCCCCGCATCAAGGATCTGGTCACCGACGTTTCCTGGAACTACCGCGTCAAGGAAAAGATCCAGAAATTCAAACCGCGCAAGCCGGATGCCGCCGACGGAACCTGGCGCATGGCCCAGGCCGACGTCGACCGTGTCCAGGAATTCCGCAAGTGCATCGAATGCTATCTCTGCCAGGACGTCTGCCACGTCCTGCGCGAGCACGATCTGCACGAAAAGTTCATCGGTCCAAGATTCCTGGTCTACACCGCCGCATTGGAAATGAACCCGCTCGACACCGCCGATCGCCTGGCCGACCTGCGCGATAGCTGCGGCATCGGCTACTGCAACATCACGAAATGTTGCACCAAAGTCTGCCCCGAAGAAATCAAGATCACCGACAACGCCATCATCCCTCTAAAAGAGCGCGTCGTCGACGAATTCTACGACCCCCTCCGCCTCCTCTTCAAACGAAAAAAAGGAGACTGACCACCCGTAAAAAAAGGGGACTGACCACTCTGTCCCCGCCACTAGCAAATCATTTCAAACCACCCCATCAGCCGTGGACAGAGCGGTCTGTCCCCTTTTTTTTCCCGACGTGCCACCTTTTCTTTCTCGACGTGTCACAAGTTTTCACGGCCGGCTTGCACATCGATGTATATTGGTCGCATGTTCGACCTGAAACCCATCTCGCGCGAGGCCATCCCCGAAGCTCTCTCCAAAGTCGAACGCTATCGTCTTCTCAGCGAACCGTGGCAAGCCGAGAGCATCTGCCTCGACATCCTCCGCGTCGAACCCGGGCATCAGCCCGCCCTGGTCATGCTCCTCTTAAGCCTCACCGACCAATTCGGCAAAGGCGTCGCCATCACCACCGCCCGCGAAGTGCTTCCGCGCCTCAGCGGAGAATACGAACGCGCCTATTACGCCGGCATCATTTGCGAGCGATGGGCCGATTCCTTGCTCCGCCAAGGCTCGCCTGGCGCCGGATTCACCGCTTACGAGTCCCTTCGCGAAGCCATGCAGCACTACGAACACGCCGAAACCCTCCGCCCCTCCGGCAACGACGACGCCCTCTTACGTTGGAACACCTGCGCCCGCATCCTGATGCGAAATCGAGAGTTGCGCCCCCGAGGCGAAGAAGCCTTCGCACCCGCCTTCGAGGACTAACTGGCCTGTTCCCCTCAGCGTCGACACCGAACCGCGACCGCAAGGAAGCGGTGGAACGTCCCGTTTCCCACAGGCCAACGCCACCGGCATACAGCAACTCTCTTAGCCGCCGTCGTAAGACAAAATACTAAGCCCTAAGGGCTGGAAATAGCCGTTCGCCGAGCCGATCTTTCCAGTAGAGGAAGATTCACGTGCGCTCTGACATCCTTAGAGGCGTTCGAATGGGAGCGATCCTCCTGGCGATCCTGTTCGCCGGCGTTGCGGGCTACCGAATGCTTCGTCCCACGCCGTCCGCGATTTTACCGGTAACGGTCCCCGACCAACCCGCGCCGGCTCCGGCTGCCGATCCGGAACCCGCTCCCGCGGTCGCGCCGCCCGCCAATACGTCTCTCACCGCGGAAGTCCCGCCACCGCCCCCGCCCGGAACTCGCGCGCCCAAGAACCGGCGCAGTTCCGGCCGCACGACGGAAAAGATCATCATCGTTGACCCCGCGCTGGCCGTCGAAGAGCAGCCCATTCCACAGCCTGAGGCGAAGGCCGTCGAGACTCCCAAACCTGAAAAATTAGAAGCCGCTCCGGTTGAGCCGCCGGTGGCAAAAGAAGAGCCCGCTCCTGCAACGCAGCCCGTCGCCACCGCCGAAGCCGCGCCCAAGACCGATTCTCACGGCAAGAAAATCGGCAACGCCTTCCGCCGCCTGCTGCATCTTCCTAAGAAGGAAGCGCAGCCGGATACGCTGAAGCAGCCCTGAACTCCCTGGTCATCAGAGCCATTCGCCCGCGCCGCGTCTCCTGCATACGCATCGACGCCAGCGCCAGTGCCTCTTCCAGCGGTTCTTTCTCTACCTCGACCCCGCCCCAACTGAACAAGATCGCCAGATCTCCGAGCGACCCAAGCTGAAAATCCCACAGCTCTTGCGAAATCCGGGCCAGCCTTTGCTGCGCCGCCGCGCCTCGTTCCCCGCTCCAGACCAGCGAGAACTCATCGTGACTCAACCGATACGCAGCCTCCGCCATCCCGCCCAGCCCCCGCACAAAATTCAAGACGCTATCCGGAATCCCGCCGCCGCCAATCACTCCAACCGAAACCACGAGGCCCGAAACCGTCCCGCCCGCCGGAACCCGCTGAAATCCCGATTCTTTCTTAGAATTACGCGCAAGCAGCGACTTCCAATCAATCTTCCCGGATGGCATCTCCCCGATTCTAAGTCCGCCCTAGCCCCACCCGAATAGCACCGCACTCCCAATTCCCTCAAACCTTGGTACCAGAACTTCAAACACCACCTCAGAAAAGACGATCCGCGTGTGCGAACAACGCGGGCGCCCCGCCGGTGTGCAGAAAGATGATCGTGGAGTCAGGAGCTATAACTCCGCGCCGTATGTGATCGATCATCCCGGCCATTGCTTTGCCGGTGTAAACCGGATCCAGCAGGATTCCTTCGGCCCTCGCGAGCAGATGGATTGCTTCCAGGCACTCTGGCGTTGCGATGCCATATCCCGGGCCGATGTAGCTCTCGTCATTCAGAAAGTCTTCGGCGCTGACTCGATCCGCGACCCCGAGCAGTTCCGCTGCGCCGTTCGCGATGCGAAGCGCTCGCCCGGTCTTTTCAGGCTCGCCGCCGCTCACGGCGATTCCGTGAATCTTGTAGGGCGCGCCGTGCAGCTTTGCTCCCAGCACCAACCCGGCCTGAGTCCCGCGCGATCCGTTCGCGTAGTACAGCCGGTTGGGCGCTTTCCTCATATCGAAGAGCTGGCTCACCAGTTCGAGAGTTCCCGCCACATAACCCAGTGCCCCCACGGAGCTCGATCCGCCGACCGGAATTAAATAAGGCCGTTCTCCACGTTGCCTCAGATCCTCCACCACCTGAGCGATTTTGATCGCTTCCTGATCGCCGGTCGCAAGGCGCGGGTCCGTGTTCGCCGGAATGAAATGGATCTCCGCGCCGAGTAATTTGTCGAGTAAGAGGTTGCCCTGAACTGGCGGATGCTCATGGTCGCTGGTGAGCACCAAAGCCGCTTTCATTCCAGCAGCGCGAGCCGCCGACGCCGTCATCCGGGCGTGATTCGATTGGACCGCCCCCGAGGTAACCAGAACCGTGGCGGCCTGCGAGATCGCATCCCCCACCAGGAATTCCAACTTCCGCGCCTTGTTTCCGCCGAGCGCCAATCCGGTGAGATCGTCGCGCTTCATCAGAATGCACGGGCAAGCCTCAGCGCCGCCGAGCGCCGTGCGCAGGTTGACTAACTCTTGCAGCGGCGTTGGAAGCGCCGCGAGCCGAAAGCGAGACTGTGAACCGATAGACATCCCCGTACCTTACCAGTTCGTTTGATGCCCCGGAACTGTGCACCCGCGTCAGCGATAGATACCTATGGCCGCCCCGTAGCCGCCAACGCCAGCATCGACGCGGCACCCACACGGAGCCGCGAGCGCCAGCGAGCGGGTGGTCGCGTGTCTATGAGCATCAGTGCTTCCCGAACATCTCCTGGACATGCATGCACATCTTCGCTGACCAATACCACTAGTTCGTGACTACCTTCAAAGCGGGGCAAACATGCTCCCTAGCCGCGATTGCGGGACCATTCAATCGCCCTTAGTCGCCGTCCAAGCCAAAAACAGACCATCTGGTTCGACGTCTTCCCAATAAGAAATCGGCCGGCTGCTAACCTCGACGCAGTCCCGCTCCAGCAACCGCTCGAGTTCCCTCCGCCCGAACCAGCGCTCCCACTCCGGAGTATCCAGCCTTCCCCAAGCCTCTTTATTCTTATCGATAATGACGATCCGGCCGCCCGGCTTCACGATCCTGCACAGCTCCGCGACCGCGCCCGCTATGTCCACCGCGTGCTCCAGCGATTCCGTCGCATACGCTCCGTCGCACGACGCAGTCGCCAGCGGCAGAGCCGTCATGGTCGCCGCGCATCGATGAATCCCAGCCGCGACGTGCGCGAGCATCGCCTCCGCCAGATCCAGCGCAATCACCGAAGCCGCCGGATTCCGCTCCGCGACGATGCGCGCGAACCGCCCCTTTCCGCAGCCCACATCCGCGACGCGTTTCCCGGCCAGATCGCCCAGGTGCGACAGCACCAGCTTCACATGAAAAATTCGCGGATCGATGGTCGAAGGAAAGTGCTCTTCATCCGCGGCCGCGCGGTTGAAGTACTGGCGAATGAATCGTGTATCCGCCGCCGCTGGCGGCTCCGGACCCCGTCCGAGAATCCGGTCCAGGAACTTCAAGCCCGTTCCAGGAAGATCGGCATGCCCAGTTTGTTCGAATAACTCGGCCGGAAGCGCTCCGTGTTGTACATCGTCGGGATATCCACTTTCCGCGGCCCCAGCTTTGGATCCGGAATCGCGACCATCGTGTAGCACCCGTTCAGCAGCGCCGCCATCTGCCCGCTCTGCCCCTTCAGGACCGATTCCAGCGCCATGTTGCCGAACGTCGTCGCCACCATCTTGTCGACGAAATCGGGTTCGCCGCTCCGCAGGTCGTACGTCAGATCGCTGACGATGCTCTCCTCCGTCGTAAACTTGCGAATCTGATCCGCCAGCGCCTCGCCGACGCTCATTTTCTTGCGATGCCCGAAGGCATCCGCGTCGCCGTATTCCTGCACTTCGTAGCCTTCCCAGCGCGCGCCTTCCGAAATCACCAGCAGCACGTAATTGCTCGGCGTGGCTGCCTTCTCGCGCAGCAGCGTCTCGATCAGTTTTTCGAGCTTCACCGGATACTCCGGAATGCAGCATCGCGTCGAAGTTACGTACGCCGTGTACAACGCCGTGAATCCGGCATCCCGTCCAAATATCCGGAAGATCCCGATGCGTTCATGCGACCCGACCGTAGTGCGCTGCCGCCCGATCGACGCCGTCGCCCGCGTGATCGCCGTCGAAAATCCGATGCAGTACTCGGTATTCCGGACGTCATTGTCCATCGTCTTCGGAATCGCGATCACCCGCATGCCAAGCTGGTGCAGCCGCGCCGCGTAGCTCAGCGTGTCGTCGCCGCCAATCGCGATCAGATAATCGATGCCTAATTTTTCGAGATTCTTCAGCACCTGCGAGCTGACGTCCCATCGCCCGTCTTTTTCCGGAAGCCCGGCGTTCTTCAAGAAATCCGGCAGCGCCTTCATCTTCGAAGGATTTGTCCGTGTCGAATGCAGAATCGTTCCGCCATACCGGTCGATCGTCCGCGTGTTATCTCGCGACAACGGCAGCACGTAACGCTCCCGGCTCTTGGGATCTTCCAGATTCAGATGCGTCAATCCCTCCCATCCGCGGCGAATTCCGATGACTTCGCAATCGTTCTCCGTTCCGCGGTAGACCACCCCTTTGATCACTGAATTGAGCCCGGGGACGTCGCCGCCCCCCGTAAGAATTCCAATGCGCTTTTTCGCCATGAATCCTCTATTGTAGGCGAGATATTCTGGAGGAAGAAATGCGTTCGTATCTCGTTCTTCTCGCGGCCGCAGCCTTCGCGCAAACGTCCGAAGTTCAGATCTCGCCGTCGACATTCAAGGGCGAGCCTGCCTCGGGAGCGACCCAGCCCAATTCCTTCACCGCGCGCGGCTACACGCTGCAACAAATGATCGCCCGGCTCAACAAGGTCACCCCGAGCCGCGTCGTCATGCCTGTCGTTATACCTGTCGTTCTCGACACGAAACAACGCTACGATTTCGCGCTGGTCACGCCCGGACCCGAAGACGATGCCGCCATCGACCATCGAATCGAGCAAGCCATCCGAGCTCGTTTCCACATCGCGATCGCCCGCGAAAAGCGCACCGTCGAGGTTTACGTCATGACCGCTCCCCACGGACCGTCGCCCGCGATGAAAGTTCGTCCCGCGCCGGCATCTGGCAGCATCTCAAGCGGCGTCACCATCACCGCCGATTCGATCTCCGCCACCAACGCCGCCATGGAAGACATCTCCCGAATGCTCGAACAACACCTCCAGCGAACCCTACTCGACGAAACCGGCTTGACCGGACGCTACGATTTCGAAATCAAAGGAATCGCCCGCGGCGACGACGCATTCCGCAGCGCCTTGCGCGACCGGCTGGGCCTCGACCTTACCCCGGCACGTCGCGAAATCGAAATGATCATCGTGACCTCGAACTGAGCCCAATCCGTCATCCGCGTTCATCTGTGTGAATCTGCGGCCGGAGTGTGAATCTGTGGCCGGCGGCTTTCGCGATTCCACCTCGCCAGATAAGCCTCTTCCGCCAGCGCATCATTCTCGCGGTTCACTTCTCCCCGCCACGCGTCCAGCCGCCGCTCCTTCATCTTCTCGAGCAGCCGGACATCCCTCCGCTTGCCCGCCACGGCCTGCATCTGCAACGCGATTCGCCCGTCGCACTCGATTCGTTTCGCCTCCAGGCGCTTCTCCTCAGCAATGGAAAATCGCTGAAATGCGCTCACCGCC
>DATGGL010000314.1:0-5850 GCA_035308605.1 Bryobacteraceae bacterium
GCAGCCTTGGATAAGAAATATCGCATTCGAGTAAGCGGCCAACTCTTAACAATACACCGCTCCCACGGGGAATCGACGGGAACCCAGGGCTACTTTCCGATGCAGAAACTGGAGAAGATCCGGTGGAGGATGTCGTCGGCGGTGGTTGCTCCGGTAATGCCGTCGACGGGGCGAAGGGCGGCATAGAGGTCGAGTAACAGCATTTCGTGCGGGATGCCAAGTGACGTGGCGCTCTTCGCCTGTTCCAGTGCATCGCGCGATTCGTTTAGCAGCCGCTCATGGCGAAGGCTGGTGATGAATCCGCCTTCCTGCTCGTAACGTCCCCGCGGGGCGATCGTTTCGACCAGGCGTTTTCGGAGCTCGGGAACCCCATCGCCATTGAGCGCGGAAACGTACACGGCTTCCAGATCCTGCGCCCGGCCCGGAAGGTCGCTTTTATTGGCTGCGACCACGCACTTTCCCTGCTGCCGCGCGCGGCGGACCAATTCCCGATCTTCCTCTGTCAACGCTGTCGAAGCATCCACCACGACGAGCGTTAAGTCGGCATCGGCCATGGCGCGATAGCTGCGCTCGATACCGAGATTCTCCACCACGTCCTGCCCCTGATGGATTCCGGCGGTGTCGACGAACTTCACCGGAATTCCGTCGAGCGACGCGGTTTCCGAAACCAGGTCGCGCGTGGTTCCCGGAATGTCAGTGACGATAGCGCGATCCTGTTCCAGCAGGCGGTTAAACAAGCTGCTTTTGCCGACGTTCGGCCGTCCGACGATGGCGAGCGTGAACCCATCGTGCACCAGCTTTCCGTACGAAAAGCTCGCGGCCAATGCCGTCACGGCCGTCAGCACCGGATCGATGCGCCGAAGAATTTCCTGGGGCGGTGCGACGCTGATGTCGTCCTCGGCGAAATCGATGCCCGCTTCGAGCAGGGCGATCAATTCGAGTAATTGCTCCTTGACGGGCTTCAGACGGCGCGAGACGGACCCCTCGGCCTGCTGCGCCGCGATGCGGGCCTGATACAGCGTCGTCGCTTCGATCAAGTCCCGGATGGCTTCGGCCTGCGGCAGATCGATGCGGCCCTTGAGATACGCGCGCAGCGTGAACTCGCCGGGTTCAGCGAGCCTTGCCCCGGCCGCGATGGCGCGATCGAGCGCATGTCGAAGCACGACCGGCGAGCCGTGGCAGGCAATCTCAACGACATCTTCGGCCGTGTAGGATCGCGGCGAAGCGAAATAAGTGACGACCACGTGATCGACGGTATTTCCCTCCGAGTCGATCAGTTCGGCGAGGAAAGCCGTCCACGAATGCCATTCAGATTGAATGCGCAGGATCTTTTCAGCAATCGTTCTTGAATCAGGTCCCGACAAACGCGCGATCCCGATCCCTCCGCGCCCGGGAGGCGTGGAAATGGCCGCGATCGTGTCGTTCAGATTCATGCCACGGATAAACACGAATGCACACGAATCTTATTCGCGTTTATTCGTGTGCATTCGTGGCTAATAATTCTTATCGCCGGCCCCGGTCCCGGTCGCGCCCACGTCCCGGAGGACCACCGCGCCGGTCGCGGCCGAAGGGTTTGCGGGGGGCATCGTCTTCCGGCCTCGGACGCGGCGGAACAATCGGCTCGGGAAGCGTCTTCATCTCGGCGGGCACCACCACTACCTGACGGATCGGTCCCATGCCGACGCTCTCACTGCGCACCTCGGTCTGATCGCGCAACGCCAGGTGTAGAATGCGCCGCTCGCGGCTGTTCATCGGGCTGAAGTGGAACGGAGTCTTCGCCTTCTTCACGCGTTCGGCCGCGGCCAGAGCGCTCATGCGCAGCTCTTCGATCCTTAGCACCCGGTAATCGTTGGCATCGAAACACACGCGCGAGTGCTCGTCGGGAGGCATGCCCAGCGCTTCCATGGTCAACTGCTCGAGCGCGAGTAAGAGTTCCGCTTTATTAGCCAGCAGAAGATCGACGTCCGCGCCGCTGAAGCGGACGATCAGATCGGGGTTTTCGAAATCAGGATGCGGGGTTTCGCCCTCGCTGACAGCGTAATCGAGCTTAAAGCCAGCCAGACCGAAGATCTTGCTCAGAAATTGTTCGACGCGGGGTCCGGCTTCAGCGAGCGTATACTTCTTGTCGGGCAACTATTTCTTCCTCTTGAGAGACGGTTTCACGTCCACAACGGCCGGCGCCGGGGAGCTGCCTCGATTCAGTAGAAGCTGCTGAACAATGCCCACCAGATTGCCGGTCAACCAGTATAGTACCAGCCCCGAGGGGGAGAAGTAGAACATGTACCCGAGCACCAGCGGCATGATCATCATCATCTTCTGCTGCGACGGATCGACGCCCGGGCTGGGAGTCATTTTCTGCGACAGAAACTGCGTGACGATCAACAATACCGGCAGCACGCGGATGGCAAGCGTTTCCGGCTGCGACAGATCGCCCACCCACAGCCAGGTGGCCCCACGCAGCGCGATGGCGACGTTCAGCACCTTATAAAACGCGTAGAAGAAGGGCAGTTGCAGAACCATCGGCAGGCAGCCGCCCACCGGATTTACGCCTTCCCGTTTGTACAGATCCATGATTTCCTGGTTCTGTTCGGCTTTCTTGGGATCACGTAGCGAGAGATTCTTGTATTTGGCGTTAATAGCGGCAATCTGCGGCTGCAACTTCTGCATCTTCTTCGACGACTTCATGCTGGTGAAGCGCAGCGGGAACAGCAGCAGATTTACCGCGACGGTAACCGCGATAATCGCCCAGCCATAGTTATGGACCAAGTGGTCGGCGGTCCATTGCGTCGCCAGGAACAACGGCTTGGCGATGAACTCGAACCACCCCCAATCGATGAGCTGCTCGAGCTTGGGGTCGACTTTCTTCAGTAGGTCGGTGTCTTTGGGACCGACGAAGAATGAGAATACGTTGACGCCGTCGCCGCCCACCGCCGCGCCAACATGCGGCTCGTCTTTGCCGCTGCTGTCAGGGAGATTATCGGAATAAGTGGTGACTTCAACAGGCCCGCGGTTGCGCGGCAGAAAAACGGCGGCGAAATATTTGTCTTCGAGACCCGCGAAGGAATCCTGGCCGCTTACCGAAACCGGACCGTTTTTCGCGGTCTTGGCGTCATTCTGAACCAGCTTCGAGGCTCCCAGGTCGTAATACAGGGTGTGCTGATCGTTTGACGCGTTCAGCACGGTTTCATCGCCGAATCCGCCGCGCCACTCGATGGAGTGCGGAGTCAGCACGCCGTTCTGGGTTACCTGGGTGCTCACTTGCGCGAGATAGCTGGCCTTCGCGAACTGGAAGGTCTTCTTGGTTTCCGTCTTGCCATCGGAAAAATCAAACGTCAGCCCCAGTTGGTCGGCGGAGCGTTCGACCCGAAAGAGCGCCGTATTGGGATCGGTGGCGGGGGGCTGGGTCTTGAACGCCAGCGACAAAGCCGGAGGAACTTTCCCCTGCGCGGCGGAGTTTACCAGATCCAGCGGCTGGCCTTTGTGATCTTTGAAGCCTTTGAGAATCCAGTTCTTCACCACGGCGCCGCGATTTGAAAAAACCACGTGGTAGAGGTCGGTATCGATGGTCGGATTCTCTTCCTTATCCGCCTGGACCTGACCCGGCATCGCGCCCGGCGTCACGTCCGAAGCCGGTTTTGTCGGAATTGGGGCCGGAGCGTCAGTGGTCTTCGGAACCCCGTCGGCGGCTTTCGCGGCAGTCGCGGCGGGTTTGGTGGCCGGAGGGGGCTTAAAGAAATACTGGGTGCCAAATAGCACCAGCCCCATCAGCACGAAAGCGAGAAGCAGCCTCGCTTCCATCGTCATGTCCTTCTTTTCCATACCGCTTCAGGTCCTAGCGGACCGGATCAAATCCCCCTTGATGAAACGGATGGCATCGCGCCAGCCGCCGCACGCCCATCCATACACCGCGCGCGACACCGTAGCTTTCGACAGCCTCCAGCATGTATTCCGAACAAGTCGGGTGAAAACGGCAGGACGAAGGCAACAACGGCGAGATCCATCGCTTATAGATACGCAAAGCGCCGGTCACGAGTGCCCGCATTTTTGAATCACCTTTGCGAGAGCCCGCTCGATTTCCGGAAACTCGGCCGTAAGCGCCGTGCGGCGCGGATTGATAACGATATCCCATTGCGGCCCGAATTGAGCCCGATGCAACCGGAAAGCCTCGCGGAAACGGCGTTTAATTCGGTTTCGCACGACGGCGCCGCCAAGTGCCCGGGGTGTCGTAAGGCCCAGCCGCGCTCCGCCGTCCGCCCCAATCTCCCGCGCAAAACAGAATGCCGCGAAGAGAGGGCTGGAAACGCGGATGCCTTTGTCATAGATAGTTCGATAGTCGGCGGTACGCAAAACCCTGGCCGATCGCGGAAAACCGGAACTCGCCGATCCTGCCATTTGGCCTGCGCCGGAGCTTAGGCGTGGGACGTCCGGACGGCGCGTTCGTCGCTGACCGTCAACTTGTGCCGGCCCCGCGCACGCCTGCGTGAAAGAACCGCGCGACCGTCTTTCGATTTCATCCGCGCGCGGAATCCGTGGGTCTTGGCGCGCTTTCGATTGTTGGGCTGAAATGTACGTTTTGGCATGTTCGTGAATCAACCACGTGAATCAGCCTCTCAAGCGGGCACGCGAGCACGCAATGCTGATCAATTGGATGTCGAAATCAGTATAACAAATTACATCTCGAGCTTTCCCTTGAACAGCATATCCTTTACCTTGAACTCGGCCTGCCGGAAAGGGATAGGGACGCCGGGAAGATACAGATCGAACGTCACGGTCTTGTCATTGGCCGTTACCTCGCGGGGGAATGCCAGGCGAAGATAACGATCTGCGGCCGAAGGCGGGAAATAACCGGTCATCTTCAGTTTTTTACGCCCAACCCGCATCACGGATTCGTCCTGCATGCGACGCGTTTCCTGCTCATCCGACAGCGCCTGCGGCAAATTGACCAGCACCGCGATCACGATTTGCTTGGCGCGATTTTCGTTGAGCCATGCCTGGAACTCTTCGTCGCGATTATTAGCCGGAGCGCCGGGACGATTCTTCTTGAATCGGAGATCCCACTGATGCTCGGCCTGTTCGATGGGCGCGGCGGTCGCGAGAAACATCTGCACCGGGGACGATCCGGCCTGGCTGTTCGGAACTAGCATCTGGGCCCACGGAGAATCCGTGAGCAATTGAGTGATTTCCAGTTCGGTCCAGTCAACCGGCGCCTTGGCTTCCCAGAACGGAGCCGCAAGCCAAAACAGAACTGCCAGCAACTTCATAAATTCGCGAGCTGTTCGTAGTCTACATTGCCGCCGGACAAAATAATCCCTACGCGACGAACTCCCGGAGGAAGTTTCTTAAATAGCACCGCGGCGGCGGGCACTGCGCCGCTGGGCTCGACCACAATCTTAAGGCGCATGATCATGAAGCGCACGGCTGCCTTGATCTCATCCTCGGATACCAGAAGCATCTGTTCAAGATGTTTCTGCAGAATCGGGAAGGTCAGTTCTCCGGGAGAGGTCGAGCGCAGCCCGTCGGCAATGGTAGCGGGCGAGTCGATCTTGACGCGTTTTCCCGCGGCGAACGACAGATAGGTATCGTTGGCCAGCTCCGGCTCGACGCCGAACATACGAATTTTCGGGCTCAGGTCGTGCGCGGCGATGGAAGATCCCGACATCAACCCGCCGCCTCCGATGCAGACCACCAGGGCGTCCAGATCCGGGACTTCCTCAAGAAGTTCTTTCGCAGCGGTTCCTTGTCCGGCGATGGTCCAAGGATGATCGTAAGGCGGGACGATTGTCGCACCGGTATCGGCGGCGATCTTGGCGCTGAGCGCTTCGCGGCTATCGGTGAACCGGTTGTAATGAA
>DATGGL010000315.1:0-1760 GCA_035308605.1 Bryobacteraceae bacterium
AATGCGCTCGACGACCACGGCGAAACACATGGCCGAGAGCACTTCGCCGATGAGGATGATCAGGCCGAAGATGGTCGAGATCCAGCTGGGATCAAGCGACATGACCCAATCGATGGCTGCAAACGAAATCGTGAACGCGTAGAGGATCAGCCCGGGTCCTGCGACGGCTTTGAATTTCTGTGTGTTGTCAGGCGCGCCGGCGCGGTCCGTCTGCTTCGACCAGTGCGAGAGCAGGAACGAGAGAACATTCCAGATCAGGAAGTAGAAGACAGCGCGAATGACGAAGCCAGACAGATTGAGATAGCTCTCAGTGATGAACTTGTTCTTGGCGAGGTGCTCGCGAATGTGCTCGTCTTGCACCGCGGCGAGCGGCATGGCCCACGGATAAACGCGATGCTGCGCGACCGCCAGGATGATCGGAATAAACAGGACCGCAAGCAGCGGGAGCGTGCGCATCGCCGCGCCGAGGATGCGGCGGATGACCATCCCCCAGCCGCCCCCGGTGAGGTGACGGATCATGACGATCGCCATCGAACCCAGCGCCACGCCCAGCCAGCACATGAATCCGAGCAGGTAGGCGCGGTAGAACTCGTCCGGCTTAGTGACCGCGAGGACCACCGCGACAATGGCGAAGATGACGCCCACGATCAGCGATCGCTGGCCGATCTTCTTTACGACCTGCGGGGCCGTCAAATCGAGTTGGTTGGCGGACGCCGCGCTCATTTCGGTTCTTCCTTCATCTTTTCAGATTTCGTTTCAGGCGCAGGCATGGGCAAGGTGGCGCCGGATCCGGGCTCGCGGAATTTGGGCGACTCGGACGGAATTTTCTGTCCAGCGGGAACATCCGCCATTTTTGCGTTCTGGCTCAACTGCAACGCGCGGACGTAGGCAATGATGTTCCAACGATCACGCGGCGGAATCTGCGAGGCGTAGTCGGGCATAATGCCGAAACCGTTCGTAATCACGTCGAAGAAATATCCCGCCGGAGCTTTTTCGAGGCGCTCGATGTGGAACGATGGCGGCTTGCGCGAGAATCCGCGCGACGGAACGAATCCGTTGCCGTCGCCGACCCGCGAATGGCATGGCGCGCAGAAGATATCGAAGCGCTCTCGTCCGCGCTCGAGAACCTCTTTGGTCACGGGAAACGGCATCACGTCGCCGGGATTGCTGCCGATTTTACCGGTGTAGAAATAACTGTCCTCATGCAACTCGCCGCGGGCGATCGTACCCTCGACCAGAGGACGAGCCGAGCGCTGATCGGCATAGAAATCGCTGCGAGAAAGCGGATTCTCGCGTGGCTGCACGTGCATGTCGATGCGGCAGGCGGTGGTCAGCGCGATCAGCATGACAAGGCCCGCTACCGACATTCGTGGAATCCCACCCTTGCGCACAAAACGCGCAAGGATGGGGCACCCGGCAAAGGAAACCGCCGTCGAGCTTCGCTCGACTGGACGGGCGAAGGCGCCCGTCCCCACATCGGCTTTGCAACTACCTGAAGTCAATTGGCAGAGGTGCATCATCTTAGCTGGGCACCTCCGAAACCGATTTGGGGGCTAGGCCCTCCATAAAACGGCGGGTTTCCACCGCGTCGTACTTCTTATCGGAAGAGAACACGATCAGGAAAAAGCGATCTTTCGACGCCGAGGAGAAACGCGGGACGTTAAACACGGGGTGATACGGCATGGGCAGGCCGTTCAACGCCAACATGCCGAAGACCGCGGAAATGCCGGCGAACAGAATCGTCATCTCAAAAGTGACGA
>DATGGL010000316.1:0-50779 GCA_035308605.1 Bryobacteraceae bacterium
GCTCCATCGTAAACGCAACGCTCAGCGGATACTGAGCCGATGAGCCCCGAAGAAGATAAGGCCGCCCGCGCCCTGGCAGCGTGCCGGGCCGCCGAGCAGAAAATCGGCAAGGTCCACGAGCTTTTACAGAATCCCGGCCAGGAGGCGCTGGATCATGCGCTGGCCGAGCTAGCCGAGGTCGCCACGGTCCTCAGTTGCCTGGTCGATTCCGGAGTACAAAAGGGGAATCCGGCGGCCAAGGCGTCGCTGGAGGAGATCCGGCAGACGGCGCGACGGTTGCGGCCGCAGATCGAACACGCTTCGCGGTTTTGTGTGGGCTGGATTCAGGCTCGTTTGGGCACTGGTTATACGTGGCAAGGGTCTCCGGTCTTCGTCGAGAGCGAAGCCAGAAGCTCTTTTGAAGGTTAGCGTTAGAAGAGGGAACTGAAATGGGTGGCCTTTTCAGCAGCTTAAACAGCAGTTTGCAGGCGCTGCAAGCCTTTGAGCAGGCTTTGAACGTCTCGCAGAACAACGTCAGCAACTCTTCGACACCCGGGTATGCGCGCCAGACCATCCAACTGGAGGCTCAGCCGTTCGATCTCGCGGGCGGGCAGGGCGGAGGCGTCAAGGCCGGCGCGGTGCAGAGCACGGACAACCCGTATGCGGATCAAGCGGTCCGCGATCAACTTGCACAGCAGGGAAATTACAACGCGCAGAACGCCGCGCTGGGCAATATTCAATCGCTGTTCGACGTCTCCGGGCAGACCGGATTCATCGGGGCGTTAAACAATCTGTTCCAGAGTTTTTCGGCATGGAGCGCCACTCCCAGTTCCGCCGCGGCCCAGCAGAGCGTCTTGACCAGCGCGCAGGCGGTGGCCCAGAGCTTTCAATCGACCGCCGCGAGCCTGTCGCAAACCACCACCAACCTGAACCAGCAGATCGTTTCGAACGTTCAGCAGATCAACAGCCTGGCGGCGGCGATCCAGCAGGACAACCTTCAGATCCAGCAGTCCAATACTCCGAATAGTCAGGACGCGGGGCTGGAGGCGAATTTACAGGCCAATCTTCAATCGCTTTCCCAGTTTGCCGATACCACCGTGACCTTCGCGCCCAATGGAACCGCGACCGTGCTTCTGGGGGGGCAGACGCCGCTGGTGATCGGATCCACTCTCTATTCGATTCAGGCGAGTTTCACCGATCCGACCGCGGGCCCCAATCCGGGTGGAGTCAACAACGCTCACATCCTCAATTCGACCGGGCAGGACATTACCGGCCAAATCTCCCAGGGCAGTCTCGCCGGATTGCTCACGGTTCGAAACACGGTGCTGCCGTCGCTTCAAGGCAGCGGGACGCAACAGGGAGCGCTGAATCAACTGGCAAAGAGCGTGGCCGACAGCGTGAATTCGATCCTGACGTCGGCGCAGACAACCACGGGCGCGGCGGGGATTCCGCTATTCACTTACAACGCCGCGAGTCCGGTGGATGTAGCGCAAACGCTGGCGGTAAATCCGAACATCACACCGAGCACGCTGGCGGCCTCCAATCCGGGGCCTCCGGTGGTGAGCAATGGAGCGGCGCTGGCGCTCGCCAATCTGGGCGAGTCGAATAATCCGGCTTATCAGATTAACGGCCAGTCGATCGTGCAGTTCGCGGCAGGGGCGGCGACGCTGGTGGGCCAGCAGGCTTCGGACGCGCAGAACGGCGTAAATCTTCATACGACCCTGCTCACGCAGGCGCAAGCGCTGCAGACGCAGATTTCCGGCGTCTCGCTCGATCAGGAGGCCATCCAGGTGATGGAACTCCAGAAGGGCTACCAGGCGGCGGGCAAGATGGTGACCGTGATTGTCAGCCTTACCAACATGCTGATCAACATGGTGACGTAGGACGAGGTAACCAGACATGATTCAGAATTTGAGCGCGGCCAGCCAGGAGTTTCTGTCGAACCTGCAATTGCTCTCGCAGAGAATGAACACGACGGAAGCGCAGGTATCTTCGGGCGTGACCATCAGCAAACCGTCGGACAATCCCGGGGCGCTGGGCGACGTTTTGCAATTAGAGGCCGATCTGGGTCGCGTCAACCAGGTTTCCACGAACCTGAGCCAGGTGAGCGGGGAAGTGAACACGGCGGAAGGCGCGCTGGAAACCGCAACGCAAATGCTGGATCAAGTCCAGTCGTTGGCGGCACAGGGCGCCAGCAGCACAGAGTCCGCATCGACACGGTCCGGGCTCGCGCAGCAGGTGCAGAATCTGCTTTCGCAACTGGTGGGCATCAGCCAGACGCAATACAACGGGATTTATGTATTTAGCGGAGACCAGGCCACGCAGGCTTCCTATCAACTGGACCTGACCCAGCCCAACGGCGTCGATCAACTGATCACGGCGCCGGCCACGCGGCAAATTCAAGATGCGACCGGCATCACGTTCGCCGATTCGCTGACCGCGACGGACATTTTCGACCACCAGAATCCGCCGGGCACGACCGCTCCAGATAACATTTTCGCCGCCGTGAACAGTCTGCGGGTCGCGCTGACGAACAACGATCAAACGGGGATCAACAACGCGATCACGTCGCTGCAATCGGCTTCCGGATATTTGCAGCAGCAGCTTGCATTTTACGGCTCGGTGCAGAGCCAGATCACCAACGCGACCGATGTGGCGCAGAAATTCCAGCTCCAGTATCAGACGTCCCTGGATAACATCAAGAACACGGATATGGCTAGCGCGGCGGTAGAGCTCACGCAAGAGCAGACCAGCATGCAGGCGGCGCTGCAGGCCCAGGCGTCGATGCCGCGGACGAGTCTGTTTAGCTTCATCTCGGGTTCCACGGCCTGATAGGCGGGATTCGCGGCTTTCTGCCCGCCTCGGGCTGGTTGACATCGTCGGGACCTGTGTACTTTCGAGTCTGCGGGAAAGGGACGATCCGCTTCCTGTCGGTCGCGGTTCGGTGCCGGCGGTCTGCCAGATTGAAGGCTTACCGGGCCACGACGATATCACAGAGGCTCTGGCGTTGCGCGAGTGCGGTGGCCGGCTGGCGTTCTTAGCGGGATTCGCCGGTCCTTATGGTTGTCGCTCGCCGGTACAGTGCGGACACTGAACCGCGACCGATAGGAAGCGGATCGCGTCTTTCGGCCGACCTTGGGGTTGGATGACATCGTCGGGACCTGCTTACTTTCGATTCTGCGGGAAAGGACGATCCGCTTCCTGTCGGTCGCGGTTCGGTGTCGGCGGTCTGCCGGATTGAAGGCTTAGCCGGCATGACGGTATCACACCGACTCGGGCGTGCGCTAGTGCGGTGGGCGGCTGGCGTTCTTAGCGATTCGCCGGTCTTTATGGTTGTGGCTCGCCGGTACAGTGTGGACACTGAACCGCGACCGATAGGAAGCGGATCGCCCTGTTCAGGCAGACCGTCTCGCGGTATCGTCGGGACCCGCTTACTTTCGAGTGCTGCGGGAAAAGGACGACCCGCTTCCTGTCGGTCGCGGTTCGGTGTCGGCGCTCTGCGAGATTGAAGGCTTACCGGGGCACGACGGTATCACCACAGACTGTAACGTGCGCGAGTGGGGTGGCCGGCTGGTGTCCTTAGCGGGATTCGCCGCTCTCTTTTTGGTCGTACTCGTCGGCAAAGTGGACCGCGTCTTTCGGCCGACCTTGGGGTTGGATGACATCGTCGGGACCTTGCTTACTTTCGAGTCTGCGGAAAAAGGACGATCCGCTTCCTGTCGGTCGCGGCTCGGTGTCGGCGCTCTGCCGGATCAGAAGCTTCCCGGGGTACGACGGTATTCTGGCGTGTGATCGCGGTGGACGACTGGTGTTCTTAGTGGGATTCGCCGCCCTTTATGGTTGTGGCTCGTTGAGTGGTTGACATCGTCGGGACCCGCGTACTTTCTAGTCTGCTATCGCTGAGCCAGGGGCTCTTATCTCTGGGCCGTGGGTTTGCTGACGGCGTATTGATTCAGGATCACGATGTCGACGCGGCGGTTTTTGGCGCGGCCTTCGGGGGTGTCGTTGGAGGCCTCGGGCGATGTGTCGGCGAAGCCGACGATGGCCAGGCGGTTTTCGGGGATGCCGAATCGCTTGGAGAGTAATTCCATCATGGCGATGCTGCGCGCGGCCGATAGTTCCCAGTTGCTGCGGAATCGCGGGCTGTGAATCGGCACCGAATCGGTGTGGCCTTCGATGCGGAGAGGATTGGACACGCCCTTCAGCGCCACCGACAGCTTTCCCATGATCGGATAGGTCTGCGGATCAATCTCGTCGCCGCCGGAAGGAAAGAATGCGGTCTGCTTGAGGCTGACCACCAGGCCGCGAGGCTCGAGATTGATCTCGACTTTTCCGCTCTTGATCTCCGCCTCCAGTTCGTGGGAGAGAACCTTCATGGAGGGGCCCAGTTCCATGATGTCTTCGGGAGGCGCTTCCTTGGCCGCGCGCTGTGCGCCGCCGGGGCCTTTCATTTGGGCGTTTCCCTGCCCTTTGTCGTCAACGGTGCCGCCGAGAATTTTCGCGACCGCCGGAGTCATGCCGACGGAGGCGCCATGCTCGAGCGCGGTTACGACGGCCTCCGAGATCTGCTTGGCCTTGGATTTATCGGTCTGCGAAGAAGCGAACATCACCACGAAAAATGCGAATAGCAGGGTGATGAAATCCGCGTAAGAAACCAGCCATCGCTCGTGATTTTCGTGTCCGTCCGTGTGACGCCGCCGATTCGCCATGTTGGGTCCGCTCTGTTATCCCCGGGCGGCGGCCGGCGCGGCGGCCCCGCTGGTTTCCGTGTCGCCTTTCGCCTTATTCTTGCTGGGGTGCTGCACGAACGCCTCCAGCTTCACGCGGATCAGCTTGGGGTTCATCCCTTCGAGAATGCTGGTGACGCCCTCCAGCATCAGTTCCTTAGCCTGAACGTCATGATGAATCCGGGACTTCAGCTTGTTGGCCGCGGGCAAGAAGAACAGGTTCGCGACGGCTACGCCGTACACGGTCGCGACGAATGCCACGGCGATTCCGCGCCCGACCTCTTCGATATTTTCCAGGTGCTTCATCACCTGGATCAGGCCAAGCACCGCGCCGATGATCCCGATGGTGGGCGAGTAACCGCCGGCGGCTTCGTAGACTTTGGCTTCGGATTCGGCGTGCCGTTCGAACTGAAACAGCTCGAGCTCCATCATCTTGCGAAGTTCCTGGAGGTCGGTGCCGTCCACGGCAAGCGTCAGGGCCTTGCGCAGGAACGGTTCCTGGATTTTGCCCAGATCTTCCTCCAGCGAGATGATGCTGCTTTTTCTGGCCTTGGTGGCGTAGCCAATGATTTCCTCGATGGCGGCTTCCGGGCTGATGCGTTCCTCAAAAAATACGTTCTTGATGCTCTTGAAAGCGCCGAGCAGGGCGGGGAGGGGAGTGGTAACCATCACGGCTCCCAGAGTTCCGCCCAGGACGATCAGGGCGGCGGTCACCTGAGCCACGTCGGAGACCTTGCCCTTTTCCATAATCAGGCCGCCCATGATTCCGGCCATCGCGATCACCAGCCCGCCGATGGTGGCAAAGTCGGGTTTGGTGGATCGCAGCTTCGTCTTATCCGCCATTGCCGGTTTCCTTCGACACAGACGAGATAGACGGCTTAGACACTAGCGTCGATAGCGACGCTATAGGGCAGCTTAAATCTTTGCTAAATAATGACTTACGAAATGCGATCACCTTCTCGACGATCTCCTCGGCAGTCTCCAGAACGATATATTTCTGACCCGATGAGAGCGCAATCACGGTGTCGGGCGTCATGTCGATGTGTTCGATCAGATCGGAGTTGAGGATCATCGGGATGTGATTCAATCTGGTCACTTTTATCATCAACGCGCACCGATAGGTAGATCTCCATATCGATGAAAAAAGGAGATAGTTTATCCCCATATGGCCTACGGGGACTCCTAGATGTACTGTCGACATACTAAAGCAAACCTACTAGTCGGACGATTGCCTGATATCGGCCAATGAATCAACCGGAGGCGGGCAACACGAGCAGGTCGCTGGAACTGGGCAGCCAGGACCAGTCCAGTCCCCAGTTCCGGGCGCTGCATGTCCTTCACGAGGCCTTCGCCCGGTCGCTTGAGACAGGGCTTTCGGCTTTCCTGCAGACCGAGATTCCGGCGCACCTGCGAGAGATCCGGGGAATCACGGCGGGCGATTACTGGAGCACGCTGAAGAGTCCGGATTGTCTGATCGGGTTGAAGCTGCACCCGCGAACGGAATCGATGGTGCTGCGCTTCGACTCCTCCACCGTTCTTACGCTGCTGGAACTGCTGCTGGGCGGCGCCGGCGAATCGACACCGGAACCGCGGGAACTCACGGAAATCGAGTGGAGCCTGCTCGAAGAAATCGTTCGTGTCCTGGTGCGATCGCTGGGGGAAGCATGGCGGGTTTTCGCGAATATCGAATTTGAAGTGGAATCGCTGGGCAGCGATCCGATGCGGCTGCCGTGTCCGGATTCCATGCGTCCCATGGTGCGCATTCAATTCGATCTGGAATTGCGCGGCCATACGGGAAGCTTCGAGATCTCGGTTCCGCACGCGTTTCTGGAAGCCGTGTCGCCCGCGAGCGAGAAGCCGGCAACCGCGCCGCCTGCGCCACCGCCTGCCGATGTGCAACGGAATCTGACTCTGCTGGAGAATTCCATGGTGGAACTCGAAGTGAGCCTGCGGGGCCCCAAACTGGAATTCCAGGAATTGGCCAACCTGCGGCCGGGGCAGGTGTTGAGCTTCGACTATCCTCTGGGGCAGCCGGTCTCCGCGTCAGCGAATGGAACCGTCGATTTGACCGGCCACATTGTCAGTGCAGGACGGAAACGAGCATTTCAAGTCGCGGGACTTCCCTAGCGGCGACCTTGGCTGCGATCCGCGACTGGGAAAAACTCTCGCTGTTCTGTCCTTCGGAACGGGCCAGGTGGCGCAACAATTCCAGATTGGTATTCAGATCGGCGGGCTTGGTCCAGCGGACTCCGCGCAGCCACATCTGAATATTGTTGGCGATTTCCTGCACTACTTCCATTCTCTCCTCTTCGCCAGTTGACAATTCCATATTCCCGGCGGGAGCGGATTGGCGCAGCGCCGCTTCGAGCGCGGCGAGGTCTCCGGTGTTCCATGCGGCCAGAAGAGAACGGGCGCAACGTTCGGAGGCAGTCAAGATTTTCGGTTCAGTCATTCGTTGTTTCCGAGAGAACATATCGCTAAATATGGCGTGAAATCGAGCCGAAGATTATACGCGGAACAGGACTTCATGGAACGCCGTACCAGTAAGAAATTTTGAAAAAAACTGAAATTTAAACGGAAGTAGTCGACATGATTGCACCGCTGCAAACATCAGACGGGTTCGGCGTGAAGCCGGAAACTTTCGATTAAGAAGGATGTGAAAGTATGTCGCTTTCGTTTCAAACCAACATTACCTCTCTAGTGGCTCAGGCGAACCTCTCTATCAACACTGACGCACTGGATAACGCGGTCACCCAGCTGACGTCCGGCTTCCGTATTAACAAATCGGGAGACGACGCGGCGGGTCTCGCGGTCGCCAATGGTTACCGTTCCACCATCACCGTGCTGCAACAGGGCGTGCGCAACGCCAATGACGGCACGGCGATTCTGCAAACCATCGACGGCGGTCTCAACAACATTTCGAACATTCTCGACCAGCTACAGCAGCTGGCGACGCAGTCCGCTTCGGGAACGTTCTCGGGCAGCCGCACCACGCTGAACCAGGAATTCCAGTCGCTGCTGGGTGAAATCAACCGTCAGGCGAACAGCATCGGCCTGGCGAGCGGCGGCGGCGCCACCACGGGCAGCCAGTACAACAACAGCATCGCGGTGTTCATCGGCGGCGGCGATACGCAGACCAACTCGCAGATCAGCATCAACCTGGCCGGCTCGGCCAACACGGTCGACACGGTCGGACTGGGAATCAGCACGGACGCGGTCGACACCGTCGGCAACGCGCAGACCGCGATCACGGACATCACGGCGGCTGTGGCGGCGCTCGGACTTGTTCAGGGCTCCGTCGGCGACGGCGAAAACGAACTGACTTACGCGATCGGCCTGGCGAATTCACAGATCACCAACCAGTCCGCCGCGGAAGCGAACATTCGCGACGCCAATGTGGCGCAAGAGGCGGCACTGTTAACGAAAGGTCAAGTGCTGCAGCAAGCTTCGGTAGCGGCGCTGGCCCAGGCCAATGCCGAACCGCAGGCGCTGCTGAAGCTTCTCGCATAAAGCTTCTTTAACTCGTCTCGCATCTTTATCAGTCTCAACCCTAAGGTTGCACTGAGCCTGGGCCGATTCTTAACCGAGAACGGTCCAGGTGTATTTTTTTAGGGAGGGGTATGGGCAGCAGTAGCGTTTCGATTTCAGCCAATGCGTTCAATGGCACCAGCACGTATGCGAGCTCATTGCAACAGGCGATCACTCAGGCCGTCAACATCGCCTCACTCCCCATGCAGTTGTTACAGAACGACGTTACCACCCTTCAAAGCCAATCGAGCGAACTGACCACGCTGCAAGGCAAGTTTTCGGCAATCAGCACGGCGATCCAGAGTTTGGGGTCGGCCAACGGCGGGGCCGGTCTGTCGGCTTCGGTCGGGGACCCGACCATCGCTACGGCAACCGTGGATTCGACCGCGGCGATTACCGCTGGAAGCTATCAAATCACAGTAACCAGCCCAGGTTCATCGACTACCACGCTCAGCAGCGCGACGCTTCCCACGGTTGCGGATCCCACCACGACATCGATCAGCACGTCGGGCAGCTTTACGCTTAGCGTGAATGGAACCAACACGACCATCACGCCGGCGGCGAATACGTTGAATGCCCTGGCGCAGGCGATCAATTCCTCGAATGCTGGCGTCAGCGCGACCATCATCAATATTGGCGGTCCTTCGGCTCCGGATTACCGGTTGTCGCTGCAAAGCACCTCGCTGGGAGCCACCAGCATCCAGCTCAGCGACGGAACCACGCCGAACCTGCTCACTACCCTGCAAACGGGGACTCCGGCGCAGTATCAGGTGAACGGGCAACCCAGCACTCCGATCTCATCGAATACCAGCACGGTAACCATCGCTCCGGGCGTTACCGTAAGCCTGCTCAGCGCCGGAACGACCACCGTGACGGTCGGCCAAGACCCCTCGGCCGCGGAAAATGCGCTTTCCTCCCTGGTGTCCGCCTACAACGCCGCCGCGACGGAACTGGCGACCAATCATGGAAATAACGGCGGAGCGTTGACGGGGCAGAGTGTGGTGCTGTCGCTTCAGCGATCGCTTCAAAACCTGATCCATTTTACGGGCGGGGCGGGCAACGTTACCGGGCTCGCCGATCTGGGCATCACGGTGGGAAGCGATGGGCAGCTCTCGTTCGATCCGACGAAATTCGCGAGTGTGGCCGCGTCCGATCCGCAGGATCTGGCAACGTTCCTGGGCACGGCTACGACGAGCGGGTTCCTGGCTACGGCCACGAACACGTTGAACGGCGTAGACGACGCGGCCAGCGGAACGATTCAGACCTCGATCGCCGCTTTTCAGAAGCAGATCACCGCCGACAACAACAAGATCACAGACGACCAGAACAGTATTGTCACGATGCAGAACACTCTCACGCAGCAGATGTCGGAGGCGGACGCAGCAATCGCAGCGCTCGAGTCTCAGGCGAGCTATTTCCAGCAACTGTTTACCGCGACCCAAGATGCCATCCAAAACGGTTGATCTTCTACGCGGCGCCGTCGCGGCCGGCGATTACCGGGAAATGGAACGGCTGCTCGACGTGTATCGCGCCGAGGTGGAAGTTGCGTGGAAGGCATCCACATCGGTCGACGAACGGCAGGCGATGGCGAAGGAAGTCACCACGCTTCTAACGTGGGCCCGGGAGACCATCCTGGCAGGCCGCGCCCATGCCCAGCGCAAACTGATTCATCTCACCCGGCAGAGCGCCTACGTCAGCGCCAGTTCGCTCGACTAAACCATGCTCGACCGTCGGAGATCCGACGATCAGGTCGAATTTGCGACGATTTCGATAGACGTTTTTTCTTCAAATCAATAACTTGCGGGTGCTTTACCGTGGCATGGCGCATGCAACTGCGGCGGTATCGTGTTTCAAGGTGTCGCTGGTAATTTCGAGCACTATATGACGCTGTTGAGCGCCCGGCAGAAGCTGGTGGCGTCCAACATCGCGAACGCAGATACGCCCGGCTATCGCACTCAGGACATCAACTTCCGGTCTGAGTTCGAGAATGCGGTGGACGGGCAAAAACCGTCGACGGTGGAGCCGGAAGGGCTGCCGGTGAAGCCGGACGGCAACAACGTCAATCTGGACCGCGAGGCGCGGCTGCTGGCGGAAAACTCGCTACGCTTTTCTATCGCTTCCAGCTTTGCGCGGTCCGATCTCGCTTCAATCCGCTCCGCGATTCAGGATGGTAAGAACTCATGAGTCTTCTTTCCGCACTCAGCGTCAGCGCTTCGGGGATGTCGGCGCAGCGGGCGCGCACGGAACTGCTGGTGGAAAATCTGGCGAATTCCGACACTACGCGCACGCCCGAGGGTGGGCCGTATCGCCGCAAGGACGCCGTGTTCACGTCGGATCCGCAGGCGACACAGTTCTCCTCGATGTTCGAGAACGAGATGAACTCGGGCGCGGTGGGCGTGCGGGTGGCGGATGTGATTACCGACACGCGGGAGCCTGAGAAGCGCTATATGCCCGGCCATCCCGACGCCGACAAGGACGGTTACGTCGCCGTGCCGCGCATGAATCCGGCCGAGGACATGGTCGACCTGCTGGGCGCTTCGCGCAGTTACCAGGCGAATGTCTCGGCGATCTCCGCAGTCAAGGACATGATTCAGAAGTCGCTTGAGTTGTTCCGATAAGGTGCGGCCATGACGATGAAACTATCCGGTATCCAGCCGATTGCGCCCATCGCGCCGATGGACACGCCGTCGATCTCCTCCACTTCGTCCACCGGTTCGAGCGGCGGATCCTCGTTCAGCGAGATTCTGAACGGGGCGATCGGAGAAGTGGAAGGCGCGCGCAGTTCGGCGAATCAGTCCGTGGAACGATTTCTTTCAGGCGAAGGAGAAGATCTGCATTCGACCATTCTGGCGTCGCAACGAGCCGACCTGGAATTTCAGATGTTCATGCAGGTCCGCAACAAGATCGTTTCGGCCTACCAGGAAATTATGAAGTTGCAGATGTAGGCAGGGTAAATAATGGATCAATTCAAACGGTTGACGGGAATGCTGTCGGTGCGGCAGCGCTGGACCGTCCTGGTGGTTGGAATTCTGGCAGTGGCTGGAGTCTACGGGCTCACCAATTGGCAGCGCGAAAGCAATTTTCGTCCGCTGTACAATGCGCTGGCGCCCGAAGACGCCTCTTTAGTCATCCAAAGACTGAAGGAAAGCAGCACGCCGTTTCGCTTGTCCAACAACGGGACGACGGTCTCCGTTCCGGAAGAAAAAGTGGCGGAACTCCGGCTGGAGATGGCGGGCGCGGGCGTGCCCAAGAGCGGCCGGATCGGATTTGAAATTTTCGACAAGACCAACTTCGGCATGACCGATTTCGCGGAGCACGTGAATTATCGGAGAGCGCTGGAAGGCGAGCTGGAACGGTCGGTAATGGCCGTCGGCGAGATCGAGCAGGCGCGGGTTCACATCTCTTTACCGCAGGAGTCGGTGTTCATCGAAGCGCGCCAGCCAGCGAAGGCGAGCGTGCTGATCAAGATTCGTCCGGGCGCGTCGCTGCCCGAAAGCGCGGTTCCCGCGATCACGAACCTGGTGGCCAGCGCGGTGGAAGGCCTGGCGCCGGAGAGTGTTTCGATTCTGGACATGCGCGGCAATCTGTTGAACCGGCCGAAGCGTCTGGGCAGCAACACTGACGAAGCATCCGACGCGTCGCTCGAATATCGCCACAAAGTAGAACAGGATCTTACGGCGAAACTGGATTCGACACTGGAACCGCTGGTGGGCGCGGGCCGTTTTCGCGCCGCCGTCTCGGCCGAGTGCGACATGAACAGCGGCGAGCAGAGCGAGGAAACCTTCGATCCGACGCACTCCGTGATGACGACTTCGCAGAAGACTGAGGACATCTCATCGCCCGGGCATGTCGCGGGCGGGGTTCCGGGGACTGCCTCGAACCTGCCTCCCTCGGGTCCCAAGCCGGCGCCGACAAGCGGAGGGACCACGCGAAAGACCGAGAACATCGCGTACCAGACCAGCCGGATGGTGAAACGGACGACGCTTCCGCAGGGCGCGATCAAACGGCTTTCGGTTTCGGTGCTGATCGACCACGAGGTTCGCTGGGAAGGGGCGGGGGCCAACATGAAACGCGTGCTGGCACCGCCGTCACCGGAACGGCTGAAGAGCATTCACGATCTGATCACGGCGGCCGTGGGATTCAATCAGCAGCGCGGCGATCAGTTGATTGTCGAGAGCCTGCCGTTCGAATCGACGCTGAATCTGGAGCCGCCGGGCGCGGCGCCTGTCGCGACCACGTCGAAAAAGCTCACGCCCATGGAACAGCTCAAGAGCGATCCGAAGATGATGGGCGGGCTGGCCGCGATCGTTCTGGTGGTTCTGGTGGGTGGATTTTTCCTGATCAAGATGATGCGGAAGGGTCCGGCGAAGGCGGCTGTCAGTGTCCAGACGACGCTTCCCGAGCCTGGAGAGACGAACGCTCCGGATCTGGCGCGTTTGGCTCGTGCCGCAGCAGGAGGAACTTCGGATACCTGGGCGCGATCCGGCCTGAGCTCCGGCAATATGCCGGCGATCGAGCCGCCGAGGATTGAAGTGTTGACCAACCAGCTTCGGGCTACCGCCCAGAAAGACGCCGATGTTTACGCGGGCGTTCTGCGCGGCTGGCTGAAGGAGGAACGGGCATAAATGGGCGCTTCGACGGTTGTGTCGGGCGTGCCCGCGTTGACCGGCGTCCAAAAGTGCGCCATTTTGCTGATCGCGCTGGGCGATCAGATCTCCGCCGAGTTATTGAAGCGGATGACCGACGAAGAGGTGCAGCAGGTAAGCAGCGCTATCGCCACGTTGCCGACGATTTCCTCCGAGCAGGCACAGGCGGTTCTCGAAGAGTTCCGAAACGTTACGGCGGAAGCCAACCAGGTTGGGCGCGGCGGCGTCGATTACGCCAAACGCATTCTGACCAATGCCTTCGGCCCGGAGGGGAGCAAGAGGCATCTCGACCGGCTGCCTACGGCCTCGGGCAGGGATCAGCACCTCCAACGCGTCGATCCGGCACTGCTGGCCCGGTTCGTGAAGAGCGAACATCCGCAAACGGTGGCGATTATCCTGTCGCATTTGAACGCGGCGCAATCGGCGGCGGTGCTCTCGTCAATGAATCCCGAGGTGCGGGCGGACCTGGCGCTGCGGATTGCGAAGCTCGATCAGATTTCGCCGGCGGTGATCGGCAAGATCTCCGCGGTAATCGTGCAGAAACTGAAATCGGTGGGCGAAGTGAAGCGCGAATCGTCCGGAGGGCCGCGCGCCGTGGCGGAGATCTTCAATCAACTGGATGCGCAGTTGAGCGACGAGATTCTCGCGCAAATCGGCGAAGAGAACGCGGACGTGATGGAAGAGATCAAGAAGAAGATGTTCGTGTTCGAGGATCTGCTGAAGATTCCGGCCAACGACATCAAGGAACTGCTGGGCCGCGCGGATCGCCGCCAGCTCACCATCGCGCTGAAGGGAAGCAGCGAGGAGTTGCGCGCGCATCTGCTCCAAGGCATGTCGCAGCGCGGTGCCGCGATGCTGCTCGAAGATATGGAAGCGCTGGGGCCGATCAAGATCCGCGACGTGGAGGCGGCGCAGGAGCAGGTGATCGCCGTGGTGCGGCAGCTCGAGAGCGAAGGATTGTTGAGCCGGAGCAAGGGCGGCAGCGGAGGCGGCGACGATCAGTATGTCTAGGGTCCTCCGCGACGAGGAGCTTTCAGAAGTCTCGCCGATCTGGTGGAAGGACGGAGGTTCGGTCCCGCCTGCGAAAGTAACTCCGCAGCGCGTTCATCCACCGACGGTTCAGACCAGCGCCGATCCGGAACGGGAGCGGGAAGCACATCAGAGAGGGTTTGCGGAGGGCAAGGCCCTGGGCAGAGAGCAGGCCGCGGCGGAACTGACGCCGATGATGGACCGGCTCGGCCGGACGCTTTCCGATCTATCCTCATTGCGGCCTCGCATCCGCACCGATGCTGAAAAGGACCTACTGAAGTTGGCGATTGCGATCGCGCGTCGCGTGCTTCATCGAGAGTTGACGCTGGACCCGGAATCGATCGAGGGGCTGATCAAGGTTGCGCTGGATAAGCTCCAGTCGCGCGAGCTGTGCCGGGTGCGGGTGCATCCGGACCAGGAAGCCGCGCTCAAGTCATCACTGGAGCGGTTCTCGAATTCTCAGAACATCGAATTGCTGGCCGATCCTACGTTACAGTGCGGGGATGTATTGTTTGAGACTTCCCATGGAACGCTGGATGCTTCCATCGAATCGCAGCTTCGCGAGATCGAGCGCGGATTTGCGGACCGGCTGAAGAAATGAGTCCGCAAATGGCGCTCGAACCCAACGACAGTGTTTCGCTGGACGGATACGTTAAGGATCTGGATTCGCTGGATCTGCTGCCGTGGACCGGCCGCGTGACCGCGACGGTGGGGCTGCTGATCGAATCGAGTGGACCGGCCGTGGCTATCGGCGATTTCTGTGAGATCGCGACCGGCAACGGACGAAACATCCGCACGCAGGTCATCGGGTTCCGCAACGGCCGCGTGCTGGCGATGCCTCTGGATGAACCGGACGGATTGCAACTCGGGAGCCCGGTGATCGCGCGAGTCCAGGAAGCCCGGCTTTCCGTGGGGCCGGGGCTGCTGGGGCGCGTGCTCGACGGCTTCGGGCAGCCGATGGATGGCGGGCCGCCGATCGAGGGCACGACGACCTACCCTCTGTATGCGCCGCCGCCAAATCCGCTGCAACGCCGGCACATCACCGATCGCCTGGTGACCGGGATTCGTCCGATCGACAGCCTGCTCACTTGCGGCAAGGGCCAGAGAATCGGCCTGTTCGGAGGCAGCGGCGTCGGCAAGAGTACGCTGCTGGGCGCCATGTCGCGCAAGAACTCGGCGCAGGTCAGCGTGGTTGCGCTGATCGGCGAGCGAAATCGCGAGGTGAAGGCGTTTCTGGAGCATGAGCTTGGTAAGGAAGGCATGGAGCGTTCGGTGGTGGTAGTGGCGACGTCGGATCGTCCGGCGCCGCTGCGCATCCGGGCGGCGTTCGTGGCGCTGGCGGCGGCGGAATATTTTCGCGATCAGGGCGCGGATGTGCTGCTGGTGATGGATTCCGTCACTCGCCTGGCGATGGCACAGCGGGAAATCGGCCTGGCGGCAGGCGAGCCGCCGAGCCAAAAGGGTTATACGCCGTCGGTGTTCACTCTGCTTCCGAAAATCTTCGAACGCGCCGGCAGTTTTGAGAGCGGATCGATCACGGGATTCTTTACGGTATTGGTGGAAGGCGACGACTTCAACGAGCCTATCTGCGATGCGGCTCGCGGCATTCTGGACGGGCACCTGATTCTGTCGCGCGACCTGGCGGCGGCGGGGCATTATCCGGCGATCGATATTTTGAGCTCCATCAGCCGGCTGGCTAACAAAGTGACGACTCCTGAAGAGATCCAGGCTGCGCAGCGAGTGCGCGAGGCGCTGGCGCTCTATCAGCAGTCGTCCGACCTGATTCAATTGGGGGCGCACGTTCAGGGAGCGAATCCGAAGCTCGACCAGAGTATTCGCATCCGGCCCCAGATCATCGATTATCTTCGCCAGGATGCGGAGAAATTTTCCACATTGAATGAGACCCGCGACGGGCTCTTCATGCTGGCCCGGCAACTGCCGTGAAGACCTTCAAGTTTCCGCTGCAACGGGTGCTCGAGTGGCGGGCGCTGCTGATGAGGACCGAGGAAGAGAAGCTGGCGACGCTGCAGAACAAGCTGGCGGGGCTGATTGCACGGGACCAGGCGCTGACCGACGCGGAGCATCAGGCGGAAACGGGGCTGGCCACGACGCCCCTTCTGAACGGGCTGGACTTGCAGCAATTCGCGTCGTTTCAGTTACGCGTCCGAAGCGAGCGGGCATCGCTGAAGGCAGCCCGGGCGCAGTGCGAGGCGCAGACGGTGGAACAGCGGAAGAAGCTGTTGAAGGCTCGCAAAGATGTCCGGGTGCTCGAAAAATTACGGGAGCGGCGCTGGGAAGCGTGGACCTACCTGAACGATCGTGAAGTGGAGACGATCGCGGCGGAGGCGTACATTTCCAAGTGGGCTCGCTCCGACTTCGAAGGGGGAAACGCATGAACATTTTCCTGCTGACTGAGACGGAGAGCGGCTGCTATAAATGGCGCGGCGCGGTTCCAGCGAAGTACCTGGCGCGGCGCGGGCACACCGTTCAGATTTTCTCGGGCAATCCCACGGCGCATGACGCGCCGGACGTGATGATGTTCTTCCGCGCGCACTTCGTCGAAGCGGTCAAGCTGGTCGGTTTTTGCAAGAAGAGCGGGATCCGGGTGGTGTTCGACACCGACGACGCGCTGGATCTGGTGCCGCGGGAAAACGTGAATTATGCATCGCTGCAGGCGCGGCTGCCGGTTTACGATTTCATGCTGCGAGCCGCGGATGTGGTCACCACGACGACGGAAACGCTGGCCGAGTATCTGCGACGGTGGAATCGCAACGTAGTGGTGCTGCCGAACAGCGTGGATCCCGAGGAGTGGGAGGTTGCGCCGAGATCCGCTGAGACTCGCGTCGGATGGACGGGCAGCGCTACGCACTTCGAAGATCTGACAGTGGCGCTGGATGCGGTTCGGGAGGCTCAGAAAAAGCACGCCTTCAAGTTTGTGCTGCAGGGGATTTGCAATCATCCGACGATCGAGGAGTTTTCGCAGGTGATCGACGTGCAGTGGGGTAAGGCACAATGGGCCACGCCGCTGGGCAAAGCGGTCAGGCGATTCCTGGACAAGCTATCGGAAATTCGTTACGAGTTTCATCCGAACGTTCCGGTTCATGCGCATGCGCGGAAGGTCTGCGAACTGGCGTTGGATATCGGGATCGCTCCTTTGACGGATCACCGGTTTAATTACCACAAGAGCTGCATCAAGTATTACGAGTATGCGATGTCGGGGGCGGTTACGATTGCGTCGCATGTGCTGCCGTACTCGACGGAAGTCCCGAATACGGCAAAGAATCGGCGCGAGTCCTGGAAAGAGAAGCTCGAATACGCGCTGTCGACGGATCGGGCACCCATTTTGCAGGCGGAGCGTGATTGGGTGCTGGCGAATCGGAACATGGAGAAGAACGTCGAGTTGTGGGAGCGGGTGCTGACGGGGGATTCCGCTGCTCGGGGGAGCGCGACGGAATTGCAGTCTGCGGTGGGTTAGGTCGCGGGTTGGGGTCCGCTCGCTGGCTCTCGCGGCTCGGTGTGAGGGGTAGTTGACTTGGCGGGTGTAGCGCGGGGGGAATGTCGTCTGCTGAGGTTGGGTCAACGGGTCGGGGCCCGCTCACTGGCGTTCGCGGTTCGGTGCGAGGAGTAGTTGACTGGGCGGGTGTAGCGCGGGGGGAACGTCGTCTGCGGTGGGTTAGGTCGACGGGTCGGGGTCCGCTCGCTGGCTCTCGCGGTTCTGTGCGGGGGGTAGTTGACTTGGGTCGGTTCGGGGTTACTCGATTTGGAATTTTTGCCGAGTCTCGACGGTTTGGTTCGCGGTTTTGTCGCGAATTTTGATTGCCAGGGTGTAATTGCCTTTAGGGACGTTGGGATCGAGATTCAAGTTCAGCGCGCCGGGGACGTAGCGTTGGGGATAAAACGACGCGTTTGACTCGGACGCGGCGGCGGGTTGCGAAAAGACCTCGTGGTCGGAGGCGTCCAGAATTGCCAGGCCGTAGTCAACCGCGAATTGATTGTTCGGGCCGAATTTGAAGCCGGTAATGTCGAAGCGCGCCCAGAGCGTGTCGCCGGGGTGATAGATGGCCGGATTCATCGGCACCTTACCGTCCTCGCTGCGGAGAAACTGGAAATTTGCGGCAGCTAGATGGTCGGTTACTTCTACGTCGTGTCCGCGGACGCGAAAGGCAAGCTCCGTGCTGGTTTCCGTTCCGGCAATCTCGTCTTTCACCCTGACGGCGATTTTGTACGCTCCGGTGGGGGCGAAACCGGGGATGACCAGGCTCGCCGGGAACTTGGGCCGCCAGTTCTTATCTTGGGCCGAGACGCTTTCTTCGAGTACGCGGGATTCTTCCTTCACAATCGGGACGCCGGACGGATCGACGGCGCGCATGTGCCAAGTGAGTTTCACGCTTTGCGCTTCGTCCTTTTTCAGGATCTGGTAGCCGGTGATTCGGCAACTTACGTACAGGGTCTCGCCGGGGACGAATTCGTAGCCGGGCGCGAGCTCAGGGCCGTCCTCGAATTGATGTAGCGCGGGGTTTTCGATGGCGAGCTTGGATTGCGCGACGGCGCCAGAGGCCAGCGCCAAAAGCGCGATAAATTCAGCCGTTTTCATGGCCATTCGCGGCTACTTCCCAGGAGTGGCGGGCGGCGAGTCGATGGGCGCGTCGGCGTCTATATGCAAGGGAATCTGGATCCACGCGTATCTATCCGCGCCCGATTCGCCGCCGTCGTTTACGCGCAGTTTATACGAAGTCAGGGGAACGTCGAAGACGATGCGGCCTTGCTGCGTCTGCGCGGGGTTCAAGGTGCGCAGCAGCCCGAACCAGTTGTCGACTCCTTCGCCGTTATCGGATTCAAGAAACGTCTGGCCGCTCTGATTTTCCAGCGTGAGCAACGGCACTGAAACCTCGTGTCCGCCGCCGTTGGTTACCGAAATGGTGATCATCAGGTAGCGCTGCTGGGGGACGCGCAGTTTGAAATCGCCTCCTAATTGACTTCGCCACGCGGTTTCGATCACATTGTATGTGAGCGGACCGAGGGTGACTCTTTCCCCCATTGGATAGTCGATACGAACGGAATTCTGTTTGTTGGCGCAACCGGTCAGCAGCAGCGCGACCGCCAACATGGGTAAACACAGGTGCAGCGGGGCACGTCTTGACATGATGACCAACCCACAATCTATCGGGTCTTGGGCGCAAAGGCAAATTAACGGGCTGTTACTGGCGGGCTGGTTGCTGGTGGGCTTGTTATTTGCGGGCGCGGCTGCGGCGCCGGCGTTCCAATCCGAACATCCGCTGACCGGACGCCGGATCGCGCCGGTGATGGGAGTAGGCGGCGCGGATTGGCTGGAACGAAGCGAGCGCGAGATGGAAGAGCATCCGGATGCCGCGCTGGATGCGATCGGGATAAAGCCGGGGATGGTGGTCGCGGACGTCGGAGCGGGCACCGGCTATATGACGCTGCGCATGGCCAGGCGCGTCGGGCCATCGGGCAAGGTGTACGCGAACGATGTGCAGCCGGAAATGCTCCGGCGGCTCCGGCAGAACGCGGCGAAAGAGAAGCTGGCGAATATCGAGACGGTTCTGGGAACCGAGGCCGATCCCAAGCTGCCGCCGGGAAAGTTGGACTTGATTCTCCTGGTAGACGTGTATCACGAGTTCTCGCAGCCGCAGAAAATGCTGCAACGGATGCGGGAAGCGCTGAAGCCGGATGGGCGGCTGGTGCTGCTCGAATATCGCAAGGAAGATCCGTCGATTCCGATCCGGCCCGAGCACAAAATGAGCGTCCAGGAAGTGAAGACCGAAGTGGAAGCGGAGGGGTTTCGCATGGACCAGGTTTTAGAAACGCTGCCGCGGCAACACATCCTGATTCTCAAGAAGACCTCTTGACCGCGATTCGATTCGAAGGCGTCTCGAAGCAATTTGGCGGCTATACGGCCATTCAAAATGTCGATCTCGATGTGAGCGCGGGCGCGTTCGTATCGGTCGTCGGACCGAGCGGGTGCGGGAAGTCGACACTGCTGAATCTCGCCGCTGGATTGACCGAGCCCAGCGCGGGTTTGGTTTCGATTTTTGGCGATCCGCTGAACGGATTGAACCGGCGGGCCGGGTACATGTTCCAGCAGGACGCGCTGCTGCCTTGGAAAACTGTCAGCGCAAACGTGTCCCTGGGGCTGCGATTCCGCAATGCGCCCGATGCAGAGTCGCAGGCTCGGGACTGGATCGCTCGCGTAGGATTGCAGAACTTCGCGGACGCTTATCCATCGCAATTGAGCGGCGGAATGCGAAAGCGCGTGGCGATGGCGCAGAGCTGGATTGTCAACCCGGACATCCTGCTGATGGATGAGCCGTTCAGCGCGCTCGACGTGCATACGCGGCTCCGCATGGAATCGGAACTGCTGACGCTGTGGACCGCGTCGCCCAAGACGGTGCTCTTCGTCACGCACGACCTGGAAGAGGCGCTGGCGCTGGCGGATGAGGTGGTGGTTTTGTCGGCAGGTCCGGCGAGCCGCGTGGTGAATCGATACGCGGTGGACTTGCCGCGACCGCGCGATCTGATCGATATCCGCACCGAGCCTCGCTTTGCGGAACTGTATCGCCAGATCTGGGCGGACCTGAGAGAGGAGGTGCTGGCGAGTTATGAACGCGAAAGCTAAGCCGCCGATTCCGATGGGCGTGTGGCAGGTGTTGCTTGGTATCGCGATCCTTGCTAGCTGGCAGGAATTAGCCAATGCGGGGAAGCTCGACAAATTCTTTTTCAGCCGGCCGACGGACATCGCGGCGCGCATCGTGGATTGGGTGCGGACGGGGTCGATCTGGCCGCATTTGATCGTCACGATGGAGGAAGCGGCGCTGGCGTTCGCGCTGGGCGCGGCCTCGGGAATGATTTTCGGATTCGCACTGGCGCGCGCGCCTCGTCTGGGTCAGTTGTTCGACCCGTATATCCGAGTGCTGAACGCGCTGCCTCGCGTGGTGCTGGCGCCGATTTTCTTATTGTGGTTCGGGCTCGGGATCTGGTCGAAGGTAGTGCTGGGCGTGACGGTGGTGTTCTTTATCGTGTTTTTCAATACGCATCAGGGCGTGCGCGAGGTGGATCCGGTGGTGGTTAACAATGCGCGGATGCTGGGGGCGTCGGAATGGCAACTGGTGCGTCATGTCCTGATCCCGAGCGCGCTGACGTGGGTTTTTTCGAGCCTGCACATCAGCATTGGATTCGCCATGATTGCGGTGGTGGTCGGAGAATATCTGGGTGCGGCGCGCGGCGTCGGGTACCTTATTTCGCAGGCCGAAGGCACGTTCGATACGACCGGTGTCTTCGCGGGAATGGTAGTGCTGAGCGCGGTGGTGCTGGTGATCGGGTGGGGAGTGAACCGGCTGGAACATTGGCTGCTCCGATGGAAAGCATGAGGCGGCTTGCGGCGGCCTTGGTCTGTTGTCTGCTGGCGTCCTGCGGAGCGCGGCCCGGCAACACCGCGGTGCGTCTTGCGCTTCAGCCGCCGTCTACGAATAATTATCCGAGCCATCTTGCGCAGTGGCTCGGATTCTATCGGCAGGAAGGGCTGGACGTCACGATCTCCCAAATCGCGGGAGCGTCCAAAGTGCTGGAGGCTTTGGTCGGGGACAGCGCCGATGTCGCGGGCGGCGTGTACGAGCAGACGATCCAGATGGCGGCGGAGGGCCGCGAGGTGGTCAGTTTTGTTTCCCTGCTGCGCTCGCCGAACTTTGCGGTCGTCGCGATGCCGGGACGAGCCGTCAAGACCGTCGGCGATCTCAAGGGTAAAGTCGCGGGTGTCTCCTCAGTCGGGTCGCCGTCGCAGTTCTATTTGAATCATCTTTTGCTTGGCGCGGGAGTCCAGCCGTCGGAGGTGAGTACGACGAACGTCGGGATGGGCGCGACGGCCGTAGCCGCGGTGGAGCGCGGGCAGGTGGACGCGGCTACGCTGTTCGGGAGCGCGGTCACGGCTCTTGAATCGCGGCGTCCGGATCTGCTGATCTTGGCGGATACGCGCACGCCGGACGGGTTGCGCGCGGTGTTCGGCGTCGACGATTACCCGGCGTCCTGCCTGCTGGCGCGAGGAGAATGGCTGCGCGCCCATCCCGATGTGGCACGCCGCATCGCAAAAGCGGTGCTGCGGTCGCTCGCCTGGATTCGGGAGCATTCGCCGGAGGAGATCCTGGCGCAAATTCCGCCCGAGTCGCGCGCTGGCGATGCGGCGGCGGAAATTGCCGCCATCAAGCTGGCGAAGCCGATGTACTCGGTTGACGGGCGGATCAAACCGGATAGCGCGGAGGCAGTTCGCCAGGTGCTGGCGGGTTCTATCGATCGTGTGCCCGATGCAAAGTTCGATTTGACGCGGACGTATACCAACGAATTCCTGCCATAATAGCGCCGCCCCGCGGGGCTGGATACAATGGAATTCCCGCGGTTTCGCGGCTTTTATGGCGCGCTCCCCCGATGCCACGCGCGAACTTTACCATCGCCTGACACAGCAGGCGCGCTATACCTCCCGAACTCCGGACGCCGAGCAGGTTCACAACCTGCGCGTGGCGATTCGCAGATTTAATCAAGCGCTGGATTTGCACGATGAGGACACGCCCGGATTCCGGAAAATCCATCGCCGGCTGAAGAAGACGATGGCGCTTGCCGGGCAGGTTCGGGACGCCGACATCGCCCGGAAGCTGGTGGGCAAATTGCAGCCCGCGGGCGCCGGGACGATTCAGGCGAAGCTGGCGCACCGGAGGATGGAGAGCGAAGAGCAACTGGTTGCAGCGTTGCCGGCGCTTGCGAAGAATGGCCATTTCGAGATGCCCGCCTCTGCTGGAAAGCTGACACAGGACGCTATCCACGATGCGATCCGCGATGCGGTGAAGCGGCTGTTCAAGCGCGCCGCGAAGGCGGACGACGCCAGGGGTCTTCACCGGCTGCGGATCGCGGCGAAGAAGCTGCGTTACGCGCTGGAGCTGCTGGCGCCGCGCCACGACCGGCTGGAACAGATGAAGCGGCTGCAAGCCCTGCTCGGCGACATTAACGATTACGAAACCGCGCGGCGCATCGTAGCCGAGGAATCGGGCGGAAAGAAACTGCTGGCGCAACTCGAAGACCGGCAGAGCAAGAAGATTCGGGAGTTCCGGCGCTATTGGAAGTCCCGTTTCGACGGAGACGACAATGCTCGACGATGGATGGCGGATCTGTCGCACACCCGCAAATCGGCGGCCGGGGCCTGACGCATTTAACCCCGCTTGCTATCGCGCGCGGTTCAGCGCTGATGATTTCTACTGACCGGCGATTTTGCCGGGCATGTCCGCCAGCACGTAACTCATGACGGCCAGGGCCGCGATATTCTTTCGAAAATCGTCCGGATCCACTTTGTCGAGCGTATCCGCTTCGGTGTGATGCCAATCGAAGTAGTGGGCGCCGGTAGTTCTCTCGCCGAGGCCGGGCACGCCGTCGCGCATCAGCGGCGCGATATCGGAACCGCCGCCACCGGGAGCGATCTCGCCCGCACCGACGCGATCGAGCAATTTGCCGATCTGTTGCAGCATTGCCATGGATTGCTGTTCGCCGGCGGATAGCTTGGGCGCAACGTCTCCGCCACGCCGTCCTCCGCGTCCGCCACTGGAACCGTACCCGAATCCGCGCGGCGTTTCGGCGCCGCCGTCCATCTCGATCGCGGCAACATGGTTCTTGATCTTGTCGCCGAGCCACGCGCGGTAGGCCTCGCCGCCACGGCCGCCGTTTTCTTCATTCACCCAAAACACGACGCGGATGGTCCGGCGCGGCTGAAGGCCGAGCTTCTTGATCAGCGCGACGGCTTCCAGGCTGGCCATGATTCCCGAACCGTCGTCCTGCGCGCCGCGTCCGACGTCCCACGAATCCACATGGCCGCCGAGCACGACCACTTCTTCCGGATGCTCCCGTCCCGGAATCTCGCCCAGGATGTCGCCGGCATCGGCGTCTGATTCGGTGCGGGCGGCCATTTCGAGATGGACTTTGACGGGAATATGATCCGCGGCGAAGCGGGCGATCCTGAGCGCGTCTTCCACCGACACGGCGGCGGAGGGCACCTTGGGCTGAGCCGGATCGTACACAAGCGTCCCGGTGTGTGGAATCTGCATGGCGAGCGGCGTGACGGATCGCACCAGCACGGCGACGGCACCGAGCGCCGCGGCGCGCGATGGTCCCGCGGTGCGATAGATCGAAGTTTGGCCGTAGCCGCGGTAGACCTCATTGAAAAGCACAATCTTGCCCTGAATTCCGGCGCGGCCGAGTTTCGCAAGTTCGTCGAAGTCCGACACGACGACCACGTCGCCGGTGATCCCGCCGGCGGGAGTACCCACGCTCATTCCCAGGCCGAGAATATGCAGCGGCTGATTTTCCGGGGCGGTCAGATGCGCCGACTCAGCGCCGCGAACCCAATGCGGGACCTTCACGGGAATGACGCGGACATTGCTCAGGCCGTCCTTTTTCATCTGCTCCTCGGACCAGTGAATCGCGCGGATCAGGGAGTCGGATCCGCTGAGGCGGTTGCCGATACGGTCACAGAGATACGCGAGTTTGGCGTAGCCGTCGTTGTCGGCGAGAGCGGCGTCGATCAAGCGGTCCGCCACGGAGCGGTATTGTTCGGTGAGATTCTGGCCTCGGGCGAGGGCAATTACGGCGACAAACGCCGCCAGCGCCTGGGAAATTCGCATATTGGCGACATGGTAGCAGAACCGCGCCGGGCGGGAATCTTAATGCGTCAGGGAATAGAGGACGTAATTCACGCCGATCCGCATTCCCAAGGCAGAGTACTTCTCGGGATAACGCGGATCGTCCGCCCACTCCCACGAATCGCCGATATCGGAGTTGAACGACATCGCGACCATGACGCGCTTGTGGTCGTCGTAGATGCCGCGCCAGTGAGCCTGGGCGCCGTCGTTGCGATAGGTGCTGCCGCGCCGCAAGGCCCATTCGCCGGGGACCTGGTAGCGATCGTTCAGGTCGTAAACGGTATGGAAGATGGGATCGATGTCGTCGATCTCCACGATCTGCCGGTCCGGGAAGACAAGGCGCATGCTTTCGTAGAAGCGCTCCCACTCTTCGGTGCCCCAGAAGTCGTCGAGCATCAGGAATCCGCCGCGGAGCAGGTAATCGCGGAGCTTTAGAGCCTGGTCGGGCGTCAGCTTCCAATCGCCCATTTCGCCGGCACACAGCCACGGCCAGTTGAAGACGTCGTCGCCGTCGTTCAGATTCACCGGTTGTTCGACGGATCGAACGTGTAAACGCGTCAGCCGCCGGATCGCCATGGCAAAATGACGGTCGGCGCGGGGATAGTCCTGTGTCCAACTGGTCCCGCCTTCACGCCAGTCGATGCCGCCACGATAGCGGTAGGGGCGCGAAAACCTGGCTTCCGGATGGGGAGGATACATCAATCGCGCCTGGACCCATTCGCTGGGCTCCTGATAATCGGCGGGCAGAGGGATATCGTCGTACGGTTCCATGCTCTGATACACACGGAACGGTCGTTGAAAAGCGTACAGCGCGGTGAGGAGGATCACGCCGGCGGTTAGCCGCCAGAACGCGTTCCCGAAGGCCATGTGCTCTACCTATGGCGAGCATAGCATTGTTTCCGGGGGCGAATTAGAAATAGTCGCTTTGGGAAAGACGTCCGGACCCGCTTGCTGGCGCGCGCGGTTCAGTGCCGGGCGGGTTGTGACATGCCCTGGCGTGCGCCGGTCGGCGCCGTTCGGCACCGGACCGTGCACGAAAGGACCGGATTATTTCATGATCAGGCCGCAGGCGATGCGGTCGCCGGCGTTGCCGGTCGGGTCGGTCTTCATATCATCGGCCTTGGCGTGGATCATCAGCGCGGTACCGCCGTTGGCGAATATGGAGTTCGCGCCGTCGCCCATATTGACGCGCGGGTCCTGAACGGTGGCTTTGGCGGTGCCTTTTGCCGTAACGGTGAAGTTGGGCATGTCGCCGTTGTGCGGACCCATGGGATTGTCCATACCGTGCTGCTTCTTATCCGGATTGAAGTGGCCGCCCGCGCTGGTGAACGCCGGTCCTTCGCATTTCGCGTTTTGGTGAATGTGCAGGGCGTGCTCGCCCGGAGGGAGACCCTTGAAATCCACTTTGATAGTGACGCCCGACCCGCCCTTGTTTTCAGTAATCGTGGCGGTTCCGACGGCGGTTCCCTTCGCGTCCTTCATCTCGACTTTGACGGACTTGCCCGCGGCGCAAAGCGCAGCGGCGCTGAGAATGCCCGTGATCGCAATTGCAATGGCGTGTGTGCGCATGTTAGCTCCTCAAATTAGTCTAGTCGATCCGGCGACTCTCCGCCTATTTTGGTGCAACATTCCGACTCCAGCAAGGATCTAACGGTTTATGAAGACGAAGAACCACGATAAAGCTCATCAAGGATCGACGACCGGATCAGCGACCGAAATCCAGCAATTTGGGACTGTGATCGGCCGACCGATTTCCCTGGACAACAAAGTTCGCCAGACCAGCTGCGAGAAGCTGAACCAGATTCTCGCCGATACGATCACCTTGCGCGACATGTACAAGAAGCATCATTGGCAGGTATCGGGCCCGACGTTCTATCAACTTCACCTTTTGTTCGATAAGCACTATGGCGAGCAGGCCGAACTGGTGGACGCGCTGGCGGAGCGCGTGCAAACGCTGGGAGGCGTGGCGATCGCGATGGCGCACGATGTCGCGGAGACGACGCATGTGAACCGTCCGCCGCGCGGCCGAGAGGATTCGACGGTGCAGTTGTTCCGGCTGATCGAAGCGCATGAGCTGATTATCGGGGAGACGCGCGAAGCCGCGGAACGCGCTTCCGACAGCGGCGACGACGGGACCAACGATCTGTTAGTGAGCCAGATCCTGCGCACGAACGAGTTCCAGGTGTGGTTCCTGAGCGAGCAGATCGCGGGTTCCGGCATTTCGGATCGCGAGGGCGAGGGAGCGGGAGAAGCGGTCGCGGCCCGGCGCGGTCACTAACTATCAGGCGGCGGGCTTCCTTGGCTTAACGGGATTGCGCGATCGGATATTCTCAAGGGAATGATCCGATTCGCCGCTTTTTTACTCGTTCCCGTTAGTATTCAAGCCGCGGCCTGCATCGCGGCATCGCCGAACTGCACCGAGTGGCTGACCTTCAATGGAGGTCCTTCGCGCTCGCTGGTGTACCGGACATACTCTCTCGAAACCAGAAACACGAACATCACGCGAGCGTTCATCCTGGTTCACGGGGCGGGCCGCGATGCGGATAATTATTTTCGCACCGCGGTGGCCGCGGCCTTTCTGGGCGACGCGCTGGAGAACACCATCGTGATCTCTCCGCGTTTCGCGTCGAATGACGGCCGGAGCTGCCGCGACACGCTCGCGTCGCACGAAGTGAACTGGAGCTGTAACGGCGATAGCTGGCGCTCGGGCGGCGTCGCGATCAGTGACGACAAGTTAACATCGTACGACTTTACCGACGAAGTTCTGCACAAGCTGGCGCGTAAGGATGTGTTTCCCAACCTGAAAGCGATCGTCGTGGCAGGCCACTCGGCGGGCGGGCAATATGTGACGCGCTATGAGATGGCGAACAAGGTTCACGACACGCTGGGCGTGCCGGTTACTTATGTAGTCTCGAATCCGTCGAGCTACGCTTACCTCGACGCGATGCGGCCGATCGCGGACGGCACGGATTTTCGTCCGTTCAATGACGGGCGCAATTGCACGACTTTCGATCGCTGGCCGTATGGTCTGCAAAGCCGGACAGGGTATACGGGCGGCATCCCGGACGACCAGTTGAAGAAGCAGATCGCGGCGCGGCCGGTAACTTATCTCTTAGGGGAGATCGACATTCTTCCGCTGGGCGGTTTCGATTCTTCATGTCCGGCAATGGCGCAGGGTCCGACGCGGCTCGCGCGAGGGCAGGCGTTCGTGAAATATATCAACCAGAAGTATGGGGCGCATCATCAGGCGACCGTGGTGCCTTTGTGCGGCCACAACGCTCGCTGCATGTTCACGTCGGAGCCGGCGCTGCCGATTATTTTTCCGAAGCAGTAGCGTTACTGGAGAATCGGCAGCTTTAGATAGTCGTTGGGAACGAACAGGCTGCCCTGAGTGGTGCCCTGCGGCGCTATTGCTTTGAGCTTCGACGCGAGCGCTTCGCGGCCGAGCGTCCCATCGAGAGCGCCCTCGAAAGCCCGTACGACTTTTTCGACCTGCTCGCCCGATTCGTGCACGAATTCCAGGCGGTAGTGGCGGATTCCAGCATCCTGCCAGGTGTCGAGGTGGCCGCTTGCCTCTTGCGCCTCGGCGCCGAATACCGTGTTGCGGCAGCCGACGTCGGCCATGACGGGATGGGCTCGGCCGGCGGAATCCTTAAGCTCGACGCGATGCTTCTCGCAGGGACGGCCGCAATCGCGATAGCTAGTTCCGGTCGACAAAAATCTGCAAAAGACACAATGCTCGGTGTGAAACACGGGCAAATGCTGGTACGCGACCACTTCCATCCGGTCCGCGCCGGCTTTGCGGGCGAGATCGGCGACCTGCGCGGCGTTCAGATCGTGCGTCGGCGTCAGGCGCGCGAGCCCGAGATCGAGATACGCTTCCGCCGCCAGCGAATTCGCGGCGTTCAGGCTGAAGTCGCCGATCAACTCGGCCTGGCGCAGGGGCTGAATCATCGCGGCGGAGCGGACCAGGATGGGGCACTGAAGACTCAGCAGAAAATTCAGGATGCGCTCTTCGCCCGGCTTCAGCACGCGCGGGCTGGCGACGCGGGCAGTGATTCCGCTTGCTTTGATGCGGTCGATGGAAGGACGAAGGCCGTACAGATCCAGATAATCGAGCGTGACGCTAGAGGGGCGAAGCTGGATCGCCGATTCCATCTGCTCCGGCGTGCGAACCAGCAGGTGCAACTGCATGGATTGATCGGGAGCAGGATTCGCCGGCCTCGCGTCGACTGCGATGTGCGAGATTCGCATCGCCGGCAGTCGAGTTTGCAGGGCCTGCACCTGGTCCACCGCGTCGCGGCGCAACTGATTCAGTATCGAGGCCGGCACGAATGGCGAGCCTTGGACATCGGCGGTGACGGCTCCGAGCTCATACGGCGTGTTGCCCAATCGGCTGAACTGGTCTCGCAAGCTTTCGATTGTCATCGCCCGGTTTTGGGAAGCGGCGAGAGGCGCGGTCGCCTGCACGGTGACTTGAATTTCCGGGCGGCGTGCGAGCGTCCATTCGGCGATCAGCGGGGAGCCTTCGTGCGCGATTACGTGGACGTCCACTGGCTGGCGCGACACTGGATTGGCTGGTTGCAGGAATGGGCGTGCCGCGCGATCCACGTCGGGATCGTGAGTGCGCCAGAGCAGATCGCCTGCGCGAATGCGGTCGAATCGGATGGCTCCATTCGCGAAGTGCAGTTGCAGGCAGCCATCGCGCGACGAGACTTGATAGATGTGTCCGCCTTCTTCCGCTTCCTCCGGACTGCGCCAATCGGCGGCGTCAAAGACTACGCCGTCGCCGGCTTTCAGCGGAGCAATTTCGTGTGCGTCCGAGGGGGTCAGCAAAACCTGATCGCCATCCACCCGCGCGACGCGTCCCATCAGCACGCCGCGATGCCGGGGCGCGCGACCGTTGACCACGGCCTGATGATTCGTTCCCGTCAGGAAGAACGCGCCGAGGCCGCGCGAATACGCCTGCTCCAGGCGCAGCTTCTCTTCGGCCGGAATGGCCGACGCCTTGCCCGCCCATGCCTCGTCGACGGCCTTCCGATATGCTTGCGTGGTCAGCGCGACATACTCGGCGTCCTTGTATCGGCCTTCGATCTTGAGCGCGGCCACGCCGATGTCGACGATCTCGGGAACCTGGTCGAGCGCGTAGAGGTCGCCGGGCGAGAGCAGGTATCGGGAATCCGCAAGCGGTTCGAGACGGCCGTCGACCATCATCTGATACGGCAGACGGCAGGCCTGGGCGCACTGCCCGCGGTTGGCGCTCCGGCCGCCCCACGCCTCTGACGAAGAACATTGCCCGGAATAGGCCACGCATAAAGCGCCGTGGACAAAGATTTCGATGTCGCAGCCGGTGTCGCTCACGATCCGGCGGGTCTCGTCGAGCGACAGCTCTCTCGCCAGGGTCACTCGCTGGACGCCGCGGCTTTGCGCGAAGCGGACGCCTTCGGAATTGGTGATGCTCATCTGGGTGCTGGCGTGCAGTTCCAGGTCCGGAACAACCTCGCGCGCCAGGCGGACCACGCCGTAGTCCTGCACGATGATCGCGTCCGCGCCGGCTTCCGCGATGGCGGCGATGGTCCGGGCTGCTTCCGGGAGTTCGTGCTCGAAGACGAGAGTGTTGAAGGTGATGTAACCTCGGACGCCGCGGCCATGCAGAGTGCGCATTACCTCGGGCAGTTCCGCGAGCGAAAAGCCTACTTTCGCGCGCGCGGAAAAATGTTTCAGGCCGAAGTAGACCGCATCCGCGCCGGCTTCCACGGCGGCGCGCAATTGTGGCCAGTAACCGGCCGGACTCATAATTTCAGGCTTGCGCCGCATGGAAGGCTTGCTTTCTTAAGCGTAACGCGAATCGCCTGCGATTACGATTTTTCGCGCGCAATCGCGCCCAGCGCGCCGTTCACGGCCCTCAAATAATCGGCCGGCGCGATCAGGATCTGGGTGCCGCGAACTCCGGCGGAAATCGAGATCTGGTCAAACAGCTCAATGGTCTCGTCGACGTACACCGGGAAGTCGCGCTTCGCCGCGAGCGCGGTTACGCCTCCGCGAATGTAGCCGGTGAGCGGCTGGACTTCCTTCAGGGGAACCATCTCCACGCGGCGATCGCCGGTCAATTTTGCGAGCGCTTTTTCGTTGACCTCCGAATCGCCGGGGACGACGGCGAGGCACACGCCGCTCCGGTCGCCTCTGACGACCAGCGTCTTGAAGACCTGCTCAGGCGGCAGACCGATTTTCTTCGCCACCGATTCGGCGGCCAGATCCTCGGGATCGACTTCGTATTCGCGGAGCTCGCAATGAATTCCCAGTGAGTCGAGCACCCGCGCGGCGTTGGTCTTCATCGGGGCAACGCGGCGATCTCGCCGGCAATGCGCTGCGCGGTCAGTGGAGCCAGAAGAATGCCATTGCGAAAATGCCCGTACGCGAGCCAGACGTTCGTTCCGTCGACGCGCGAGATGTGGGGACCATCGGGGGAAAAGGGACGCAATCCGATCCATCGGGCGCAGGGGGCCGCGTTCGCGAGCGGAGGGAACAGCTCGGCGGCATGATGATGAATTTCGTCGCAGATTTTGGGGTCGATGCTGCGATCGAAGCCGATATCTTCTTCGTTGGACCCGGCGACCAGGAATCCATTCGAGCGCTGAAGCACGTAGCTGTGGCCGCGGCGCAGCATCGGGCCCAATGCGCCGGGCGCGAGCTGGAAGCCGATCAGATGGCCCTTGATCGGCTTCACAGGCGGCAGGGGCACGGGCTGTCCGCGGTGCCGGACTCGGATCTGAGTGGACCACACGCCCGACGCGATCACGACGGCCCGATACTGCTCGGATGCGATTTCAGAGATCGGATGCTGTTCGACGATCGCGACGTCTTGCGCTTTGCAAGCGACGCGCAGCGCGCGGACGACGTCGGTGGGATCGACGAACGCGTCCATTGGGTAGAACAGACCATCGGGCGTCAATTCCACTCGAACACCCGCGCGGATCTGGAATTCGGCGCGGCGTCGCGCGGATTCTGTTTCGACGAACTGGCGGCAGCCGCAGATCTGGAAATCGACGGGGACGCCGGTCGCGGTGCGCAGTTCGTCGACGAACGCGGGATACATGCGCATGCTTTCAGTGCCCAGATCGAACCAGACGGAGGGCTTTTCGAACTCTCCGCCGGGGGAGAGCATTCCGGCTCCGGCTGAGCTGGTTTCGCCGCCCAGGGTTCCGGCGTCGAACAGGGTGACGTGCACGCCCGATTGCGCCAGCCGCCAGGCGATGGAACTGCCGATGATGCCGGCGCCGATAATGGCGACCGATTCGTTCTCCATACCTAAATTGTCACGCGTTTATGGATCCGCTCACTGGCGTGCGCGGTTCGGTGGCGACGCGGACCCCCCAATACCGGGTGCGAGGCTGCTTGTTCGGGCGTTTCTGGACGTTTGCTGGACCCGCTCACTGGTGTTCGCGGCTCGGTGCCGACGCGTATTCGGGCGTAAGCCTCAATGCAACGCAAGCCGCCGCACTGAACCATGAGCGACAGCGAGTGGGTCCTCGCGAGCCATGAGCGTTACCGAGTGGGTTCCGCAAGCAACGATTTCAAATCGACGCTTTCGTCGGCTGCTTGTTCGGGAGTCAGATGAGTTCCGGCGGCGAGCAGTTTGCGGCTGATCATGTGGTCCGCGGGACGATTCATCGAATCCACCGCGATCAGGCGATCTGCGTGGAAATAGAACACGGAGAATTTCTGATTTTCGAGCGTTCCGCGGACCGCGACGCGGTCTGCGCGGTTGGATAGGCCACACATTTGCAGCTTCAGATCGAACTGGTCTGTCCAGAACCACGGCACGGCCACATATGCGGCCGGCTTCCCAACCATTTGCGCGGCCACGCATTTTGCCTGATCCACCGCGTTCTGAACCGATTCGAGGCGCGCGCGGCCGCCCGCGAATTGGTTGGGGTGGTCCGCGCAATCGCCGATGGCGAAAATACGTTCGTCATTCGTACGCAGGTGATCGTCGACCAGAATGCCATTTCCTATCGCAAGACCTGCGTCGCGCGCGAGCTCGAGGTTTGGAACGACGCCGATGCCAGCGACCACCAGATCGACCTTCCGATCGCGCAGGATTTCCGTCGCGTCCGTGGCGAGTAGCACATTTACGCCTCGCGCCGTGTGGGCTTCGCGGTAGAACTCGGAGAGGATCGGCGCGACCGCGCGCGGCATCAGCCTCGATTGCATTTCGATCACGGTCACCGTCTTACCCAACTCACGAGCGACTGCCGCGACTTCGAGGCCGATAAATCCTCCGCCGATGACCACTACGTGCTCCGCGGCATCCAGCCGCTGCTTGAGGCTGACTGCGTGATCCCGATCCCTGAGATAGAGCGCGCCGGCAAGGGAAAGCTCGCGAACGCGGGCTCCTGTCGCGAGCACGAGCGTGTCGTAGGGCACGCCGCTCCCGTTCGACAGAATGACCTGTTGGTTCGCGCGATCGATCCGCGCGACCCTTTCCCCAAGAATCAGATCCACATGATGATCGTGATAAAAACGCTCGGGCCGGAATGCGACGCTGTCGATCTGCTGTTTTCCGGCAAGCACGGTTTTCGACAGCGGCGGACGCTGGTACGGCAAATGGCGCTCTTCGCCGATGAGAGCGATCGACCCGTCGAAGCCGTCGGCGCGAAGCGATGCCGTTACCTGAAAGCCCGCTTGCCCGGCTCCCACGATGACGACGCGCGGGCTCATTTATTGCTGCGTCTCGGGAGTCCGGACAATCAAGCCGTCGAGGTCTTTCCTCACCGGGATCTGACATCCCAGGCGGCTGTTGGGCTGGCGCGGACAGGCGGTGGTGTCGAGCATGGCGTTCTCGTCTTCCTGGATGGGGACCAAACGGCCGAGCCACGCCTCGTCGACGTAGACATGGCAGGTTCCGCACATGCACGCGCCGCCGCATTCGGCGACGATGCCGTCGACGCTATTCTTGATCGCGCCTTCCATTACCGAATCGCCGACGGGAACGTCGATCCGGCTCTCAACGCCTGTGTACGAAATATACGTGACGGCGGCGGTTTCCTGGGGTTTCTTTGCGAAAAGAGGCATGAATTAAGTGAGTTTCAATAACTGGACGGCGTTCTTACGATAGATGCGGTCTTTGTCTTCCGGCGTCAGGCCGAGGTTCTCGATTACGCGGATGGTCTCGCGGATATACAGGCCGGGCGTCGGCTCGAAGGGAGTGTCGGAGGCGAACAGCACCCGATCCACTCCGAAAAACTTGAGACCGCACTCGGTGGCAGCGTCCGCGCCGAACAGCGCTGTATCGGCGTAAAACATTTTGAAGTAATCGAAGGGACGCTTCTTCAGAGACTTGAGCAGCGCCACGTAATCCTCATCCGACGTCCGCCGGCCCATCTGATCCCATCCGTAGCCGACGCGGCCTTCGAAATACGGGATCATCGCGCCCATGTGATGGGTGATGATCTTCAACTCGGGATGGCGGTCGAGCATTCCGGAGAAAACCAGGCGGGCCATCGCGACGCTGGTTTCATACGGCCACCCGAAGGTCCACCAGATCTCGTATTTCGAGCGCTCTTCGGTGAGGTAGTCCGGAAAATTTCCGCCTCGCGCCGGATGCAACCAGATGGGACGGTCGCGTTTGGCCAGTTCATCGAACAACGGCAGAAATTCGGGCGCATCAAGCGCCTTTCCGGCAACGTTCGAATACATCTGCACGCCGACGGCGCCGAGCTGGCCCAGCGCGCGGTCCAGCTCCTTCTCCGATTCGCTGGGATTGTTCATCGGGAGCGCTGCGACGAATGCCGGGAACCGACCCGGATGTTTCGCAACCAGCTCCGCCATGCCGTCGTTCGCCATCCGGGCGAGTACGGGCGAGACGCCGGGTTCGGCGAATGCTTCAATCGGCGGCGATGCCAATGAAATTACCTGGCAATATTCGCCGAATTCGTCCATAGTGCGGAAGCGAGCGTCCAAATCGCACATGATGGGGATGTCGCGCGATCGTTTGCCCATGTCCTTCATGCCGGGCGCGACGCGAAGAAACTCCGCGAAAAAACGCTCGGGAAGAATGTGGTTGAAGATATCGATCTTCACGGAAGTCTCATGATAGCGTTAGTCTTCGGGAACGGTCCAGCGTTCGCCGCATTGAAATACTTTGAATTGCAGCTCCGGCCGCTGCCCGAGCATGTGCGCGATGAAGCGGTTCTCTTCGCCGTTGTCCGGGCCGAACGTTCCATAGTGCATCGGGACGATCCAGCCGGCTCCGATGTCGGCCGCAAGCTGCGCGGCATCGCTGACCGAAAAGTTCTTGCCGCCGATGGGCAGCAGCGCGACGCTCACATTGAAGGGGCGCAAACGTTCCGCGAGCCCTTCGTAAGGGGCGCAATCTCCGGCGTGATAGACCGTCCAGCGGCCGAAGCGGATTAGGTAGCCAAGGTAGGGATAGCCTCCCGTGCCCGTCCAGTCGAGGTGCGGATGCGCCGACGGGATCGCGTACACGCGGCCGTACAGATTGTCTTTGAAATATTCGATGCGCAGGTCCGCGTCTGTAGTGGTCATGCGCTCATACGGGATTCCGGCTGCGTGGGCATTATCCGCGGCGCTTTTGGGCAGGACGATTTTCGCCGTCTTCGACGCGGCCAGCATTTCCGAAACCGCGGGTGCATCCAGATGGCCCTGGTGGGTCGCCAGAATCATGTCGGCGTGCCGGATCTCGCTTCCTTGAAGCGGGGCGGCCATTAGCCGTCGCCGGCCAGGCGCGGTGGAGAGACACGGATCGACATAAAACGTGATGGTGGCGAAGCGCACGATGAATCCGCTTTGGCCGAGCCACCACAGAGTCGGTGTCGCGGTGATGGTGCGATCGATTTCTTGGATGAGTTCCGGGCCGCTCTTCAGGGGCTGAAGCACTGACGGTAGGGTAAGCTTCCAGGGTTCTTCAGCGCAAGCTACACGCTTGCCCGTCTCAAGCGGTCCAGCACAGCCGCCCACTCCGGTGTGTCGGGCGGAGACTCCACGGCGATCCAGGGCCAGCCTTCCAGATCGAGCTGGTGCAAGACGCTGTAGACCCGCGCGGCATACGCAGCCGGATCAGCCGGCATCTTAACGCTGCGCGAAGTGAGGCGGGCGGTGTTCCACCACAAATATGCGCCGCTTCTATCGGGAAGAGATTCGGGTGTTTCGACTAACAGCAATCGCGTGCGTGGACTGTAATGCTTCGGATGCATGCCGGGGGCCGCATGCGCTTCATCGGCGGGCGCGGCGGCGTGCTCGATTTCGCCGAACGAAATCATCCCGGGGCGGAGCAGCGTGAGCTTCCCGCCAGCCAGCGAGACGACGGTCGATTCAATTCCCACCTGCGAGGGCCCTCCGTCGAGCACATCGACGGCGTCTCCAAACTCGTCGATCACATGCTGCGCGGTGGTCGGCGAGAGATGTGTAAACGGATTCGCGCTGGGCGCGGCGATGGGGAGGCCGGCCGCCTCGATCAATTGGCGCGCCATGGGATGGGCGGGCACGCGGACTCCGACGGTCGGCAATCCGGCGGTGACGATATCCGGAATTTTCGCGGATTTTGGCAGCACCAGGGTCAGCGGACCCGGCCAGTAGCGGGTCGCGAGTTCCTCGGCTTTCGCCGGCCATTCAGTAACGAGCTTCCGCGCCGCTTCTTTCGATGCCGCGTGCACGATCAGGGGACTGGAGGCAGGCCGGCGCTTCAGCGCAAAAATCTTCGCGACGGCGGACGCGTCCAGTGCATTCGCGCCCAGTCCGTAGACCGTCTCGGTGGGAAATGCGACGAGACCGCCCTCGCGAATCCGGGCCGCGGCCTGCTCCAGGGTAATCCGCATTTATTCGGGCAATTCGTCCTTGCCGTCGGAAGCGGTCTTGCCGGTTTTCCGGAAGACCAGATAGGCGTGAATCAGGGAGTCCAGATCGCCATCGAGCACGCGATCGACGTCGCCGACAGAGAGCTTGGTGCGATGATCCTTGATCAACCGGTATGGCGCGAGCACGTAGCTGCGGATCTGGCTGCCGAAGTTAATCTCGAGCTTCGAATCCTCCAGCTTGCGATCTTCGGCCCGCTTCTTGTCCATCTCGAATTCGTAAAGCTTGGCGCGGAGCTGCTTCATCGCCGAAGCGCGATTCTTGTGTTGACTGCGTTCGTTCTGGCACTGCACGACGATGCCGGTGGGCAGATGCGTCATGCGAATGGCGGAATCGGTACGGTTGACGTGCTGGCCGCCGGCGCCGGACGCACGGAAGGTATCGACGCGCAGGTCTTCGGTTTTGATATCGATCTTGATCTCGTCGTCGATCTGCGGATAGACGAAGACGGATGCGAACGAGGTGTGCCGGCGCGCATTCGCATCGAAGGGCGAGATGCGGACCAGGCGGTGAACGCCGACCTCGCTTTGCAGCAGCCCGTAGGCGTTTTCACCGTTCACCTCGAAGGTTACCGACTTGATTCCCGCGCCTTCACCCTCCAGGCGGTCGGTTACGACGACTTCATAGCGATTTCGCTCCGCCCATCGCAGATACATGCGCAACAGCATCTCCGCCCAGTCCTGACTTTCGGTGCCCCCGGCGCCCGGATGGATGGTGACGATGGCGCTGCGGGCATCATTTTCGCCCGAGAGGAGCATCTTGTCTTCGAGCTTTGCCAGGTGGCCGCCGAAGGAACGGATCTCGCGCTCGATATCGCCGTTGACGTTTTCACCTTCGCGGGCGAGCTCGAATAGCGTATCGAGATCCGACGTCAGCGACGAGATGTTCGCGTCCTGATCGATCTGCTCTTCCAGGCGCTTGCGCTCCTGCATAAGCCTCTGGCTCTTTTCAGGATTCGACCAGAAGTCCGGAGCGTTGGTCTGTTCTTCTATTTTGGCGAGCTGCGCGCGGCGGGTGGGCGCGTCAAAGATAGCTCCGCACAGCTTCAGCCTGCTGGCGGAGCGTAACGTACTCTCTTTCCAGTTCGTCGAGGGTCATTAAACTATAAGTTTACCAGCGATGTCCAAATTCAAGAGGCCGCCGGCGTTCGTGTGGGTGGTCGCGCTTGGGATGTGCGCCATGTGGGTCGCATTCGGCTCCCGCCTGCTGGCGCCGGCCCGGGCTCACGATTTTCTGAACATTTATACGGGAGCTTCCCTGGCGCTCGACGGGCGCTTCGCCGATCTGCACGATGTCGACGTTCAACTGGAGCGCGAGCGGCGCTTCGTGCCGCAGGTTCAATCGCTGGTCCCTTTCGTGCGCCCGGCTTTCTATGCGGTGATTCTTGCTCCACTCGCGCTGTTGCCTTACAACATTGCGTTCACGATTTGGATCGCCTTACAAAGCCTGCTGCTGATCGCGTGCTGGGCGTGGGGCTGGCGGCGATTCGGGCCGGATGCGCTGGTCTTCGGAACATTATTCCTGCCGCCGCCCTTGGGGATTGCTACGGGGCAGGACTGCGTGGTGTTGCTCGCGCTCCTCATCTTGGCTTACGAACTAACGGAAGCGAATCGCCTGTTCGCGGGCGGCGCGGCGCTGGCGCTGATGCTGATCAAGTTTCATCTGGTCCTGCTGTGGCCGGTCGCGCTGCTGGCCCAGCGCCGCTGGCGGATCCTCGGCGGGTTCTGCGCGATGGCCGCGGCTGAGATTCTTGTGTGCCTCGCGCTGGGCGGCCGGCGCGGCGCGGAACTCTACGTCGCGCTGCTTCGGAACAAGAGCCTGGATCATCTTTCTCCGTCCCCCGAGCTGATGATCAGCTACCAGGGCTTCGCGGCGAACCTGGACATCACGGCTCCTTGGGCGATCGCGGCGATTTTGATCGCGATTGTTGGGATTTTCCTGTTTGCCGTGAGAAATGCGCCGGTCTGGAAAATGTTCTGCCTGACAGCGCTCGCGTCGCTGCTCATTGTGCCGCACGTTTACGCTTACGATGCGACGGTGCTCTTGCTGCCGATCTGGCTGACGATTTTCAAGTCGGTCCAACGGCCGTCGCGGATCGCGGCGACTTTGTTTTCGACGCCGATTCCATTTGGGTTTGCGTTGGCGGATAAGCCTTGGGCGGTGGTTTCGTCGGCGTCGACGATGATCGTATTTTTGCTCGTCGCGATCAGGCCCACTACTGCGGTCCCCGCCGCTGGGTGCACCGAACCGCGCGCGCCAGCAAGCGGGTCATGACGCGCAGCAGTAAACCGCCATTTCATCCCCCTGCCGGCTAACGACGTAGCGCACGGCGTTTTCGACTGCTTCCCGCGTCCACAAGTATCGAGTGCTTCCATGCCGCGCCCAACGGGGTTGCGAACGATCATCGATGCCTTGCTCATTTAATGCGCGAGTCGCGTAAGCCTTGAGACTTCCCATCACCTCTTCCGGTGGGCAGTCCGCCTGGATGACGGCATGAGTGTGAGTCATGCGCACATGCGCTGCGATTAGTCCCCAGCCGCGTCGCCGACAGGCTTCTTTCATGCCTTGGAGCACGACATCTCGGCGGAAAGCGTCGAGGCGGTACATGGGATGCTTCATCAGGTTCGAGCTCTGTGCTATACGGACCTCGTCTTCCGGTATCGTTCGCGTACCAGGAATATTATGATCGCGGTCCACCGTGCCAACTTGCCCGGGCAAGTGCGATCCGTAACAAACGAACGTTATCAGGTAGGTGGCGGAACCCGCTCGCTGGCTCTCGCGGTTCTGTGACGGCATGCTACGTAGTGCACGAGGGGTGGACGCCCTCTCATAACGTCAGCAAATATCCGCTTTTGCCGACGTTCATGGCCCGGGTGGTTCCCATTTCGATCATGACGCCTTCGGCTTCGTGAATGTGGCCGCAGAAGAAGTGGGCGGGGTGATGGGTTTCTATGAACTCGCGTACGGCGCGGCTGCCCGCGTGGAGGCCTTCACGGACCCGGTCGAGCGCGGTGTCGAGCGGCGGGGCGTGGCAGATCAGGACTAGCGGCTTTAACTCCGCGAATTTTTCCAGGCGCGTTGCCAACTCGTCTTCGGTGTATTCGCCGGGGGTGTCGAACGGCGTGGGACTCGAATAGCCGAGGCCGGCGACGTGGGTTCCGTTTACCTCCAAAGTTGCGCCGTGGAAATTTGTGAAGCCATGGCGCGTGCAGAACGCCGCGATATCTTTCTCCGACTCGTGGTTTCCCGGCAAGACGTAAACTCGTGCGGCGCGCGGCTTCATGATGCCGCCCATCTTCTCCAAACCTCGCTCCCAGCTCACCAGATCGCCCGCGGCGAAATAATAGTCTGCTTCGATCGCCATCAGCCGCTCCAGCGCCCGCGCGTCGTTGTGAATGTCGGAAAAGATCAGTGCTTTGGCCATCAGTTAACATGGTAGTGGACCCACTGAATGCCAGAATCTCAAGCCCCTAGTGTCAATAGCTGGCTGGAAGATGAGCTGTACCAGCAGTATCTGTACGACCGCAAGACCGTGGATGCGGGATGGACGCAAGTTTTTGAATCCAATGGACATTCCGAACCACCGCCCGTCGAACGCCCCGCGCCGCCGCCGGAGCCCCGGCAGCTTCTGGCGTTAGCCAAAGCGACACCCAACATCGCGCCCGGCGAGCATCTGGTTCCTTTGCGGGGACCGGCCCTGCGTATCGCGGAAAACATGACGGCGAGCCTGACGATTCCGGTCGCCACCAGCCAGCGCGTGATGCCGGTCAAGGTGATCGACGAGAATCGGCGCGTCATTAATCAGCATCGCTCCGCCGCCGGTCAAAGCAAGCTCTCCTACACGCACCTGATTGCGTGGGCGATTGTGAAAGCGGTAGAAAAAGTTCCGGCGTTGAATCAGGCGTTTTCCGAACAGGGTTCGGAATCGTACCGGATCACGCGCGATCACGTGAATCTCGGCGTGGCTGTGGATGTCGCGGGGAAAGACGGCGTGCGATCGCTGAAAGTCCCCAACATCAAGAACGCCCAGTCGATGAATTTCGCGCAGTTTGTCGCCGCTTACGACGACCTGATCGCCCGCACGCGCGCCAACAAACTTCAGGTTTCGGATTTTGAGGGCACGACGATTTCTCTGACCAATCCCGGAACGGTGGGGACCATGGGATCGAATCCGCGGCTGATGTCCGGCCAGGGCGCGATCATCGCCACGGGCGCTATCGATTATCCGCCGGAATATCGCGGCGTGCCGGAGGATACGCGGATTTCGCTCGGCATCAGCAAGGTGATGACGGTGACGTGCACCTACGATCATCGCGTGATTCAGGGCGCGGAATCGGGCATGTTCCTGGGCCGACTTCAATCGCTCCTCGAAGGCGAGGACGAATTTTACGACCAGGCTTTCAAGGATCTCGGCGTTCCCGCGCGTCCGCTGCATTGGGAGGCGGATCAAGCTTCCGCACCCCTGATCAACGCCGATCCCATGAAGCAGGCGGCGGTCGCGCGCCTGATCCAGGCATGGCGCGAGCGGGGACACCTGATCGCCGATCTGGATCCTCTGGGGACGAAACGGCCGCCGCAGCCCGATCTCGAACCGTCCGCCCACGGCCTGACGATCTGGGATCTGGATCGCACTTTTCACGCCGGCTCGTTCGGCGTGACCACGCTACGCGCGCTGATCGATCGGCTGCATTCGATTTACGCAGGCACGATGGGCGTGCAGTACATGCACATCGATATTCCCGAGGAGCGGCGCTGGCTGGAACAGCGCATCGAAAATCCGCGGGAGCTGGAGCCCGAGACGCGCCGGCGCATTCTGCACAACCTTTTTGAAGCGGAAGGGTTCGAGGTGTTCCTGGACACGCGATTCAAGGGACACAAGCGGTTTTCGCTCGAAGGCGGCGAATCGATGATCGCGATGTTCGACGAACTTCTGGAGCGCGGCGCTCTGGGAGGCGTACAGGAGTGCGTCGTCGGCATGTCCCATCGCGGACGCCTCAGCACGCTGGTGAACATCGTGGGAAAAAGCATGATCCAGCTTTTTTCCGAATTCGACGGCGGCGTAGATCCGGATTCGATCGAGGGCCAGGGCGATGTGAAGTATCACCTGGGCGCGACGGGGGTGCGGCGAACCTCGGCGGGCAAGGATATTACGGTCACGGTTGCGTTCAATCCAAGTCATCTGGAAGCGGTAAATCCAGTGGCCGAAGGCCTGACGCGGCCGAAACAGGATCGCCTGGGCGATACGAAACGCGAGCGTGTGATTCCGCTGCTGATTCACGGTGACGCGGCCATGGCCGGGCAGGGCGTGGTGGCGGAGACGCTGAATCTTTCGCAAGTCGAGGGATACAATACCGGCGGCACAGTGCACATCGTCGTCAATAACCAGATTGGCTTCACGACGAATCCTGAGGCGGGGCGCTCCTCGACGTATTGCACCGATGTGGCGCTGATGATCGCGGCCCCCATCTTCCACGTCAACGGCGACGATCCCGAAGCCTGCATCCGCGCGACCCAGATCGCTTACGATTACCGGCAGCGTTTTCACAAAGACGTTGTGATCGACATGGTCTGCTATCGCAAGTACGGCCACAACGAAGCCGACGATCCGAGCTATACGCAGCCGATTCTGTATCGGAAGATCCGGGCGCAGAAGCCGGTGGGGGCGCTGTATGCCGAGCGGCTGGAGCATGACGGGTTGATTGCGCCGGGCGAGGCCGCTTCCTGGCGCGAGTCGCAGCGGAAGCGCCTGGATTCCATTTACGATCAGGCGCAGGTTCAGAAAGAGCAGTACGAACTACAGGAACTGAGCGCTATCCCGGCTGAGTCGATCCCCATGGATCAACCGCCGAGTGCGGTGAACCGCGACGTGCTTGCGTTTATCATCGACCGCATCACCACGTTCCCCGCGGACTTTCATCTGCATCCGAAACTCGGCGGTTTCATCAAGAAGCGCCGGGAAACACTGGCGGGAGCGAATGCCCAAATCGACTGGGCGCTGGCGGAAGTGCTGGCGTTCGGGAGTCTGGTCCTGGAGGGCACGCCGGTCCGCCTGAGCGGAGAAGACAGCGGACGCGGCACGTTCAGCCAACGGCACGTCGAGTATCACGACGCGGAGACCGATCGAGTTTATTTCCCGCTGAAGAATTTAGCGCCGAGCCAGGCCCGGTTCGACGTTTACAACAGCCCGTTAAGCGAATTCGCCGTGATGGGATTCGAATTCGGCTACAGCGTCGCGGATCCGCTGACGCTGGTCCTCTGGGAAGCGCAGTTCGGCGATTTCGCCAATGGCGCGCAGGTAATTATCGACCAGTTCCTTGCCGCGGCGGAATCGAAATGGGGCCAGCCGAGTGGCATGGTCCTGTTGCTGCCGCATGGCCAGGAGGGCCAGGGTCCGGAACATTCGAGCGCGCGCCTGGAGCGCTTTCTGCAGCTATGTTCGGAAAACAATATGCGTGTCGCGTATCCGACGACGCCGGCGCAGTATTTTCATCTGCTTCGCCGCCAGATGCACGGCGGACCGGATCGGCGAGGCTTGCGAAAGCCGCTGATCGTAATGACGCCGAAGAGTCTGCTGCGTCATCCCAAAGTGGTTTCTACGATCGATGAGTTGACGAGCGGAGTTTTCCGTCCGTTGATCGATGACGCGACCATCGCCGACCACAAGTCCGTGCATAAGATTTTGGTGTGCAGCGGGAAAATCTTTTATGAACTGCAGGCCGCCCGCGATGAGCGCAAGCTCACCGATACGGCGATCGTGCGGATTGAGCAGCTCTATCCATTCCCGGAATCCGAATTTTCCGACATGCTGGCGCGGTATCCCGCGGCGGGCGAAGTGGTCTGGGTGCAGGAAGAGCCGCGCAACATGGGAGCCTGGGCCTTCGTGCGCGGATGGATTCAGCCCACGCTGCAAGCGCAGCATCGCCAGATCGGTTACGCGGGGCGTCCGGAAAGCGCCAGCACCGCCCCAGGATCGTTGAAGCGCCATCAGCAGGAACAGGCCGAAATCGTCGAACAGGCGTTCCGGCCGCCGACGGTGGAACGAACGTCGTGGAAGCGATTGGTGCGGCGTCGCCAGGCGCGGTAGCGGCTTTAAATCGGACGCGCGTATCCGGGCGCGGGACGCTGGAACAGCGCTGTGCCTTCATTCGACAGCAGCACCCACAATCCGTAGATTCCGAGCGCGGTGTGGAACGGGAATCCCGGCAGTTCGAGAGCCGACAAGATAATCGTCAGGATTCTGGCCCACGGCTGAAAGCTCAAAAGTCCGATTCCCGCGATTAAGCCCGGCAAAGAGATCACCAGCACGACAACGGTGACCACCGCGCCGATCAGGCCCAGGACACCACCCGCGATCAGGCCGCCGTCGGCGTGATCCGCCATGCCGGCTACGCCTGCCAAGCCTCCGAACACCGCCATAACAATCAGCGCGCCCAGCAACCCCAGCCCGCCGAGCACGATATGCAGAATCGCCAGAATCTTCACATGCTGTTGCATGGGTTTTCCCTCAGAACAGTATACGCGCGAGGGGGGCCCGGGGTTCGGCCTACTGCGCGGTAATCTCGAAGGGCGCCGATTGAGGGCTCTCGCGATCGTTCACACCGACGGCGGAGACTGTGTAGCGGTACTTCTTTCCGGCTTCAACGGGATGGTCGCTGAACGTGGGCGCGGTGATCACGCTGGCGATCTTTTCGAACGGACCGTTCTCAATCGACCGGTACACGTTGTAGCCGCGGAAGCGGGATTCGGTGTTGCGTTCCCATGAAAGGTCGATGGAATTGCCGCCCTGTTCGGCCGTCAGTCCCGCGGGCACCATTGGGGCGAAGACGTCGACGGGCGCGAATGGTTTCGAGATGGCCATGGCGCTCTGCTTCAGCTCACCCTCGGCCGCCTGAACGTAATAGGTATAGCGAGCGCTGTAGTCGACCTGCGAATCGATGTATTCGGGTTGATCGACTTCCGCCAGTTGCTCGGGCTTGTCATCGCCAACAGCACGGAACAGGCGATAGTGCCCTGCGGGCCCATGCCAGGCGATGCGGACTCCCTCTCGATCGTTGTCGACGGTCAAATCAGCGGGCGTTGCCAGCGGCTGGCTGATCGGCAGCGTTTTAATGTTGGACCATTCCGAAGCTTTGCCCTTCGGCCCGGTGGCGCGCACGACGACGCCGATTTCCTTGCCGATCCAGTCCTGAGCGGGGATCCCCATGAAATCGACGGGCCCGGGAGAAGTCTGCGGGACCTGATAGGCTTTGGTCGATGCAAGAAACGCCTGCTGATTAAAAGGATTCACGATCACGCCGACGCGGACCTCGACGGCTCGAATATCTTTGAGCACCAGGCCTTCGGTGGTCAATGCAGGAAGCGTGAAATCGGCGCGGATGCTGTCGCCGTATTGGGCGATGACCAGATCGGTGATTCTTGCGGGAACGTCGAGCGCGGGAGGCAGTACTGGCCCGATGTACCCGCAACCGGCCAGGAGCAGAGCTCCCCCGAGATACGCAGCCCTCACAGAATGTACCGGCTGAGGTCCTGATCCTTTACGATATCGGCCAGTTGTTTCCGGACGTACGCCGAGTCGATCTTAACGACCTTCTTCTTCAAGTCGGGCCCATCGAAGGAGATGTCTTCGAGAAGCTTTTCGAGGATGGTGTGCAGCCGCCGCGCGCCTATGTTTTCCGTCGTTTCATTCACGCGCGCCGCAAAACCGGCGACTTCCTGCAACGCGTCTTCGGTGAACGTAAGCTTGATTCCTTCGGTATCGAGCAGCGCCTGATACTGCTTGATCAGCGCGTTCTTCGGTTCTTTCAGAATGCGGATGAAATCCTGCTCGGTCAGGGACTTCAGCTCCACGCGAATCGGGAAACGTCCTTGCAGCTCTGGAATCAGATCGCTTGGCTTCGAAACGTGGAAGGCGCCCGCCGCGATGAAGAGGATGTGATCGGTGCGCACGAAGCCGTAACGCGTGTTGACGGTGGTGCCCTCGACGATGGGTAGAATATCGCGCTGGACGCCTTCGCGGCTCACATCCGGACCATGTCCCGCTTCGCGCCCGGCAATTTTGTCGATTTCGTCCAGGAACACGATCCCGCTGCGTTCCACGCGCTCGATGGCCACGCGCGTCACCTGGTCCATATCGACCAGCTTCTGCTCTTCTTCCTGAACCAGATAATCCAGCGCTTCGCCGACGCGCATCTTGCGCTTGCGCGTGCGGCCCCCGAACAAGCCCGGCAGGACATCCTTCAAATTGATGTCCATCTCTTCGATGCCGCCCTGGGTGGACACCTCAAACGTCGGCCCACGCTCTTTCACGTCGATCTCGACCATGCGATCGTCGAGTTTCCCGGCGCGCAGCTTCTCTCGAAGCTTTTCGCGGGTCCTATCGGCGCTCTCGGTAGGTTCCGGCTGGCTGGGAGGCATCAGCAGGTCGAGCAGGCGTTCCTCGGCATTACGCTCGGCCCGCTCGCCCACTTCGCTCAGGCGTTCCTCGCGAACCATATCGATGCTGATCTCGACCAGATCGCGAATCATCGACTCCACGTCACGGCCGACGTAGCCGACTTCGGTGAACTTGCTCGCCTCGACTTTCAGAAACGGCGAATTGGCCAGCTTGGCCAGCCGGCGCGCCAGCTCCGTCTTGCCGACGCCGGTAGGCCCGATCATGAGGATGTTCTTGGGCATCACCTCATCGGCCATTTCCGGTTCGAGTTTCTGACGGCGGATTCGATTGCGCAACGCGATCGCGACGGCGCGCTTGGCATCGGCCTGCCCGATCACGTACTTGTCCAGCTCCCGGACAATCTCGCGCGGCGTCAACTCATCGAGCACGGGCGCGTCTTCAGCGGCTTGCGCGGGAAGATAAATCACCATCAGCCGAGTTCCTCGTAACTCAGACTATCATTGGTGTAGATGCAAATCTTGCCCGCAATTGCCATGGATTTCTCGACGATCTGGCGCGCCGAAAGTTTCGTATTTTCGGCCAGGGCCGTGGCCGCGGCCTTGGCATAGGGCCCGCCCGACCCGATGGCCGCGATCTCATTGTCCGGCTCAATCACGTCGCCGTTTCCGCTGACGATGTAGGTATCCTGAGTGTCGGCAACCAGAAGCAACGCCTCCAGATGCCGCAGCATCCGGTCCGTTCTCCATTCCTTCGCCAGCTCGACGACGGACCGGGGCAAATTCCCGTTGTGCTGCTCCAGTTTCGTCTCGAAACGCGCAAATAAAGCGAAGGCGTCCGCGGTGGCGCCGGCAAATCCCGCGATAATCTTGCCGTTGTACAGGCGGCGGAGCTTCTTGGCGGACGCCTTTAGCACTTCCGAGCCCAGCGTCACCTGGCCGTCGCCGGCCATAACGACTTTGCCGTCCCGGCGGACGCAAAGAATAGTTGTCGATCGAATTCGTCGTTTCACCGTCACAAATTCCAGTGTGGCACAGTCCTTGGGCGACCAATCGCTGATATCGTAAATATATGGGCAAGGTGAAGAAAACCGGGCGCGAGCGGCTGCTTCGGTTGTTCGACGAACTGTTGCCGCGAATCCCGACTCGCGATGTTCGTGAGCTCGGCGCAGCGGGGGACGCCGAACGCCGGCGCCACCGAATCCGAAATTGACCTGATCCTCTGCGATCGTGGGCCATCATCTTCGAGCACTTTTCCGTCTGTATGTGAACCCGATCGCGGCGATCGGCCAGATCCTGGACCGGGGACGGCTCTGGTTTGCGATCGTGGCGGCGCTGGCCGTTTCGGTGACGCTGCATATTTCTGACGTTCCGCTGCGCGGCGCGGGATCGCTGTTGCTTCGTTTCATCTCGTTCACTCCGGGCGGGTATCTTGCGCCGCTCCTGATGACCGCCGTCGCATTCGTTCCCGCGATCATCGCTTGCCGGGCGATGTTTGGGCATGGCAGCTTCAGCATTCTGATGAGCAGCGACTACGCTCCGCTTCTGATGTGCGCATTCACGTCCTGGGCGGCGGCGTATTTGCCGCTTGCTTTGCTTCGAGCATTCAGCGATTTCGACTGGGCGCAAACGCCGGCCATCTATCTGGCCGCTAATCTGTACTTCGCGTCGCTCACGGCCTTGAGCGCCCGCTCCGTTTACGGATCGGGATTTGGCGCGGCGGCCGGAATTACGGCGTTGGCCTGGATCGTCGCGGTGCTCAGCACGGGGCTTATCGGGATTCTCGGTTCGGCGCTGTATCTACTGATGTCGCCGTTCGCACTGTATTACCTGTATGCGATGTTCGGATCCAATGTCCGATCGCTGGGCGAAGGGATGCGGTCACGCCAGCATTTCCAGGAGCAGCTCCAGATCGCGACCAACAATCCTCACGATGCCGACGCACATTATCAGCTTGGCCTGATTCATCAGAAGCGGCGGCAATACTCGGAGGCGCTGGCCCGATTTGAGCGAGCCGTACAAATCGATCCGGATTTTGCCGACGCGCATATGCAGCTTGGCGTGATCGCGCGCGAGCAGAAGCGTTTCGATGACGCGATTCGCCATCTGGCTAAAGCCGCCACACTCGACGACAAGCTGGGGCAAAGCGACGTCTGGCGCGAAGTGGGCGCCGCTTACTTAGGCGCTTCGCAAACCTCTGAAGCTCTCGCGGCATTGGCCAAATACACCGAGAGGCGTCCATACGATCCTGAAGGCTTGTTCTGGTATGGCAAGGCTTTGGCCCAAGCGGGACGGACCGCGGAGGCGCGCGGGATGTTCGAGCGGGCGATTGAAGCCGTCGACACGATGCCTTCGCGCCGGCGCGCCCAGGTTCGCCAATGGCGTGGGCAAGCGCAAACGGAAATCCGCAAAATCTAAGCCGGGTCGAATCCGATCCACCGTCGCGCGACGTATACCCTTCGAACAAACACCCCCAACTAAGGAGGAGTGAATGACCAGTACACCTTTCCGCCTCAGTGTCATTGCGATGACACTTACCGCGTCTGCATTCGCGGCCAGCCATCGCAACGGCCCGCTGTTGCTGGAAGACCAGACGGCCAACCTCAACGACTTCTATATCTTCCGAAGTTATGAGACCGGCCGGTCGGATCGTCTCGTGATGAGCATGAGCGTCCAGGGCTTCCAGAATCCGGATAACGGACCGAGCTACTACAAGTTCTCCGACAGCGTTCTGTATCGTTTCAATATCAACAATTCACGCGGGCTGGATGGCAATCCGGACCTGGTAGTCGATTTCGTATTCAACACTACACTGCGGCAGAACACCACGTTCCTGTCGTACCTGGGTCCGATCACGTCGATCGACAGCTCCGGGATATTGCTATATCAGACCTACAACGTTGTGGTGCGCAACCTGAAGACCGGCCAGACCACAGCGTTTACCACCGACGCAAACGGCCATGCTCTTTCCGTGGCGCCGCCGAATCAGGGTCCCGTGGCCACGCCGAAGTATGAAGCGACTCTCGGCCAACCGAGCGTATTCACGCTCGCGAACGGAATGCGGGTTTTTGCGGGGCCGCGTGACGACGCGTTTTATTTCGATTCCGGCGCGACGTTCGATTTTCTGAACTTCCGCGCACCTGCTCCGGTGCTCAGCGGCGGCGCTGACACAGGATCGGGCGCGGCTTATCCCACGGCGGTCGACGGCTTTGCGGGCTATAACATAAGCCTGATCGCGGTCGAGATGCCGATCAGCATGGCGACTGCTGACGGCTCCGTTCCCACCGATCCGAAAAGCGCGACGGCAAAGATCGGCGGATGGGCGGCCACCATGCGCCAGCAGGTCACGGTGCGCCCCAGCCCCAGCGATCCGATCTATTTCGGCGACTACGTGCAGGTGGATCGCGTCGGGAATCCGCTGACCGTCGAAGCGCTGATTCCGCTTCCGATGAAGGATTACTGGAATCGCAGCGCTCCGGCTAATGACGCTCAGTTTGCAAGCTTCATCGGGAATCCGTTCTTTGCGACGGGCATCCTGAGCGGAGTATTCAAGTTGAACGTTCCGCCGGCGCCGCGCAACGATCTTCTGGGCGTCTATGTGCCGGACATCACAAAGATCGATCTGACGATCGCGCCCACGCCGTTGGCGCAGCAGAGCCGGCTGGGACCGCTGGGCGGCGATAACGCCGGCTGGCCGTTCGGCGGTCGACGTATCGGCGACGATGTGGTGGATATCGGGTTCCGCGCGCTTGCGGGCGTGCTGGTTGCCGGTTTCACCAACGCTCCGCCGCTGGGCGACGCCGTCAACTCGAACGACGTTCCGAACCTGGATCATTTTCCTTTTCACGCTCCTCCGCATGCCGGCTACCTTCATAGCCAGCAGAATGGGACCAACGGAAAAGGAACGGTGACGGGCCAGTAAATCGTCCAAACCCGCTCCATAACTGTCGCGGCTCCGTTTCACACAGAGCCGCGACCGTCAGGGAGCGGGTGCACGATCGTCAGGAGACCCCTTATGCGTTTATTGCTGCTACCTATGATTGCCGCCGCCGCGTTCGCGCAGGAGCCCGATCGGCTTATGAGCGCGCTCACCGATCGCGCACTTGCCGATCAAGCCATGCGGCTGAAGACCGACGATCGCATCGCGATGTACCAGTCGCTGGTCCAAGCCAAGGCGGAAGATCTGCACTACCAAAATCTGCTCGCCGGCGCGTTCATTCAAAAAGTCCGCGAGACCACCGATTTCAGCTATCTCGACCGGGCGTCGCAGATTCTCGAAAACGTTATTTCCCTCGACAGCCAGAATTACGAAGCTCTGCGCCTGCGCAGCGAAGTGGAGCTGGAACGGCATAATTTCAAGAAAGTCGCCGAATATTCGCGGCAGCTTGCGACGCTCGCTCCGAACGATTCGTGGAACTGGGGCACGCTGGGCGATGCGCTGATCGAAACGGGCGATTACGAAGCCGCCGCGGAAGCCTATCAGAAGATGGTCTCGATCCGGCCCGATCTTTCCAGTTACAACCGGGCTGCGTGGTATCACTTCCTGGCGGGCGATATGCCAGGCGCCATCGAAATCATGAAGCGGGCGATTCAATCCGGCAGCGCCTCGGCGGAAAACACAGCGTGGTGTCTGGTGGAGCTGGGGCATCTGTACATGAAGAGCGGACGGATTGCTGAGGCGGAGCAGGCCTATTCGACGGCGATCAAAGTTTTCCCCGGCTATCATCCCGGATTCGCCGGTCTTGGCCGTGCGCAGGCCGCCGGCGGCGATGTGACCGCCGCGATCCAAAGTTTCGAGCGAGCGCAGGCCTCGACGCCTCTTCCCGATTACGCCGCGGCGCTCTACGACCTCTACATGGCATCGGGTAAAAGCCAGAAAGCCGCGGACCAGATGGATCTGATCGATGTGATCGAT
>DATGGL010000317.1:0-3514 GCA_035308605.1 Bryobacteraceae bacterium
TGGGATCTGTATCAGGAGCTCTTGAAGGACGGCAAGCTGAGCGTCCGCGTCTTCGTGCTTTGGTTTGGCGGGCGATCTGTGGCCGAGTCCACCACGCTCCTCCAGCACCTCGCGAACATCCCCAAACCTCCGAACACCTTCGGCGACGGCCTGCTGGTTTCCGGCGGCATCAAATTTTTCATGGACGGCAGCGGCGGAGCCCGCACCGCGTGGATGTATTCCGATTGGAACAAGAATTTCAAAGATCGAGACATCGGCAACCCCGGCTATCCGACCACCGAACCTCAGGCTTACCGCCAGATGGTCAAAATGTTTCACGACGCCGGATTTCACGTGAGCACGCATGCAATCGGCGACCGCGCCATTGACTGGGTGGTCGATACGTACGCGCAGGTACTCAAAGACAAGCCGACGCGCGGCCTTCGCCACGGCATCATCCACGCGAATACGCCGACCGATCACGCCACCGACACCATGGCGATGCTCCAGAAGCAATACGAAGCCGGGTATCCCGAAGCGCAGGCTCCTTTCATGTGGTGGCTGGGCGATAACTACGCGGGCAATCTCGGCGCTGATCGCGCGCCGCGCCTGATGCCGTTCGCGACGTATCTGAAAAAAGGAATCATCTGGGGCGGCGGATCCGACTACGGCGTCACCCCGTTTGCCGCCCGCTACGGCCTCTGGTCATCGGTCGAGCGAAAGACCCTCAACGGAACCTACGGCGACCAGCCCTTCGGCACCACCCAGGCCATCGATATTCACAACGCGCTCAAGTCCTACACGGTCTGGGCGGCGCGGCAACTGTTTCTCGAACAGCGGATCGGCTCGATCGAGCCCGGCAAGGACGCCGACATCGCGGTGTGGGATCGCGATCCTTACACGGTACCGGCGGCGGATCTCAAGAGCATGAAGTGCGAGCTGACCATGCTGGGCGGGCGCGTGGTCTACGAAGCGGGGCGCTAAGAGTAAAATCGAAATCGTGAAGTTTCGCGACAATCTGACCATCGCTCTGGCGCTGATCGCGTTCGGTCTGTCGATCGCGCAACTGATCCACCCCTTCGGATTCGTGATTCATCCGGGAATCCTGCTGGTGATCGCGCTCCTGCTGGCGCTCAGGTACGCGATGCGTTGGCAGGCGAAACGCCGCGGCGAAATTCTCAAAGAAGTGCCGCCGCGCCCCCTGGGACTTACCGATGAAGATCCCGAAGATCGCTAGCGGAGGCCGTTGAACAACACATCTGGACCACTCGCCCTCGTTCGCGGCTCTGTGCCCGCCCTATGCAATCGATGGCTCACACCGAGCCGCGCACGACAGTGAGCGGGTCTTGATGTGTTTCAACAAGTTCCCGGCCCGTCGTAAAATTGAAATCAGGCGGCCATGAGAACGCTTTTCGCGACAGTCTTTCTCTTCGGCGCCTCCATCAGCGCCCTCCGCGCCGATTTCAGCTACGAAAGCAAGACCATCCTCAAAAACGGCGTCGTAGGCGAAGCGGTCTTAAACTCGGAACCGCTCATCCGCGGAGGTAAGCCGGTCGTCGCCACGCACTTGATCAAGAACAATCGCATGGCGACGCTTACCAGGAAACACACCACCATCGTCGATCTGAACAGAAACACGATCGTCGAAATCGACTTCGCCAGGAAAACCTACCTTTCGATGACCTTCGACCAGAAGAAGCAGATTCTGGAAAGCGCAAAAGCCAGGAGCGCCGGGTCCGGCACGTTCGAAGTATCTTCAAAGTCGGCAGGCGGCAGCAAGGCGTTCGGATTTTTCAACGCGAAACATTCGATCGTAACCATGGCTCTTCCGGCGTCGCCCGATTCGCCTCCGCAATCCGTCGCCCGCGTCATGGTCGAATCTTGGTTGCTCACCATGCCCGGTTTTAGCGAGGCCGAAGATTTCCGCCGGAAATTGGGGGAAAAGCTCAGCTATGCATTCGCTTCCGGACTCTACGAAATCGGCCTGCTGGAGCCGAAGTTCCTCGCCGGGCTGGAGGAAATCGGCAAGCTCACCAATGAGGGCGATGACATGCCGGTCGAGAGAACCATCCGGATCGGCGGCCCGGATTCGGGCGATCTCGAACCGCACGAGGAAGCCTCCTCTCAAAAGAACGGTGTCGTGTCGGAAACCCTCAGCCGCATCGGCAATCTCGGACGCAAAAAGAATTCGGGTGAACCAGCGCCGCCGCCCGCGGGGCTCTTGCTCGACCTGACCACCGAATTGAGCAACTTCGGGTCCGGCCCCGCCGATGAAAGCAAGTTCAATGTCCCGGAAGGATTCAAGCAGGTGCAGCCCCCTGCCGCAAAAACCGGCCGCTAGGGGGTAAACCCGGAGCGGCATCCATGGAGTACGATCACATAGAAGGAGCAAGCCACATGAAGAAATTCCTGATTTGCGCCGCGCTGCTGATTCCCGCGACGCGCAGCTTCGCGCAGGACCAAAAGAAAGCGCCCCCGCCGCCGCCTCTGATGATGATGATTCCCGACCTGAAGGACGGCACCGAGCTGCCGGTGAAATTTTCGTGCAGCAACGCGCCTTCCGGCATATCGCCGCATATTCAGTGGACCAATGCGCCCGCCAAGACACAAAGTTTCGCCCTTCTGCTGCATGATCCCGAGCCGCACGTGCGCGGAAGCATCTACGACATCACCCATTGGTTCATCTACAACATTCCCGCCAGCGTGACCGAGCTTCCGGAAAACGTTCCGAACGGCGATCTTCCCAACGGCGCGAAACAGCTAAAAAGCATTCGCGGCTTCGCCGGTTATTTCGGCCCCTGCGCGCCTCCGGGACCGTACCATCACTACACCTTCGATCTCTACGCGCTCGACACGAAGCTGGATCTCGGCGCCGAGTCGACTCGCGCCGACGCGGAAAAAGCCATGGACGGCCACATCCTGGGCGCCGCAGTCTTCGTCCAGATGTTCCACCGCACCCAGTAAACCGCGCCGCAAACCCGCGGGGAGCGGGTTTTCGCCCGTTCCCCACCCAATCTCGAACTCTATTTCAATCCTTTTCATCTACATCCCATCTCACGCCCCCCCGTGCTTCGCCCAACCGCGCTTAACGTGTAGGCGAGGAGTTCATGTGCTCAGCCAACGGAGGACGGAACCGGCCAAGAGGGGCAATTCTAGAACAAGCTGCCTGCGGGCCTGCGAGCGTTGGATGTCCGTCGGTACACCACCGATCCCTAGCCGTTGCGGGGCAAATTAAACGGATCTTCGCGCCGGTCGAAGTAAAATCCCGGCTAAAGGGCGCCCGATAAATTTTTCAGTTCTTTGAAATGCGAATGGGCAAGACCATCGCGGATTACAGTCGTCTGTTCCTACGTACGATAGGATTAGGTAGAGGTAGACGGGGCACTCCGCTGGAACCTGGCTGTATTGGTTCGAGTTGCCTTCACACGTTGTCTTGGATCAATGAGCATTTCCGCGCCTTTCGTTCGCCGCCCCGTTGCGACGACCCTGCTCACCGTGGCTCTGGGGCTTTCCGGAGCCATCGCTTATAATTTCC
>DATGGL010000318.1:0-24248 GCA_035308605.1 Bryobacteraceae bacterium
TGGAAATGCCACTTGCGCTGGCCGGTTTTGAGATCGACGGCGACCAGGCTTTCGGCAAAAAGATTATTCCCGGGACGATGGCCGCCGTAATAATCGCCGGTCGGCAATTCAACCGGCAGATACGCGATACCCAGTTCTTCATCGACCGAGATCTGCCCCCACACCCCGGTGTTGCCGGTGTACGCCCACGAGTCTTTTTCCCAGGTCTCGAGACCGTATTCGCCGGGCTTGGGGATCGTGTGGAAGATCCACAATCGTTTGCCGGTGCGCACGTCGAAGCCGCGAACGTAGCCTTTCACGTTCTTCATGCTTCTCGGAACGCCGCCGCTGCGATGCGCGGCCCCGACGATCACCGTGTCTTTGGCCACGATCGGCGTCGAATGCAGGCCGACCTCGCCGGTGATGGGATCGATTTCCTGATCGTCGTCGCGTTTCAGATCGACCATGCCGGTCGAGCCGAACCCCGGAACGGGCGCGCCATTCTTCGCGTTCAACGCGACCAATTGGTAACCCGGCGTTACATAAAGGATGCGTTCTTCTTTTCCATCGGTCCAATAAGCCAGGCCGCGGCCGGAGAGCTGGCGCGGAGCGTTATCGCTGCGCGGGCCTTCGTGCGCCCCGTAGGTCCAGAGCAGTTCGCCCGTCGCGGCGTCCAGCGCGATGACGGCCCGGCGGGTTCCGGCGGTCGAATAGAGAACGCCGCGCGCCATCAGAGGCGTGCTTTCGAATTGATACTCGGGCCGCGGGCCGAGATTATCGGTCTTGAATCGCCACGCGACTTCGAGATCCTTGAAGTTCGCGCCGTTGATCTGATCGAGCGGAGAGTAGCGAGTGTGGCCCAGGTCGGCTCCATACGTCCGCCATTCGCCATTCTTGGCCCCCGTCTGTGCGGGAAGAAGGGATGCGCAGAATACAGCGAGTAGGGCAGGTCCCCGTCCTGCCTTCGGAATTCCAATAGCCATTTCTTATGCTCCAGCCGCTTTGGTGGCTTGCGTTACTGCCAACGGATACGTGATACCCGGGAAGGCGCTATCGCCCAGCACATCGCGGATCACCATGTTGGCGTCGAAATAAACTTGCCAGTAGTGATCGTTGTGGCAGAACGGGCGCACGGCCAGGACCGGCCCGAAGGGCGTGAACGTGAGGATGGTCACCGCCGGTGCAGGGTCCGCGACGACGTTGGGGATTTTCGTCAAGCGGTCTTTGAGACGCGCGATGGCGAGATTCGGGTCGGCCGCGCCCGCGATTTGCGCCGTCAGTTCCACGCGGCGGTACGGATTCGCAGTGTAGTTCTGAATCGTGTCGGAGAAGATTTTGTTGTTGCCGATAAAGGTGCGGACGTTGTCGGGCTGATCGAAGGTCGTTACGAACAGGCCGATTTCGTGAACCGTGCCGGTGATGCCGCCGGCGGTAATGAAATCGCCCACTTTAAACGGGCGCAGCACCAGCAGAAAAGCTCCGGCAGCGAAGTTGGCAAGCAGTCCGGCCCAAGCCATTCCGATTGCGAGTCCGCAAGCGGCGATCAGGGCGGCGAAGGTGGTCGTCTGGACACCGAAATAGCCCAGGATCGCGATCACCAGCGTGATATTGAGCGCGACCGATACCGCGTTCCCGACAAAGCGCAGCACCGTCGGCTCGATCTTCTGCGCGGTCATCACGCGTTGCACCGCTCCGACCACGAAGCTGATCAGCCAGCGTCCAACGATGTACAGAACCAGCGCCCCGAGGATCTGCAGCCCGACGCTCGCGGCCCGTTCCTGTACGAGTTGTGAAATTGCCGTCCAGTTCATTGAAATTCCTCCTTGCCGGTGGCAGTAGCCAAGTCTATCAAAACCGGTTTGCGCGGTTTGCGACACTAGATCACAGATGACGCACGCGGATTGCTGGCCGGCGCTGCCGCTTGACGAATGGCACGATACCTATCGCACGCTCCACATGTGGACGCAGATCGTCGGGAAGATGCGGCTGAGCCTGGCGCATCCCTTGAATCACTGGTGGCACGTGACCCTGTACGTCAACGCCCGGGGATTGACGACGGGACCGGTTCCCTATCAGTCGACGGTCTTCGAAATTCAGTTCGATTTCCAGCGGCATGTGCTCTTGATCACAGCCGGCGAGGGCGGCAGTGTTTCGCGCCCGCTGCGCGCGGAATCCGTCGCGGATTTTTATCGGGGACTGATGGAGGCGTTGCGGTCCCTGGGAATCACGGTCGAGATTAATCTCAAGCCGCAGGAAGTGGCGGATCCGATTCCATTCGACCGCGATCAGACCCATGCTTCCTACGATCCCGAGTACGCGGAACGGTTTTGGCGCATCCTGGTGTCGAGCGCCGGCGTGTTTGAGAAATTCCGCGGGAAGTATCTGGGGAAATGCAGCCCGGTGCATTTTTTCTGGGGCAGTTTCGATCTGGCCGTGACGCGATTTTCAGGCCGGCTCGCGCCGCCGCGCAAAGGTGTGATCAGCGGCCCGGCGTATTCCCACGAAGTCTCGAGCGTCGGGTTCTGGCCGGGGGAGGGGATCGGCGCGCCGGCTTATTATGCGTATACGGTTCCGGTGCCGCCTGGCCTCGATCAGGCCGTGGTCCGGCCGGCGGCGGCAAAATGGAACCCGCAGTTATCCGAATTTATCTTGTTGTATGACGACGTGCGAAACGCGGCGTCGCCGGAGGATGCGCTGTACGAATTCCTCGCAAGCACGTATGAAGCCGGCGCGGGTCTCGGAAAATGGGATCGCTCGGCGCTGGAAGTGAAAGGGTGATGAAAGATCCGCAAGGTCAGAGCGTCGACACCGAGCCGCGACCGATAGGAAGCGGGTTTCTCCCTTTTTACGCAAACTCTGCCCTGCGCGCTTCGGTGCGGCTGTAGTGGTGGCATATCGATGGGAGGCTTAAATAATGGAAGAAACCTGCACACATCTCGATGAAATCAAATTCAAGCACACCAACAAAAAGGGTTGTGAAGAGTGCCTGAAGATCGGCGACACCTGGGTCCATCTGCGGCTGTGCATGATTTGCGGCAAAGTCGGATGCTGCGATTCCTCGAAGAATAAGCACGCGACCAAACATTTCCATGCGACCAAGCACCCGCTAGTACGGTCGATCGAGCCGGGGGAATCGTGGATCTGGTGCTATGTCGACGACGTCATGCCGGGCGAGCTGGAGTCGTAACGCTACGCGTACGCGTGCAGTTTGACCACGGAGCGGTCAACCGCTTTCAGGGTCTCTTTGCCGCACTGGCACATGTCGCGGGCGAGCTCAGTCTGTAGCATTTCGAGCACGCCCTGCACACCCTCGGTTCCGTAAGCGGCCAGGCCCCACATCACCGGTCTGCCGATCATCACCGCCGTGGCGCCGAACGCCAGGGCTTTGAAAATATCCGAGCCCCGGCGGAAATTGCCGTCGACGAAAACCGGTACGCGTTTGTTGGCCGCGTCCACAATGGATGGAAGCACTTCCATCGACGAGGCCTCTCCGCGCAACAGCAATCCGCCGTAATTGGAAACAACCAGGCCCTGAACCCCGTGCTTGATGGCGGCGTCCGCTTCTTCGGGAGCCATAATGCCCTTGAGGATTACGGGAACACCGGCGTTCTTGCGAACATCCTCGATGGCCTTCCAATCGATCGGTGGAATCTTCATGGCGGCGAGTTTTGCCGCGCTGGGCGTGCCGGTCGCATGGCGCATCGGCGCGCCTACGGTGATGCAGACAGCTTTGCATCCGGCCTTGACAGCCTGCTGGATGCGAGCCGCCATATCGGCGTCGGGGAAGACCTGATACCAGAGCGTAGTCTTCGACTCAGCCGCGATTTTTTCGAGCGGAACGCTCGATTCGCTGCTGACCACCATCACAGTCTTGGCCGCGGATGCGCCGCGAACGGTCGCCAATTCGCCGTCCGGATGAAACGCCTGCTGATGCCCGATGGGCCCGGCGATAATCGGTGCGAACATTTTTTCACCGAACAGTTCGCTGGTCAGGTCCAGATTCGTGGTCGGAACCATCATGCGCGGGCGGAACGTGATCCGGTCAAAGAACGTCCGGTCGCTGCCGGCGATAGTGGAAAAGACCGTGCCCGCCAGCTTGCGTTCGGCGACCTCGCCGTATTCGAGCACGTTGACCAGATCGCCGCGCGGGGCGATGCGGCCTGGAGGCTCGCCGATAAGTTTCGGCTCCTGCTGCGCGGCCAGAGGCGTCGCGGCGGCGATGGTTCCAAAGCTGGCTAATGCTTTTCTGCGAGAAATGGATGTTTTCTTCATACGAAGTGCGATCTAATAAGTGTCCGGTCGATGGAAGCGAGCGTCGGCCGGCCCGTCTGGGCCATCGCCGCGACCAGTTCGCTCTGCATGATTTCAAGTACCCGCGTCACGCCGGCGGGGCCGTAAGAGGCGAGTCCCCAGCGGATCGTCCTGCCCAGGCACACCGCGTTCGCGCCTAATGCGAGCGCTTTCAAAATATCGGAACCTCCGCGGATGCCGCTGTCGAACAGGATGGGAACGCGGCTCTGGACGGCGTCGGCGATCTCGGGAAGAACCTCGAGCGTCGACGGGCCGTAATCGAGCGAACGTCCGCCGTGATTGGAAACATACACGGCGTCGAACCCGTGTTCGATGCAAAGCTTCGCGTCCTCGGCTGTCAGAACGCCCTTGGCGATCATGGGAACTTTCAGCATCGCCTTCACCTGCTCGGCGTACTTCCAGTTGTACCAGAGCCGGTTTTCCTGAATACGGTAGTTGGCGGCGCGGGGCCCTTTGATCTGGTCTTCTTTGATCTGCGCCGGGGCCGCGCGGCCGCGAGCCTGCGGCGCCGCGCCCAGATGCCGGTCATGCAGCGAATGCTCGTAATACGACGCCTGTTGGTCGATGGTCATCACCACCGCTTTCGATCCCGCTGCCTGGGCTTCGTCGACGAACTGGCGGGTGGCTTCCAGGTCCTGTCGCGGATAGAGCTGGAACCACAGCGGACTGGTTGCCGCGGCCGCGATCTTGTCCATCGGCAGCGTGGCGTTGTTGCTGACGATCATGGGCGTGTTCGACGCGGCCGTTGCGCCTTTGTGCGTCGCGGCCTCGGCGTCGCGGTTCAGCGTTCCATGGGCGGCGGTGGGCGAAACGAAGATGGGAAACGCCATCTTCAGCCCCAGAATTTCGATCGAAGTGTCAATCGCGCTCACGTCGACGACGCCGCGCGGGACCAGTTCCACCCAGTCGAATGCCGCGCGGTTCCGCCGCAGCGTGAACTCGCCTTCCGATCCGTACGCGGTGTAGGTCCATGCTTCGCGGGGAAGCTTGGCGAAGGCGACGAGTTCGAAGTCCGGCACCCGTACCAGTTCGTCCATGCCGGGAATGCGCGAATGGTCGCGAAACGGATCCTGCTGGGCTTTTATGAACGCAGGCGCGGCGATGGCCGCTCCCAATCCACCAAGCACGGTTCGTCGCGACGTGGAACGTGGCCGCATAATGTCATCTACTATACTGCGATCGCCCGGCGCCTGGTAGGCGCGATTACACAGTGCTTGGTAAGCGCGATTACACGGGAATGACTCATCGCTCCTCATGGCAAAACGTGCAGCTTTCGTCGGCTTTCTTTTCACGATGGCAGTCGACGCAGGTGCTCATCGATAGGCTGACTTCGCGGTAAAGCTGGTCGCGCTGCGCCACCTGCCCGTGGCACCGTTCGCACGCCGCGCCGGCCTTCAAATGCGAAGCGTGATTGAAGAATACGAAGTCGGGGACTTTGTAGATCCGCACCCACGGCACAGGTTGCTTGTCCTGATCGAACTTCGCCAGCTTTTGGATCGCCGGGCTGTCCTTCTTGATAGCGCGATGGCAGGTCATGCACTTCGCGGTCGCGGGAATCATCATGTCCTCGCCGGACTCGGGAGGGGGCGTCGCCACCGTGTGGCAATCGTTACACTTCAGACCGTTGGCGATGTGCACCTTGTGGCTGTAGGGTATCGGCTGCTCAGGCCCTTTGGGCTGCGCGAAGGCCGCGGCGGCCATCAGGATAAAAACGAAAAATGTCACGATTCGGCTATGGGGCGAGACCGGGAGCGACGTACGCATAAAACAACACCACAATACCAATAACCGAGGCCAGGAAAATACTGTGGCGGAAGGTGAAGCGGAACAGGCGGGCTTCATCTTCGCGTTTCATGCTGGTGGCCGCGGATGCGACCGCGATGCTGGCCAGGCTGATCATCTTGCCCATCACGCCGCCGCTCGAATTAGCTGCCGCCATCAGGACCGGATTCATCCCCAGGCGCGTTGCGGTTACTTCCTGCAATGGACCGAACAGAGCGTTCGCGGACGTGTCGCTCCCCGTGAGGAACACGCCGAGCCAGCCTAACAGAGCGCTGAAGAACGGGAAAGATGCGCCGGTGGCGGCGAACGCCAGGCCAAGAGTGCCCGTCGCGCCGGAATAATTCATCAGAAAGGCGATGGCCAGCACGCATGCCATGGTCATTTCGGCGACGAACAACTGCTTCACGGTGTCCTTCAGGACTTTGAAGAACGATTTAAAGCCCATTCGCAGCACGAACGCGGACACGATCCCGGCGAACAGGCAACTGGTTCCGGCCGCCGACAGATAATTCAGATTGAACGCCGCCGGGTAGGGAGTCGGCTTCATCACCACGGGCTGCACGCGTTGTACTTCATTGTGCAGCCACGCCCAGTTAAACACGACGTTGACCTTATTCAGTTCCGCCGCGAACGGCTTGTAGCCCCACAACAGCACGAAGATCACCAGCAGGATATACGGGCTCCACGCCATCACAAGTTCGCCGGCCGTGTAATGCGGCACCGTGGTCTGCACTTCGCCGCGATGCTCGTCCGGAAACGAAAACGTATCCTTCGGCTTCCACATGCGCAGCAGAATCACCAGGCATCCCAGGGCCGTGAGCGATGCAAGAATATCGGTCAATTGCACGCCAATGAAATTCGACACAAAAAACTGAACCGAGGCGAACGCGATTCCGCATACGGCCGCGGCCGGCAGAACTCCTCGGAGCGCTTTCCAGCCGCCCATCACGATAACCAGATACGCGGGAACGAACAGCGAAACGGGCGCGCAAATGCGTCCGACGCCGGCGCTCAGACGGTCCAGCGGAAGGCCCGTGGTTGCCGCCAGCGTAATAATCGGAATGCCGATGGAGCCGAACGCGACCGGGGCCGTGTTCGCCACCAGGCAGATGCCGGCCGCGAAGAAGGGAGAAAATCCCAGGCCGGCGAGCATCGCGGCGGCAACCGCGATCGGTGTTCCGAATCCGGAAGCGCCTTCGATGAATGCGCCGAAGGCGAAGGCGATCAGCAGCGCTTGCACGCGGCGATCCGTGGTCAGATGGCCGACGGAATTTTTCAGAACTTCGAACTTGCCGGTCTCGACCGTGATCCGGTACATAAGGATCGCGCCGAACACGATCCAGCCGATGGGGAACAGCCCGTACGCGCCGCCATACGTGACCGCGCCGATCAGGTTGCGCACCGGCATGCCGTATTCGAAAACCGCGACCACCGCGGCGGCAGCCAATCCGCTGGTGGCTGCAATCCACGCGGACTTGCGCATGACACCCAGCAGAAACAGCAGCACGAAGATAGGCAGGGCGGCTACCAGCGTGGACAGCGGCAAACTTCCCGCAAGCGGAGCGTAGTTATGTTGCCACATATGATTAGAGTCATCCAAATATAAAGACAAGCCCGGAGGGTGTCAAGTGCAACCCGGCGCCGAACCGACCAATCGGTTGGGTCCTGTTTTTTGGTACCCCTACTCCCTTGCATCCGTCACCCCGCTGTGATAATTTTTGGCGCGCGTTCTGTGTGACGTTATATAGTCTGATTTAGGAATTCATGCCTGATTTGGAATCTGTGCCTGATTTGGAATCAATGGAGGATTCGCAATGAGAAGTCCCTGTCGATGGATTGCAGTGGCGGCTCCCGTAGCAGTGTTTCTCGCGGCGGCTCTACCCACGCTGGCGCAGTCTGGTACGAAGAATGGCGAATGGCGCTCGTATGCAGGCGACCTGGGAAGCACCCGCTATGCGCCGCTGGATCAGATCAACGCGTCGAATTTCAACAAGCTCGAAGTTGCCTGGAGATTTGGAACTTCCTCGCTCGGTCCGCGGCCCGAGTACCAGTACGAAGGCACGCCGTTGTTCGTCCACGGCATGCTGTTCGTGACGGCCGGAACGCGCCGCGCGGTGGTGGCGCTCGACGCCGCGACGGGCGAGCTGCGCTGGATGCACAGCGAGGATGAAGGCAAGCGCGGCGAAAACGCGCCTCGCCAGCTTTCCGGGCACGGCCTAGCCTATTGGACCGACGGCCGGGAAGAACGAATTCTCTACGTCACTACCGGCTATCGCCTGGTGGCGCTGGATGCCAAGACCGGCGTCCCCGTGCCCGGTTTTGGAAAGTCTGGGATTGTCGATCTGAAGCAGGATGACGATCAGGAAATCGATCTCGTGACCGGGGAAGTCGGCCTGCATTCGACGCCGATTGTCGCGAAAAATGTCGTCATCGTCGGCGCCGCGCACATGGAAGGCGGCGCGCCCACCAGCAAGAAGAACGTGAAGGGCTACGTCCGCGGATTCGACGTGAAGACCGGCAAGCGGCTCTGGATCTTCCACACCATCCCGCGAGCCGGCGAATTCGGCGTCGACACCTGGCTCAACGATTCCTGGTCGTACACGGGAAACACGGGAGTATGGGGACAGATTTCGGTCGACGAAGACCTGGGCCTCGTGTATTTGCCGGTGGAACTGCCGACCGGTGATTACTTCGGCGGGCACCGGCCCGGCAACGGATTGTTTGGAGAAAGTCTGGTTGCCGTGGATCTGCAAACCGGAAAACGCAAGTGGCACTATCAGCTTGTCCATCACGGCTTATGGGACATGGATATTCCGTGCGCGCCAATCCTGTGCGACATCACTGTTAACGGCAAGCTGGTGAAGGCGGTCGCCCAGCCCACCAAGCAGGCGTTTCTGTATGTTTTCGACCGCACCAACGGGCAGCCGATCTGGCCGATTGAGGAGCGCCCGGTTCCCAAGGGCGACGTGCCCACGGAGTGGTATTCGCCGACGCAGCCGTTTCCGACCAAGCCGCCCGCCTACGATAACCAAGGCGTGCTGCCGGAGAGTCTGATCAATTTCACGCCGCAGCTTCATGAAGAAGCGCTGAAACTGGTTTCGAAGTACAAGATCGGACCGATTTTCACGCCGCCGTCATTGAGCAAAACCGATGGAACGCTGGCGACATTGATCTCGCCGGGCTCCCAGGGCGGAACCAACTGGCCGGGCGGATCGTACGATCCCGAGACGCACACGGTGTACGTGTTTTCGCAAAGCGCGATCGCGGTGCTGGGGCTGATTCCTCCGCCGAGCCCGGAGATTTCGGACATGAATTACATCAACGGCCTCGCGGGAGTGGCGCCGCGGCCGCGCAGAGCGATGGGCGCGGCTCCTCCGCCATCGGCGGCGATTCCGACTCCGGTCGGCGGGCGCGGCGGAGCGGCTTTCTTGGGCGGGTTGACGGTGGAAGGCCTGCCGCTGCTGAAGCCGCCCTACGGGCGCATCACGGCGATCGATATGGACAAAGGCGAATTCCGCTGGCAGATCGCGCACGGCGAAACTCCCGACAATATTCGCAACAGCCCGGCGCTAAAGGGCGTCAATATTCCGCGCACCGGGCGCCCGGGTTTGCTGGGCCCGTTGACGACGAAGACGCTGGTGATCTGCGGCGAAGCGGGATTTTTCACAACGCCAAGCGGAGTCCGCGGCGCGATGCTGCGGGCATATGACAAGATGACCGGCCAGGAAGTCGGCTCGGTTTATATGGCCGCCCCCCAGAGTGGCTCCCCGATGACCTACATGCTGAACGGCGAGCAATATATCGTCCTCGCAATCAGCGGTGCGGGGCACCCAGCGGAACTGGTCGCGTTTAAACTGCCGGGGGCGTAAAGCGAGGCGGGCGTTCCAGTTCCGTGGGAAAATTGGTTATGGCAGATCGGAAACAGTTTCAAAACATGCCAGCTCCAGATCCGGAGCTAACGCGTCTCTTGAGTGAATCTCGAGAGCGGGTCATCACGGAAGAAGAGCTTCAGGAACAGAGGGTGAGCTTTGCTTTTGGCAATGCGCCCGCTTCTACCTCCAGCCGAATCACTAAGGAAAGCGTCCGAGCTGCCTCAGGACGCATCCGACTCTCGTAAATATCGTTGCTCGCAGGATTATGTCCGTCAGGGAAAAGGACGATCCCGATCTCTACGCAAGAATTCAAGAGCGTAACTTACTGCGACAGTATGATCTGCTGACGAATTGCATTGAGATCGGGCTGAAAAAGGGCATTGAATCCTTCGACAAGTACACGCTGTGGGCGTTGAACCACGCGGCGGTGGCAAACATCTCACAGTTTGGCGGGCGGTACCGCGAAGAGCCAATTTACGTCGGGAACCATTTCCCACCCCATTTTCGGGACGTGCCCGATTTGATGGACAGATTCTTTTCGCTGATCCATGAGAATTGGGACATCGTTAACAGCCCAACGGGCCTTGCGGCGTACGCGTTATGGCGGCTCAATTGGATTCACCCATTTGTGGAGGGCAACGGCAGAACCGCCAGGGCCGCGTGTTATTACCTGCTTTGTCTGAAGCACGGCCAGTTGCTTCCTGGACGTAAGATCGTTCCGGAACGAATAAGGGACAATCGTGCGCCGTATTACGCCGCGCTTCGGGAAGCGGACGTAGCCTGGGAACAGGGCCACTTCGATGTTTCGGCGTTGACGAATTATCTAAGCGACCTGCTGAAAGCGCAACTTTCCGAATCGTAGACATCGCGAACTTCTTCGGATCGCGTCAGTTACGCGACTCAGGTGCACTTCCCGCTCGCGATACGCATCTGAAGGTATACTGGCCCATTGGAGGTAGTTACTCAATGAGCACTTCTACACTTCCGTTCACCTGGGACGATGTTAAGAAGGATCAGATCAACGATCTGCTAAAGCGTCAGGCCATTCATGCCGAGAACCTGACCATTTGCCGGATGGAGATGCAGACAGGTTGCGTGGTGGCCACGCACAGCCATCACAACGAGCAGATTTCGATGGTGGAAAAGGGCAGCGTGAAGTTCACCGTCGACGGCCAGGAAGTCGTTCTAAAGGCCGGTAACGTTCTGCAGATTCTTCCCAACCGAGTGCATTCCGCTCTGGCTCTGGAAGATTCGATCGTCGTCGAGACCTTCGCTCCCCGCCGGGACGACTGGATTCGCGGCGACGCTTCCTACACACAAAAGAAGTAGGCTCGCGCCGTGTCGGGACTAAAGACAACCCGCAGGAGCTTTCTTGCGTCGGCGGCAATGGCGCCTGCGTTTGCCCGGAAACTGCCGCAGCGCAGCGTCGTCATTATGTGCGACGGCTTCGGCCTGGAATATCTGCAAAACAGCCGGATGCCAACGCTGGCCAAGTGGCGCGAGCGCGGAATGTTTGTCCGCGGGCAGGCGACCATGCCGTCGGTAACGAACACCAACAACGCATCCATCTGCTGCGGGGTTTTGGCGGAGCAGCACGGCATCACCGGCAACTCCTATTTCGATGAGCGATCCGGCCGCGAGGAATACATGGAAACGGCCGATCTGCTCATGGCCCCCACGTTGTTCCAGCGGGCCGCCAGGCAGGGCGTCAAGTCCGCGCTGCTCTCGTCGAAAAAGAAAACGACCACGTTACTCGCGCCCGGCGCCGATCTCATCATGACCGCCGAAGAGCCCGGCGAGGACTGGGTCCGCCGCTTCGGTCCCGCCCCGCCCATCTACAGCCGCGAAATCAACTACTGGCTTCTGACCGCCGCCATCGATCTTCTGAAAACCCGCCGCGATTTCGGATGCCTGTACATCCACACCACCGATTATCCGATGCACACATGGCCGCCCGAGTCGGCCGAGTCGAAAGAGCATCTCGCGAAATTGGACGAGCTGTTGGGAGCAGCGTCCGCCGCCGCGCCGGACGCGGCTTTCCTCCTGACCGCCGATCACGGCATGAATCACAAGAGCCTATGCTGGGATCTCGAAAAGGCGTGCGCGCGCCGCGGCGCCCCTATCAAGATCGCGATTTCGGTCGATCGCGACCATTATGTAAAGCACCATCGCGGCTACGGCGGCGTCGCCTGGGTGTATTGCAAGAGTTCGCAGGAAGTGGATCGCGTGGCGAAAGCGATTTCGGAGTTGAAGGGCGTTGAAATCGTGCTCACGCGCACCGAAGCATGCAAGCGCTTTCATCTGATGCCGTCGCGCATCGGCGATCTGGTGGTTCTTGGGGATCGCGATACCGTGTTTGGAGAACTGGATGCCGAATCCGAAGCCCTGCCCGCCGAATATCGCGCGCACGGATCGCTTCATGAAATGGATATCCCGCTCTTCATCCACAACGCGGAAGCGAAGCTTTCCCCATCCGAATTTCAGGGGAACTGGCAGCTTGCGCGCTGGCTCTACCGCTAAATAAGAAACGCCGGGAGACTGGCGGACAGGCGTGCGCTCGACGGCGCGGCGCACGGCGAGGATCCCCACCACCTCCCAGCGTTATGCTCATCGGCTTTGAGGAATCAAATTTTGACGGCGTAAGTATGGATTTGCCACCAGAATAGTTCGCTGCGGAGCGGCGCTCCAGTCCTGCGGGATCTGTAGCTCCCGTACCTGGGTTGCGCGCGTACCTGCAAGTCGTGGACCTACGACACCTTCGCCGTGAGCATCCATTGCAGGACGCCGCGCGGCTCGGCGCCGATGGTGGAAAAATCGATTCGCACCAGTGCGCCTTTCCTGAATTCGACCATCGCCCGCGCCGAACCTACAAAACCCGCGACGGTTGCCGAGAACAGGGGCTCGTGTCCCGCCAACAAAATCGACGGTTCATCGCGATGCGCGCGAATTTCCGCCCACACGTCGGCCGGAGTGGAATCCGGCGTCAGCGCTGCCGTGCGCACGATCTCGCTGTTGTAGGCGAGTTCGTCCGCGGCGATTTCGGCGGTTTCCATCGCACGCGTCAAAGGACTCGAAAGAATCAGGGTCGGCGCGACGCCGGATTTGTGGGCGCGCGCCAGCACTTTGTGGAGTTTCTTCTTGCCCTCATCGGTGAGCCGCCTGTCGGCATCGCGTCCGCTGGCGGCGCGATCCTCGGCAATGCCATGGCGCAGGAGATAGAGCTCCATGTGCGCGCTATTCGACTCCGTTCTTCGGCTTGCTGATCGTCACGGCGGGAATATTGGATTCCCGCACGATCTTATTGAACGCCGCAATGTCGTCGCTCAGAAGCTTCTGCGCGGCGCGAAGCTGGATGTTCACTTCCGTGGCGAGCTCTTCATTGACCGCTTCGGACTGGCGCGTGGGGCCGGCGTCAGTCGCTTCCACCACGCTCAGCAGCGACGCGATGCGATTGTTCAGCCGGATCGGGTAGTTGAGCGGATCCTCGTGCGCCTGGTTCTTCACCTGGTAAAGCTGCTCTTCGACGGCGGAAAGCCTTTTTGTCAGATCCTGCGCGCTGTCGACGATCTTTTTCGCAGCGGCGTTGTCTTTCCAAAGCGAAATGTATTCGCCAAGCTGCTTCTTGGCTTCGCGAATATCGATGACGGCTTGATTGGTCTGCGAAAGCTTGTCTCGGATTTGCAGCGCCAGCGCGAGTTGGCGATTGAACTCTTCCGGAGTAGTCTTGGCCCGTGGGTCTTTGACGATCGCGAACGTCTGCGTCTGCGCTTTGCCGTTCACCGTCAGGCGGACCTGATAATTGCCGGGAATCACCAGCGGTCCACGCGTGGAGCCGGCCCACATAATCATGTTGGGGAAAGTCGTGGCGTCGGGATAGTGTAGATCCCAGACGAAGCGGTTCATGCCCGCCTGCGCGGGGACGCGCTGCGGACCCACGGAAGCGAACGGATTGAACTCGGCTTCCGCTTCGGCCATGGCGGCGTCGCGCGCATTTCGCTCCGCCACCTGGCTCGAATACTTGTTGACCGATTTGCCGGCGGCGTCCAGAAACTCGAGAGTCACTTCCCCTTGCGGACGCTCTTTCAGCCAGTATTCGATCACCGCGCCGGTGGGCGGATTCGATCCGGCTGCGAAGCCGGTTCGGTTCGGGCTGAATCCGCGCCCGCCCTCGGCGCGCAAGGTAGTCTTCGGTCTGAACAGATGCGCGTCGTCAGTGGGAGCCTGGCCCTTCAAGTCGAACAGAAGCTGCAGATCGTCCATGATCCAGAACGCCCGTCCCTGGGTCGCGACCACCAGTTCGTCGTCGCGCTTGTGGAAGGCGAGGTCGGTAATCGGCACCACCGGCAGATTGAGCTGGATTGACTGCCACTGATCGCCGCCGTTGTAGGAAACATAAATGCCGAATTCCGTTCCGGCGAACAGGAGGCCTTTTCTGTTGGGATCTTCGCGGACCACGCGCGTGAAGTGATCGTTAGGGATGCCGTTGACGATCTTGGTCCAGGTTTTGCCGTAGTCCGTGGTTCTGTACATATACGGCTTAAAATCGTCCGATTTGTACATCGTCGCCGCGATATAGGCGGTCGCCGGATCGTGTGGAGACGACTCGATCGCGTTGATCTGCGACCACTCGGGCAGGATGTCCTTGGGCGGAGTAATGTTCTGCCACGTCTTCGCGTTATCGCGCGACAGGTGAACCAATCCGTCGTCGGATCCGACCCAGATCAAACCTTTGGTGATCGGCGATTCGTTGATCGTGAAAATGGTGTCGTAATACTCGATCGAAGTATTGTCCTTTGTAATGGGTCCGCCCGAGGAGCCCTGCCGCGAACGGTCATTGCGCGTCAGGTCGCCCGAGATGGGCGTCCAGCTCTGACCTTCGTCCGTCGACTTGAACATCACGTTCGCGCCGGCGTAAATCACGGCAGGATCGTGCGGCGAGATGACAATGGGAAAGCTCCACTGGAACCGGTACTTCAAATCCGACGCCGGATGGCCCATGGGATTATCGGGCCACGGATTGATGTTGCGCATCGTCCCGGTTTTCGCGTCGAAGCGCGTAATCAAATTGCCGTAGGAACCGGCATAGACCACGTTGGTGTCGCGCAGATCCGGAGCGATCCATCCGCTTTCGCCGCCCCCGACGTCGTACCAGTCCTTCTCCGTGATGCCGCCGCGGCCGCGCGTGGAAGTCCGGACGGTGGTGTTGTCCTGCTGGGCTCCGTACGCGTGATACGGAAAATCGTTATCGAGGGCCACGCGATAGAACTGCGCGGTCGGCTGATTCATAATGCTCGACCAGGACCGTCCGCCATTAAACGTGACGTTCGCGCCGCCGTCGTTCGATTCGATCATGCGCTGCGGATCGTTGGGCGCGATCCACAAGCCGTGATTATCGCCATGCGGCGTTTGAATCGACGTGTAGGTGCGGCCGCCGTCGGTCGACCGGAAGAATCCGGTGTTCAGGTAATAGACTTCATCGACGTTCTTCGGATCGGCGAAAACGTGCGTGTAATACCAGGCGCGCTGGCGCAGATCGTTGTGCGAGTTGGTGCGGACCCACGTATCGCCGCCGTTATTGGAAAGAAACGCCCCGCCTTCCTCCGCTTCGATCAGCGCGTAGACGCGCTGCGGATTCGCCGGCGAAACCGAGACGCCGACGCGCCCCATCAGACCCTTGGGCATGCCCGGATTCTTGGAAAGATCTTTCCACGTCGCGCCGCCGTCGGTGCTCTTCCACAAGCCGCTGTTCGGGCCGCCGCTTTCGAGCGTGTACGGAGTCCGGTACACTTCCCAGAACGCCGCGTAGATCACGTTCGGATTACTCGGGTCGAGCGAAAGGTCGACGGCGCCCGCTTTGGGTCCGCGCGTCAGGACTTGTTTCCACGTGCTCCCGCCATCGGTGGTTTTGAACACGCCGCGCTGTTCGTTGGGGCCAAACTGATGCCCCAGGGCTGCGACGTAAACGATGTTCGGGTCGCGCGGATCGATCAATACTTTGCCGATCTGCTGGGTGTCCTTAAGACCGACGTTCTTCCATGTGCGGCCCGCATCGGTGGATTTGTAGACTCCATCGCCCGGCGACGCGTTGCCTCGAATGCACGATTCGCCCATTCCCACGTAGACAAAGTTCGGATCGGATTCGGCGACCGCGATCGATCCGACATCGCCATTAGCGAATTGGCCGTCGGAAACGGGAATCCAGCTCGCGCCGCCGTCGGTGGTCTTAAAAACTCCGCCGCCAGTCGCGCCGAAGTAATAGACCTGCGGCTGCGAAGTGACACCGGAAACCGCGAGCACACGTCCGCCCCGAAAAGGCCCGATCTGCCGCCACCGGATGTCCTTCATCGGACCATCGGGGTGAGATGCCGACGCCATTTCTTGCCCGCCACGCCGTTGTGCTGGAGCCGGGAGAGTCAGAAAAAGAGCCGAGAGTAAGGCGAGCGAGAGGCGTTTCATACGAAAAGATTAGCAAAAGCCGAACTACTATCGACCCCGTTGGCGAGGAAACCGATCAGTTGGAAGTCTTACCGCGTTCGATGATGCTGACGCGTTCTTCGAGAAGCCCCAGGCGCTGCTGCATATCATCGAACGAGCGCAAACGGATCTCGATCGGGCGTGCCCAGGAATGGAAGGCGCGCAAGACCTCGGTCTGCATATCGCGCATCGCTTCGATCAGCTCGTTTCGGAGTTGATCCATGTCGCCATGAATCTGTACGCGGAACTGATCCATGTCGCCGTGGAACTCCGTTCGAAGTTGGTCGATATCTTTCTTGGTGGCAGGGCGATCGTCTTCGGCGGGCATAGGGGCTCGGGAAGATAGTGGGCCCGTCGCGGATTTTTTCTCCTGCTTCCAATCGCGAGTCGCCATCTGCTTCCTATTCTAACCGCGTCGGTGTTTCGCGATAGGGCGCTGTCCAATTCATATTGAACCCAATTCTACTCGCGCTAAAGCCCCGGATCCACGGGAGGCAGGCATGTTGCCTGCGGCGGAGTTGTACTCCGCCCATCTTGCTCCGATCACAAATCGCGCGCTCCTACGCCCAGGGCCCGGCAAACCATTGATCAGCGCCGACACCGAACCGCGACCGACAGGAAGCGGGTTTCGCCATTTTCACGCAGACTCGAGACAGTAAGCAGCTTGGACGTTTTCAACAACCCCAGTTGCGCCACCAGCCCGGCTTTGTTACGCTAAGGTTTCGTAGTCAGTCATCTTTGGGAGGCGTGGGCAGCAGTAACGTCCCGCCGTTTGGACCAGTCACAACATGAGCCGCAAATCAGGTAAGAAGTATACCGCCGCGTCCAGTCAGGTTGAACGCAAACCCTACGCCATCGAACTCGCCGTCCCGCTGGTTCAGAAAGTAAAGTTTGCCAAGTTCGACGAGACCGTCGAGCTCCACCTGCGGCTGGGCGTCGATCCGAAACACGCCGACCAGATGGTACGCGGCACCGTGGTGCTGCCCAACGGGCTTGGCAAATCCAAGAAAGTTCTCGTCATCGCCTCCGGCGACAAGCTGCGCGAGGCCACCGAAGCCGGTGCCGATCTGGTCGGCGGCGAGGACATGGTGCAGAAGATCCAGACCGAAAACTGGACCGATTTCGACGCCGTCATCGCGACGCCGGATATGATGCGCTCCGTCGGACGGCTGGGCAAAGTTCTCGGCCCGCGCGGGCTGATGCCGAATCCGAAGACCGGCACCGTCACCGTGGATGTCGCCACGGCGGTTAAGGAAGTGAAAGCCGGTAAAGTCGAATTTCGCGTCGACAAGACCGGCGTCATTCACGTCCCGGTGGGGAAAGTCAGTTTCGAGAGCGGCAAGCTGCTCGAAAACGCCAACACGCTGCTGAATGCGGTGGTGAAGGCGAAGCCGGCCGCGGCCAAGGGTAAATACGTTCGCAGCGTGACGATCTGTTCGACCATGGGGCCTGGAGTTTCGCTCGACGTGACGCCCTATAACCAGAAGGCGGTCTAACCATGAAAAAGAAGCCGGAAAAACAAAAAGACCTGGAAGCGTTGCGGGAAGAGCTCAAGAAATCCAGCAACGTGTTCCTGACGGGATACGAAAAGCTGACCGTCGGTCAGGATTTCGAGCTGCGCAAGACCGTCCGCGGCGCGGGCGGCAATTATAAGGTCATCAAGAATCGCATCGCGGAGAAGGCCGGCGAAGGGACAGCCTCGGCGGACTTGTTGAAGGACCTCAAGGGCATGTGCTCCCTTGCCTATACTTCGGGCGATCCGGTGGCCTTGGCCAAGGCGCTGACCGCGTACGCGAAGGCGAATCCGAGTTTCACGTTCCGCGCCGGCATGGTTCAGGGCCGCGTGGTCGACGTGAAGGGCATCAATGATCTGGCGACGCTGCCCTCGAAAGAAGAGATCTACGCGAAGTTACTGTGGTTAATCCAGGCGCCGGCCCAACGTCTGGTGACGGCGATAAACGGGGTTGGTCGGAATCTAGCCGTGGTCGTCGACCAGGGCGTTAAAGAAAATAAGTTCAAAGGATAAGACAATGGCGGATATCAACACGATTGCGGAACAGATTCAGGGGCTGACGCTGCTCGAGGCGTCGCAGCTCGTCAAGTTGCTCGAAGAGAAGCTCGGGGTTTCGGCGGCAGCGGCGGCAGTAGCTGCGGCTCCGGCGGCGGGCGGCGGCGCGGCTGCGGCTCCGGTTGAGGAGAAAACCGAGTTTGCCGTGGTGCTGACCGCGGCAGGCGCCAACAAGATCAACGTCATCAAGGTTGTCCGCGAAGTCACCAGCCTCGGTCTCAAGGAAGCCAAGGATCTGGTCGATGGCGCTCCCAAGACCGTGAAGGAAGGCGTCAATAAGGACGAGGCGGAAGCGATCAAGAAGAAGTTCGTCGACGCCGGCGCTTCAGTCGAAGTAAAGTAAGCCTAAGGAAACAATCAGGTTATTGTCCGGCGCGGCGCGCGCGGTGAGTCGCGCCCGGACGGCATTTGACGAATGGCACCGCGTTTGCTATTCTTTGACTAACCGGAGAGAGAGCACCGGACCTGGTTACAGTGAAATTCTTACCCCGCGATCTGCTCGGCAGTTCGTCTGAACTACCGCTTGGCTTCGCCCTGCGTGCACAGATCCAGCCCGTGGTGTCTTTACGCCCACGGGCCTTTTCGTCTTGATTCGGAGGTTTTTATACCTCCCTTGGAGCGGCTCTCGCTCCGCTGAGGATTTTTGAACATGCACACCCCGGAAAACGGCGCACACCGAGAACGAGTTGATTTTTCGAAGATCAAAACCTCGATTCCGATTCCGAATCTGATCGAGGTCCAGAAGAAATCCTACGAACGCTTTCTTCAGATGGACCTGCTGCCGAGCGAACGCGACGACACGGGTCTGGAGAGCGTCTTCAAGAGCGTGTTCCCCATCTCGGACTTTCGCGGTCTGAGCCAGCTCGAGTTTGTCGATTACGCAATCGGCAACTGGGAATGCAAATGCGGCAACCTGAAGGGCCTGCATCACCTGCGCTCCACCTGCCGGAATCCGGCCTGCGGCGCGACCATTCAGACCGATCCGTTCCACCTGGGCGAAGTCCTGTGCCCGCGCTGCGGAACGTTTAACAAGAACATCGTCACGTTCTGCAACCGCTGCGGCGATCCCGTCGGGCTGCAGCTCAAATACGACGTGGCCGAATGCGAAGAGCGCGGCATGACGTACGCGGCTCCGCTCAAAGTCACCATCCGGCTGACGGTTTTCGACAAAGATCCGGAAACCGGCAATAAGACCATCCGCGACATCAAGGAGCAGGAAGTCTTCTTCGGCGAAATCCCGCTGATGACCGATAACGGAACGTTCATCATCAACGGAACCGAGCGCGTCATCGTATCGCAGTTGCACCGCTCGCCCGGCGTCTTCTTCGAGCGCCAGCAGGCCCAGGGCTATTTCCTTGGGAAGATCATTCCCTATCGCGGAAGCTGGGTCGAGTTCGAATACGACAACAAGAATCTCTTGCACGTCCGCATCGATCGCAAGCGCAAGTTCTACGGAACCGTATTTCTGCGCGCGCTTGGCCTGAAAACCGACGCCGACATTCTGCGCGGTTTTTACAAGTGCAACGACATCGTTATCAAGGACAAGAAGCTGTTCTGGAAAGTCGCCGACGGCCTGATCGGCCACAAGCTTTCGCACGCCATCACCAAGGGCGGCGAAACCATCGTCACCCAGGGCCGCAAGATCACCAATAGCGTTTATAAGGACATCCAGAAGGCCAAGATCGAGCAGGTGGAAATCGCGGCCAACGATCTCGAAGGCGCCTACGTCGCGGCCGACGTGGTCGAGATGGAAACCGGCGAAGTTCTGATCGAAGCCAACCACGAGCTGACGCCCACCATCGTCGCCAAGCTGATTGAGGCGAAGATTTCGACCTTCGATGTATTCTTCCCCGAGCTCGACGAAGTCGGAAATGTGATTTCGGCCACGTTGCGCAAGGACGGCGTGAAGCAGCAGAACGACGCGCTGCTCGAAATCTACCGCAAGCTTCGCCCCGGCGATCCGCCGACGGTCGACACCGCCACCCAGCTTTTCCAGGGCATGTTCTTCGACGCCCGCAAGTACGACTTCTCGCGCGTCGGACGCATGAAGTTCAATATCAAGCTGTACGACAAGGCCGACGCCACTCCGCTCGATAAGCGGACGCTCGATCACAAGGACTTCATCGACACCATCCAGTACCTGCTGAAACTGCGCCGCGGTATCGGCGCGGTGGACGACATCGATCACCTCGGCAATCGCCGCGTTCGCGCGGTGGGCGAGCTTCTGGAAAACCAGTTCCGCATCGGTCTGGTCCGCATGGAGCGCGCGATCAAGGAAAAAATGAGCGTGTACCAGGAAATGTCGACGGCCATGCCGCACGACCTGGTCAACGCCAAGCCGGTAATGGCCGCCATCCGCGAATTCTTCGGATCCAGCCAGCTTTCGCAGTTCATGGATCAGACCAATCCCTTGTCCGAAATCACGCACAAGCGGCGTCTTTCGGCTCTTGGACCGGGTGGCCTCTCTCGTGAACGCGCGGGCTTCGAAGTCCGCGACGTCCATCCCACCCACTACGGCCGTATCTGTCCTATTGAGACTCCAGAGGGTCCGAACATCGGTCTGATCAGCTCATTGTCGTGCTTTGCGCGAATCAATGAGTACGGATTTATCGAAAGCCCGTACCGCCGCGTCAAGGACGGCATCGTCGTCGACGAAGTTCGTATCTTGAATCCCGGCGAGACCGATTTCAAGGTCGGCCAGGTGCTGCACCGCAACGACGTCGAAAAGGCGAATCGCGGACTGGCTGCGAAAAAACAGCCGGCGGAGATCGAAGCCTATTGCGATTATCTTTCGGCCTGGGAAGAAGACAAGTACCTGATCGCGCAGGCCAACGTGCCCGTGGACGATAAAGGCAAAATCACCTCGGAACTGGTCAACGCCCGGCAGGCCGGCAACTTCGTGCTGAACCACGTCAGTGAAATCGAATTCATGGACGTCAGCCCGAAGCAGTTGGTCAGCGTCGCGGCCAGTCTGATTCCGTTCCTTGAGAACGACGACGCCAACCGCGCGCTGATGGGATCGAACATGCAGCGCCAGGCCGTTCCGCTGCTGCGCGCCGAGTCTCCCTATGTCGGAACCGGCATGGAGCGTGTGACGGCTCGCGATTCGGGCGCCGTGGTTCTGTGCAAGCGCTCCGGAATCGTCGACTCGGTGGATAGCGAACGCATCATCGTTCGTGTCGAGGGTTCGGTGCACGAAGGCCAGCTCTCGCGCGAAGTGGGCGCGGACATCTATCAGATGACCAAGTTCAAGCGCTCCAACCAGAACACCTGTATCAATCAGAAGCCGATCGTGTTCCAGGGGCAGCGCGTCAAAAAGGGCGACGTTCTCGCGGACGGTCCCTGCACCGAATCGGGCGAGCTGGCTCTCGGCCGCAACGTGCTGGTCGCCTTCATGCCGTGGCGCGGTTACAACTTCGAAGACGCGATCGTCGTGTCGGAGAAGCTGGTCAAGGAAGACTACTACACCTCGATCCACATCGAGGAGTTCGAAGTCGACGCTCGCGATACCAAGCTGGGTCCCGAAGAAATCACGCGCGATATTCCGAATATCGCCGAGGGTTTCCTGAGAAATCTGGATGAAAGCGGAATCATTCGCGTCGGCGCGACCGTAAAGCCGGGCGACATTCTGGTCGGCAAGGTAACGCCCAAGGGCGAAACTCAACTGACGCCCGAAGAGAAACTCCTGCGCGCGATTTTCGGCGAAAAGGCCGGCGACGTAAAAGATGCGTCGCTGTACTGCCCGCCGGGAATTGAAGGTACGGTGGTCGATTGCAAGGTGTTTTCGCGGAAAGGCGCGGAACTCGACGAGCGTTCCAAGCTGATCCTCGAAGGCTCCGAAGAGCGTCTCCGCCGCAACCTCGAAGACGAAAAGCGCATTTTGAATGACGAGCGGGCCAAGCGCCTGGCGGCTCATCTTGACGGCAAAGAGCTGCTGGCCGATCTGCACGACGAAAAGACCAACAAGAAGCTGCTTTCGAAGGGCACGCTTCTGGCGCGGGATCTGATCGAAAAGATCCGCGCGCGCGACCTGAAGCGCATGAAGCTGAAGGATAAGGATCCGCGGCTGAATGAGCAGGTCGACGAAATCGAAGAAATGACCTCGCGGCAGATCGCGGTGCTCGAAAAGATCACCGAAGAGCGGATCGCGAAGCTGCGCAAGGGTGATGAGCTGCCTCCGGGCGTCATCAAACAGGTAAAGTGCTACATCGCGATGAAGCGCAAGCTGTCGGTCGGCGACAAGATGGCCGGCCGCCATGGCAACAAGGGCGTGATCGCGCGCATCGTTCCCGAAGAGGATATGCCGTATCTGCCGGATGGAACGCCGGTGGAGATCGTTCTGAATCCGCTGGGCGTTCCCAGCCGTATGAACGTCGGGCAAATTCTCGAAACCCACCTCGGCTGGGCCGCGCAGGCGCTGGGCGTCAAGTTCGCGACGCCGGTGTTTGACGGAGCCACCGAGAAAGACATCAAATCGCGGTTGAAGGCGGCCAACCTGCCGAGTTCCGGAAAAGTCCAGCTCTGGGACGGTATCAGCGGGCAGCCGTTTGAGCAGCCGGTGACGGTCGGCTACATCTACATGCTGAAGCTGTCGCACCTGGTGGACGACAAGATCCACGCGCGCTCCATCGGGCCGTACTCGCTGATCACCCAGCAGCCGCTGGGTGGAAAAGCTCAGTTCGGCGGGCAGCGCTTCGGCGAAATGGAAGTGTGGGCGCTCGAAGCCTACGGAGCCGCCTACGTGTTGCAGGAATTGTTAACGGCCAAGTCCGACGACGTTTACGGACGAGCCAAGATCTACGAAGCGATCGTCAAAGGCGAAGCGGCCGCAGAGCCGGGAGTGCCGGAAAGCTTCAACGTATTGATTCGTGAGTTGCAGTCGTTGTGTCTGGACGTGGAGTTGATGAAGAAACCGCGCGAAGTGCTGGAAACGGCGCTGGCGGCGGATTGAGAGGGGTTTTGACGAACCAGCAATTGTACCTTTCGATCGGTATTCCGACACTCACGGTGTTGATCACGCTGCTGGTGAACATAGGCTACTTTGTGGCGCTCAACACTCGGATCGCTTCGCTCGAAACCAGGCTCGATACTCGCATCGGCGCGCTTGAAACGCGGCTTGATGGACGGATCGGGTCTTTGGAGGCGAAGTTTGAAATCCTCGTGGGCAAGGTTATCGGATTGGACAATCGGCTGGTTCGACTGGAAGAGCGTTTAGGACACTAAACAGGAGACATTCATGGCAGATCATATGTATCGTTCTTCTCCATACGATCGGGCGAATCTGATCGCGGATTTCGATTCGATTCGCATCTCGCTCGCCTCTCCGGAAAAGATCCGGAGCTGGTCGCACGGCGAGGTGACCAAACCGGAGACCATCAATTACCGGACCTTCAAGCCGGAACGCGATGGCCTGTTCTGCGCGCGCATTTTCGGCCCCATCGCGGACTGGGAGTGCTTGTGCGGCAAGTACAAGCGCATGAAGCACCGCGGCGTGATTTGCGATAAGTGCGGCGTCGAAGTAACCCTGTCGCGCGTCCGGCGTGAGCGCCTCGGTCACATCGAGCTCGCCAGCCCCTGCTCGCATGTGTGGTTTTTCAAGGGACTGCCTTCCCGCATCGGTTACCTGCTCGACATCACACTACGTGAGCTCGAGCGCGTTCTGTATTTCGAAGCCTTCGTGGTGGTCGATCCCGGCGAAGTTCCGGAGCTCAAGAAAGCTGAAGTCATCAGCGACGAGCGCAAACGCCAGCTCGACACCGAAT
>DATGGL010000319.1:0-27525 GCA_035308605.1 Bryobacteraceae bacterium
CTGTGCTCGATGGTTCCTGACGGCTGGTCAGGCCAGCTCTTTTTTAAAAAATTCGAGGCTCGCCGTGGCATCCGCTTCGAATGTGCCGTTTCCCTCGATCGACAGACCGCCGCGATAGTCCACTTGTTTCATCATTTCAAAGAATTGAGCGTAGACGGGATCTTCGTCAGCGGAATGCGGCCAGCGGCGGCCGGCCGGGTTCGCAAAATGAAGATGCACGATGTGCTCGCGCGCGGTGCGCAGAATGCTGGGATCTTCTTTTTCGACACGCAGATGGTAGTAATCGATGATCATCTTGACGTGCGGATGATTCACGTCACGCACCAGGCGGAGCGCTTCGGCTCCGGTGTTGATGATATTGCTTTCCTGCTTGCGCAGCGGTTCGATGGCGACGATCAGGTTTCGTTCGCCGGCGATGTCTCCGGCATACTTGAGAAACGTCTTGATCTGCTCCCAGGCCACGTCTCTCGAATATCCCTCCGGCACATTGCGAGAACCGGCGCTTCCCCACACGATGATGCTCGCCCCCAGCTCGCGGCAGCGGTCGAGCGCGGCCTTCATGTACGCCGTTAACGCTTCCTTATCCACATTCGTCCCGACCACTTGCAGAGTCCGAATGAAGCTGTTGAATCGCTTACAGCGCAATCGCGAAGCGTGAACTTTCTTGCTGAAGTCCGAGAAAGCATCGTTGCTGAGGACGGAAAGCGCGGCTACCGCGGGTTCGTAATAATCGAACTCATATTGTTCGGCTTTGGCGAAGTTTTCGATGCTGCCGCACACGCCGAGTTCTACATTGCCGGTTTTCGCCAAAGCGGGCAAAGCGGCCGCGCCCAGGGATAGCAGCATGGCGCGCCTGGATAAGTCACTCGTTATTTCATTTCGCGGCATCTGACTAAGCTCCTATTTCGCCCCGGCGAATACGATGGAAACCGGGAACGGGACTTCGAGGTTGTCCCCGGTCGGAGTCAATCGCCCCGTTTGGGAATCGATGCGGAACGTGACTACGCTCGCGGAATCCTGGTTGGCGGCGAAGAGAAAGGTTCCCGAGGGATCGATCGCGAAATTGCGCGGCGTCTTTCCCTGCGTCGGCGTTCGATCGACAAATGTGAGGGTGCCCTTGCCCGGGTCGATCTTGAAGACCGCGATGGAGTCGTCGCCGCGATTCGATCCGTAGAGAAATTTACCGTTGGGATGAACCGCGATCTCCGCCGTTGTGCTCTCTCCTTTGAAGTCTTTCGGAAGGGTCGAGACGGTCTGGATCTCTTTAAGGCTCCCTCGCGACGCGTTATATCGAAACGCGGTAATGGTGGAAAGCATTTCGTTGATCGCGTAGACGAATTTCGCGTCGGGCCGGAATGCGATGTGCCTCGGTCCCGATCCAGGGGCGATCTTGACGAAGGGAGGATTGTTGGGAACGAGTCCGCCTTTGGCCGGATCGACGCGATACGAAAACACCTGATCGAGGCCCAGATCGGCCACCAGCAGGAACCGGCTGTCCGGCGACAACGCGGCCACGTGAGCGTGCGGGCCACGCTGCCGCTCTTTATTCACGCTGGATCCGGCATGCTGGAAAAACGCGGACTGTTCGCCCAGCGAGCCATCTTCGTGAATCGGAAACGCGGCGACGCTGCCGCTGTTGTAATTCGCGACGAACAGCCACTTTCCTGACTTGTCGACGATCAGATGGCAAGGCCCCGAGCCTCCCGACGAGATTCGGTTGAGCAATTTCAGCGAGTGGGTGGCGGGATCGATGGCGAAAGCGGTGACGCTGCCAGTCGGCTTGCCTTCATATTGAGACAGCTCATTCACGGCATAAAGAAATCGCTGATTCGGATGAACCGTCAGGAAGGAAGGATTCTCAGTTTCGGCTACCAGCCCGATTGGCGTGGTTTTGCCGGTCGCGCTGTGGAAGGCGTAGGCATAAATGCCTTTACTGGGAGGACGCGTATAAGTGCCGATGTACATGGTTCGATCGTTCGGGTCCGTTCGCGCCGCGCCGCCTCCCGAGGAGGTCTGCGGAGCGGCGTAGAATTCGTAACCGATTTGCCAGGAGACTTCTTTCCCAGGATCCACCTGAAGATCGATGAACGCTTCGGGACAGACCGTGGTTCGAATCGACCAGAACGCCAATTTGGACATCGGACGATCGCTGGTCTGGCGGACGGCCGCGCCGGTTGTGGTGTTCTCGACTCGAATGTCGTAGTCGGTCGCAGCGCCGCCGTAGCCGGTGAGTTCGGTGTATACGCTCTGACCTGTTTCCAGTTCCCGCGAATAATGCAGCTCTTTGCCGCCGGTTTGCGCGAGACCGTGCAAATCCGCTTTGGCGGCCGGATCGAAGCGAAATTTCACCACCGTATCGGGACCGGAGGGCCTGCCGTCGAGCATAAAGAAGTTGTGTTCGTAGACGCTGGTCGCGATGACCTTGGCGCCGGTGTTCCGCAGGCGATGTTCGAGGATTAGCCGATTCCCATCCAGACGAAGCTTCTTATGGTACAGATACGCGTATCCGCGCGTGTCACCCAACTCCTGCGTGAACTCGATGGAGTCCTTCGCGCGATGTACGGTCCACTTGCCGGGATCGGTGATCTGGTAGGTGCCGAACTGGCGGAACGGAGAATCGTCCGGGCGGCGAACCGCGCCCACGCCGATTCTGACGAAAGATTCCCCGGGCTTGGCTTCGTCGTAGCCGAGGCCGCTGCCGTGGGTCAGGAACTCCTCTACGGGGCCGGTGATGGAATCGTGCAGCTTGGGGTCGTAGCGCGGGAACCATTGCCCGAAATAGGTGTGGCCGTTCCACTCCAGGCTGGAGACGACACCGGACCAATCGAAACGGGTCGCGCGATAGTAGCCGGACTGCGGGTCCGGCAGATACAGTTTCGCGTGAATCTGTGAGTTGGAAATTTCCGCTTGCGGAAATTGTGCGCCTTGAGCCAAAGCTCCGGAAGCGCTAAGCAACGAAACGAATATCAAGATCCCCGCACGCGATTGAGACATGACCCTCCACGATATCATTTCGGATTCTGCTTCCGAATTTCCTCCAGCCGCTTCTTGAGATACTCTTCGTATTCCTTCTTTAGCGCTGGATCGGTGGGAGAACCGTAGATCTCGCTGGATTTATATTTTCCTTCGTCGAACTTTTTCCGGGTCCACTCGTCGTGGACGTGAATGACGTCGGCGTTATCCAGAACCTGCGTTACCAATTGCGGCGGAATGAAGTAGAGTCCTTCCGGGTCGCCGAACACCAGATCTCCCGGCATCACCGTTACGCCGCCAATGCGAATCGGGATGTTGATGCCGGTCAGCATCACATTGCCGATCGGGGTCGGATGAACATTCCGGAAATACGCGGGCATGTCCATGTCCTTGATGCCTTCCAGATCGCGAATGGAGCCGTCCACCACCAGACCTCCGCCCTTGGTTGCCAGCATCGTGTAGTAAAAGAGATTGTCGCCGACAATGGTTCCGCCTTCGGTCTTACCGAACAGATCGACCACCAGAACGTCGCCCGGCTGCAACATGTCGATCGCGACCTGATTGTTCCAGCGCGCCATGCCCTTCGCCTTGGCTTTGGCGGAGAGAACGTCATCGACATCGGGCCGCACCGGCATGAACTGCACGGTGAACGCACGGCCAACCAGTTTCTTGTTCGGATGCAGTACGCGGAATCCGCCTTCGTATTGATTCCGATAGTTCTTTCCCGGAAGGACCGCCCAGACTTCCTCGGCGGACATGCCCCGGGCGCGCTGGATCAACGAATCCGGAACCTTCGGACGCCCGTCAGGGAACCGGTCAAAAGGATTCTGCGCGGTGTACTCGATGAGCTGATCCCTGGTCAGGGTGAAGACCTGCGCGGGCGCGAGCATTCCGATCGCGATGCCAGCCGTCAAAACAAGCTTCATGGTGATGTCTCCTCAGGAAGAGAGCGCGGCTTGCAGCATCGCCCGCGCGTATCCCACGTTGAACGCGAACGCAGCGTAACCTCCGCCGCCCGGATATTGCGTACGGAAATTCGGCTGCTCGCGATCGTAATCGAGCGCCCGCGGATGTTCGGGGTAGATCAGGCGAGAATACTTCTGCTTCACCAGCTCCTTCATCACCGCGAACATATTGTTCTCGCCCTCATCGATGAAGACCTCGGTGTAATTGACGTAGGGCTTCTTCACCTTCACATTGCGAAAATGGACATGGTTGATACGGTCGCGCGATCCGAAGTAACGGCACACTTCCACAGGATCGTGCCCCATCTCGCGCGTGACGCCGCAATCGAAAGTAATGCCGTTCGAGGGGCTCTTGACGATCTCGATCAGGTGCTTCCAGCCTTCCACCGTCGCCATGATTTGCCCTGATCCACGGCTGAGCGGCGCCGGCGGGTCATTGGGATGCAATGCGAGACGGACTCCAGACTGTTCGGCCACGGGCACCACTTTCTTCAGAAAGTAGGTAATCGTGCCCCACATTTCGTCAATCGTGTGCGCGCCTTCTTCGGGCAGCGGCGGCAGGTCCTTCATCTTGTCGTAATCGAACGATGTCAGCCCGGCGCCTGCGCGTCCGGTCTCGGCGTAGTAGCCCTCCATGGCTCGATGCGCGTACCAGTTATATTCGACCACCGGCAGGCCGGCCTTGCCCGCGGCGCGGATCGAATGGATCACCTTCTCGATTTCTTCATCGCGGCCGGGCCGGCCGTAGATGGCGTTCGGGAATCCGGCGATCATGAGGTTCCCGAGGCTGAGGCTCGCGGACCGGTAATTGTCCATGCGCTCTTTGAGCGCGCCTTCTTCCCACGGAATCGGCGGCCCGCCGGAGAGAACGTGATCGACGCCGAGCTGCTTGATGCGGCGCGCTGCGGCTTCATCGAACGTGCCGGCCGCCGGACGGCCTGCGCCCGTGTCGAGACATATCTTGGGCGTGTCCTTGGCTTCGAAACGCGGCTCAGGCATCGTGGCGCTGAAACCGCCGGCAGGGGTCAGTGCGACCGCACCCGCCGCCTGCATCATCTTTCTTCTGGATAAGGCGCCGTTCGCCATACGGCCTCCTTTTATTGAAGCGCTTTTCGAATTGCCTGGTCCGCTACGGGCGCGAGCAGCGCGTAGCCTTTTGCATTGGGATGCAGACCATCTTCGGAATGCCCTTCGCGCAGCATCCCCTTCTCGTCCACGACCGCGGTGAAATAATCGGCGAAGACAGCGTGCACCTTGCCCGCATAGTCGCGGATCCACCCGTTGAGCTTGAGAATATCCCCCGGCGGACGCTTGATGGTCTGCTTGCGCGACGTATAGTCGCTGATAGGCATGACCGAGCACAGAATCACCTTGATCCCGTGCGCCTGCGCGAGTTCCGTCATGGCTTGCAGGTTTTCTTCGATCATGGTCAATGTTTCGGGACCGTCGTTTCCGGCGATGTCATTGGTGCCGGCCAAAACGATCATTGCCGCGGGTTTCAGATCGATCACGTCGGGGAACATGCGCACCAGCATCTGAGACGTGATCTGGCCGCTGATCCCGCGGTTGACGTACGCCTTGTCCGGAAAGAACTGCGCGAGCTTCCAGCCGTCGGTGATGGAATCGCCCATGAAAACGACACGTCCGGGCTCGGCAGGCAACGCTTTCAGACGTTCGTTATCCGCGCGATAACGGCCGAGCTGATTCCAGTCCTGAAGCTGGTCGGCCAGCGACTGCGCGAGGGTTTGGAGACAGCAACTGGCTTTCGGCGGGTTAAATTGATCGACCGTCTGGCCGAACGCGGCAAGGGGGAGTAACAGGACGAAGAGTCGCATTTAGATCCCCCGAAATTCTTGGTATTGCGTGTCGAAGAGAGGGCGAGAAACAGACGAGGTCGTTCGCATCAGAAGACTATATCACCAAACCCCGTGCGTCAGAACCCGCTTACTGGCGTGCGCGGTTCGGTGCTGAGCAATTGATACGGCACAGAAGCGCGCGTGAACGAGCGGGTCCCGCCGGATCAAACCACGTAGGGTTTGCGATACTCCGGCCGAGTCAGCATTTTGTTCGCGTCGGCGTCGTTAACGAACTTCGGACCTGCAGCCAGCGTCAGTTTGCGGCCGGTACGGTAGCTGATGTTCGCCAGGTGGCAGAGCGCCGCGCTCAGGTATGCGTTGTCGATGCCGTCGTGGAGTTCCTTCGAATTGCGGGAGCGGCAGGCGGCAAGGAAGTTTTCCATGTGTTCCTTGGTGCTGTCGGCGCTGGCGTTCTGGACGTATTCTTCCATGATCAGCTCGCTGCTTTCGCCTTTGTAGACCTGGACGCCTTGATCGTCCATAGCCATCCAGCCCTCCGACCCGTGGAACAAGTTGCCGATGGCCAGGTTGAGCGGTTTGGCGGGGCGCTTAGGCGAGGCGTTGCGGCCGGGAGGCAACGGCACGCCTTCGCCGCCGGTCAACAGGCCGCGGACTTCGAACGACAGCTCTCGGCCGCCGCCGAAGTCGAAGCTCGAATACTGCGTGTTGGGGGTTTCCTGATCGTCTTCGTAAGCGTATTTTCCGCCAGTGGAGATCGCGGTCTTCGGCCATTCCGGATCGCCCAGGCCCCAGCGCGCGACGCCCATCTGGTGGACGCCCTGATTTCCAATGTCGCCGTTGCCGGTGTCCCAGAACCAGTGCCAGTTGTATTTGAAGCGCAGCTCATTGAAAGCGCGCATGGGAGCGGGGCCGAGAAACAGATCCCAATTGACTCCGGGAGGCGTGGGGCTGTCGGGCTTGTGGCCAATCGAAACGCGGCGTTTGAAGCACAGTCCCTTGGCTGAATAAACTTTGCCGATAATCCCCTGCTGCAGCGACTGCATCGCGCGGATCTTGTACGGCATGCTGCGATGCTGCGAGCCAATCTGCACCATGCGCTTGGTTTCATGCGCGACCTCAACCATCCTCTGGCCTTCGTGGATGTTGTAGCAGGCCGGTTTTTCGCCGTACACATCCTTACCGGCTTTGCAGGCCCAGATCATCGCCAGCGCGTGCCAGTGATTCGGCGTCGCGATGGAGACGGCGTCGATGCCCGGGTCGGCGAACGCCTGGCGCATGTCTTCGAACTCTTTGGCCTTCTCGCTGGTATTTTTCTGAAGCGTGGCCTGGGCGCGCTCTCTCGCAGCCTGATCGACGTCGCACAGCCCGGCGATGCGGGCGTCCGTGATCTTCGAATAAATGTTCAAATGGTTGGTTCCGCGACCTCCGAGGCCGATGATAGCGACGTTAATCTTGTCATTCGCGCCCCAGATACGCGTCGCTGCGGCAGCCGTGGCCGCGCCCAGGAAGAACCTGCGAGAAGTCGATGTAGACACGAACGATTTCTCCTTTTCGCGGTTCATTATATCAGTTGAAGTCGATGCGGATTGTGAGAGGATATAATGCTCGCGATGTTGGAATCGGCTAAGCGATGACACCTTCAGTATCGGTAACAGGAAGATTGAACCGGCGCCTGCTGCGCAGCGCATTGGTCGCGTCGCTCGGCGGCCTGCTGTTCGGATTCGATACCGCGGTGATCTCCGGGACCACGCGGGCTCTTACCACGGTTTATTCGCTCTCCGCGGCGATGTTGGGATTCACCGTGGCAAGCGCGCTGTGGGGCACCGTCGTCGGATCGTTGTTCTCTGGGAAGCCGACGGATCGTTATGGACGCCGGGCGTGCTTGCGGGCGCTGGCGGGGTTGTATCTCTTCTCCGCGTTGGGCTGCGCGTTCGCCTGGAACTGGCCGTCGCTGCTGTTCTTCCGGTTCATCTGCGGGCTGGCGATTGGCGGATCGTCGGTGATCGGTCCGATGTACATCGCGGAGATTGCGCCGGCCGATAAGCGCGGACGGCTGGTCGGGATGTTTCAGTTCAACATCGTGGTCGGCGTGCTGATCGCATATTTGTCGAATTATCTGGTGTCGCTGGCGAGCCTGGGTCCGGAGGAATGGCGCTGGAAGCTGGGCGTCGCGGCGATTCCGGCGGCGGCGTTCTTTATTGCGCTGCGAAATATCCCGCAGAGTCCGCGATGGCTGGTACGGGAAGGCCACATCGAGGAAGCGCGCGACGTGTTGAAGGAGATCGGGGAGCCAGACGTTGAGGCAGCTCTCCGGGAGATCGGGCAGACGGTAAAAGCTCACGGAGCGCCCGCTGAAAAACTGTTCACGCGCCGATACATGAAGCCGATTCTGCTCGCCGTGAGCATCGGGATCTTCAATCAGTTCACGGGGATCAACGCCATTCTGTATTACCTCAACGACATTTTCGAATTCGCCGGGTTCAGCAAAATTTCCGCGGATCAGCAGGCCGTGACCATTGGGTTCGCGAATCTGCTTTCGACGGCGCTGGCGATGAGCGTGATCGATCGCCTGGGGCGGCGCAAGCTGCTGCTGACGGGTGCGGCGGGGACGGGATTCTGTCTGGCTGGGGTCGCGGTGATTTTCGCGACCAAGCAGCATCAGGACCTGCTGCTGTGGCTGCTGGTGGGCTTTATCGTGTTCTTCGCTTTCTCGCAGGGCGCGGTGATCTGGGTGTATTTGAGTGAAGTTTTCCCGAACATGGTGCGCGCGCAGGGGCAGAGCCTGGGCAGCTTCACGCACTGGATCATGAATGCAATGATCTCGGCGATCTACCCCGTTGTGGCGGCGTCCTCCGGAGCTGCGCCGTTCGCCTTCTTCGCCGTGATGATGGTGGTCCAGTTTTTCGTGGTCTTGTTCCTGTATCCGGAGACCAGCGGTGTGACGCTGGAGCGGATGGAACTGCGGCTGGGCGCGGATAAGACGTGATGAAGTTTGAGGATGGGAGTTTTTTCCGCTTTCCGAATACGCGCCGATCGTTTTCGAATCTCAGAGAGATTCTGCCTGTGCGCGTGGTGCCGCGCGGCGGCCCGATCTACGATTTGCCGCGAACGGAGAACGCGGATATCGATGCCCTTCAGTTCATCCCGATGAATACCACCGCGCCGATGACGTGGGCGCAGTCGCTGGAGGCGAACTATACCGACGGCATTGTAGTCCTCCACCAGGGCTGCATTATTTATGAACGATATCCGGGCGCGCTGACGGCGGCGGGGCAGCATATTGCACTCTCGGTGACGAAATCGTTCGTGGCTACGATCGCGGCATCGCTGATCTCCGAAGGCGCGCTGGATGAAAACGCGGCTGTCGTGAAGTACGTTCCGGAACTCGCCGGGAGCGGGCTTGCGGACGCGACGATCCGGCAGCTACTCGATATGACCACCGGGCTGCGATTCACGGAGGTCTACGCCGAAGAAGAATCTCCGTTCTGGCAGTTCTGCAAAGCAAACGGATTTCTTCCGCGACCGCCGGGATACACGGGCCCGGAAACTTCGCACGCCTATCTACGGAGTCTCGAGAAGGAATATCCGCACGGGACGAAATTCGTTTACCGGACCGTCAACACCGACGCGCTGGCCTGGGTGATCGCGAAGGTGATGGGGCGATCGATTTCGGAAGTGTTGCGCGACCGGTTCTGGAGCAGGCTCGGGGTCGAGCAGGATGCGTTCTTTACTGTCGATTCCTGCGGGATTGAATTCGCCGGCGCGGGGTTCAATCTCGCGCTCCGCGATCTGGCGCGATTTGGAGAAATGATACGGCTCGGCGGATACTACAACGGCCAGCAGATCGTTCCGACGAATGTGATCGAGGATATCCGGCGCGGAGGGGATCGCGAGAAGTTCGCGGAAGCAGGATATAAGACGCTGCCAGGGTGGAGTTATCGAAACATGTGGTGGGTGTCTCACAACGATCACGGCGCATTTACCGCGCGAGGCATTCATGGGCAGACAATTTACATCGATCCGAAAGCGGAGATGGTGATCGCGCGATTTGCATCGCATCCGCTGGCGGCGAATTTCAATTTGGATCCGACGTCGCTGCCGGCCTATCAGGCTCTCGCAAACCGCCTAATCTAAATACCTTAGATGGTCCGATATGGACCACATAGGAAACTTTGATTGGACGCCGAAACATTCTTTCGTTATTCTGTAGGTGCCTCAGTTGAAGCCCCGTTGTAACGCTTCCTGTCAGAAGTAACCTTTAAGATTGCCCTGGAGCTTTCTTCTTCTCAGCCGAGGTGTGCGTCCGAAAATTCAATCGATTACAAGGAGAAAACCCCTATGAAAAACTTTTGTTTCAATACCATTATTGCGGCATGCCTGTTTGCGGGAGCTTCGCTTCCGTCCGCTGCCGAAAGCCTGGCACAAGTGGATTTTGTCGCTCCCTTCGCGTTTCATGTCGGAACGGCGACAATGCCCGCGGGAGCCTATCGCATCCTGGATTCGTCGACCAGCGGCGCCGTGATCATCATGTCGGTGCAAGGCGCTCCGTCCGCACTCGCGATTATTGGCGACACGCGGCTCGCCGGTCTCGGCGAGAAAACCAAAGTGACGTTCTCCCAGCGTAGCGGCCAGATGTTTCTGAGCAGCTTCAGCCTCGTCGATGGACGAGTCGCGGAACTGTCCGGCAGGTAACTTGCTTTAACCCGCGGGCGGGGAGACTCGCCCGCGGAATTCCTTTTTCACACCAGCATCGACCTTCACACCAGCATCGACGAGATTTCTACGGTCGAGTGGTGGCCTTCCACGACGACGATTCCGCTCTCGGTTACGTGATACAGCTCATGGTCCCGCTCGGTGTCGTAGCCGATCATCCCCTCTTCGGGAACGCGAACGTTCTTGTCGAGGATTGCGTGCCGCACACGCGCGCGCCGGCCGATGTCGACGTTGTCGAACAGAATCGAATCTTCCACCAGCGCGCCCGAGTGCACTCTCACGCCGCGTCCCAGCACTGAATTCCGAACCATTCCTCCGGACAAGATCGAACCTCCGGCGACAACCGAATCGATCGCCTGGCCGCGCCGGCCCTGTTCATCAAAAATGAATTTCGCGGGAGCGTCGGAATAACTGGCGGTTCGAAGCGGCCACTGCCGGTTGTACAGATTCAGCGCCGGCGTCACCGAGCGCAGATCCATGTTGGCGTCGTAGTAAGCGTCGATGGTTCCTACGTCGCGCCAGTAAGGTTCCTGGGCCGGCGGATCTCCGGGGATGCGATTGGTCTGAAAATCGTAGGCGAACATCTCGGTGCGGCCCACCAGCGAGGGGAGAATATCGCGCCCGAAATCATGGGAGCTGGATTCCTTCGCCGCGTCGGCGTACAGTTCGCGCAACAACAGTCCGGTTGAGAAAACGTAGTTGCCCATCGATGCGTACACGCGCTCAGGATCTCCCGGCATGGTCGGCGCGTCGGGCTCTTTCTCGAAAAACGCCTTCACCGCTCCGTCGGGCGCGGTCTCGATCACGCCAAATTCCGCGGCCTGTTCCTTCACCACGGGAATCGCAGCGATGGTGGCTTGAGCGCGCTTGTGCATGTGAAACTCGATCATCTCGCGGATGTTCATGCGGTAAATGTGATCCGCGCCGAAGATCACCACGAAGTGCGGATCGGCCTGCTCGATCAGGTTGATGTTCTGATAAATGGCGTCGGCGGTGCCGCGATACCAATCTTCGCCGGGCGAGCGCATCTGCGCGGGCACGGGGATGATGAAGTGCTGCTTGAGCAGACTGCTGGCTTCCCAGCCGTCGCGCAGGTGCTGCAACAAACTTTGGCTCTTGAACTGAATCAGCACGTAGGTGGAATAAATCCCCGAGTTGATCAGGTTGCTGAGCACGAAGTCGATGATGCGGTATCGGCCGCCAAACGGGACCGCGGGTTTAGCGCGCTCCTTGGTAAGTGGGTACAGCCGGGTCCCTTTCCCTCCGGCGAGGACAAAGGCAAGTACGCGAACTTGCATGGGCCCTATTGTGGCAAGGGACTGGGGCAAAGAGCAATCTCGCCCGTTCCAGGCGACGCGCCGGAAGTGCGAGCTTCCGGCGCTTTTTCGCAGTCCGGCATCGATGATGTTGAGATGCTACGGAACCGCCACGTACCCGTGGAGATTACCGGTCGTGTCGACAGCGATGCCGATAATCTCGCCAGCGGCGTTGACGGAGCAAGCAGTGGCCAGATACAAAGCAGAGTTGGCCGGGATGAGCGTATTGAGGTCGATCAAATTCTGGCTCAGCCGTACGAACGCTCGCGGGTTAAAGTTGGCGTCCAGCGAAACTCCCACGATCTGGCCTTGGTCATTAATGCCAATGGCCGCGCTGTTCACGTCTCCCCGAACGGTCCCGAGGTCCTGCATGCCGCTGCCCTGGTTCCATACGAAGCCGTGAAAGCTGGCGTCACCCTTTAGATCGGAGAACCCGATAACCTGGCCGCGATTATTCAGGTTCAGCGCAGAAATTCCATTGCCGTGTCCCGTCCCGCCAAGGCTGCCGAGATCGATGGCCTTGCCATCTTCCCAAAGCAGGGCGTGAAGAGGCTGGAGATTGGTTAGCCAAATGGGGTTGAAGGCCCCGCACACGCCCGATTCGCCGGCGGCCTGAGCGCGATCGTTAATAGCATGGGCGTTCCCATCCGGGTCGCCGGAATGGGTGGGAAGCGCGTGGATTTCGCCGTTTTGCCAGAGGACTGGTTTGAACTGAAGTTTCTGCGGGCCACCGGATGGGCAGGTTGAGTCCGCGACATTATTTTCCGCCGTTCCTGCCACTTCGCCCAGGCTGTTAATCTGTTCAGCGAATCCGTTGCCGCCCCCGAGAGTTGGAAGAGCATTCATGGCCCCGTTCTGCCATACAAACGGAACACAGGTGGCGCCGGAAGACTGAAGACCAAGCGCAGCGAATCCGCAGAAGTCCTCGCCTTTAGGGTCGGGACGATTCGTTTGCGCTTCCCCAACCGCCTGGCCCCATTGATTCATGCCGAACGCCATGCTGTTCGGGCCTTTGAGTCCCGGGGTATTGAGATCGACCATCCGGCCCAGAAACCAAAGCGCCGCATGCACTGTGCTGCCAGTTTGCACACCACCGGCGACGAGTCCGCCATTGTTGACCGCGAACGGCTGCCCGTTCAGACCCACCTGACCCAGGTCGATGACCCGATAATGCGGCGGCGGTGGCTGGTGGTTTGGCTGTGTTTGCGCCGGCAGGACCGTGATCAGTCCCGCGGCCAGCAGACTGGTTGCGACAAGCGAAGTCCTGTTCGTTGTCCTTCGTCCGTCAAGCCCGGTTTTCAAGATTTGTTTGAGTCTCATGTTGGGGTCTCTCCTGTCTTCCATAAGGAAAACGGAGCGCGAAGTTACAGGGAGTCGCGACTCAAAAAGCGAACGTGAGACAGCCGGTTAACGGAGTTCGGACGCCGCTTCGGCGGGATCGGCGATCTGGCGAACGGATTTAGTACAGCGTGAACGAATACAGCATGTCCCCGACGGCGATCAGCAGGTACTGACGGCCGTCGAGCATGTACGTTTCCGGCGCGTTCGAGACCTGGCCAACGCGCGAGTGCCACAGGATCTTTCCATTCGCTGGATCGTAGGCGACCAGATTGCCTGCGATGTCGCCGGCAAACAGGAGCTTGCCGGCCGTGGTCAGAATGCCGTTGCCCAGATTACCGGCGGTGCCCGGATAACGATGGTGCCAGGCGACCTTGCCGGTCTTGTAGTCGATGGCCGTCAGATACGAGCCGAGCGTGCCGAGTTGATCCTCTTCCTTACCGCCGAGCCCCATCGCGCCGCGCGGATCGGTTTCGGTGAGATAGTACATCGCGTAGGATTCATTGGTCGGTACGTAGAACAGCCCTGTGTCCGGCGAATAGGCAGGAGGCGGCCAGTTGGTCGCGCCCTGGTTGTTCGGAGAAACCAGCGCTCCAGGGACGGTCGAATCCTTCTCGGGATTGCGCATCGGCCGGCCTTTTTCGTCGACGCCCTTCGCCCAGTTCGCCGCATCGGAGAATTTGTTCGTGATGAGATGCTCGCCGGTGACGCGATCGAGAGTGAAGAAATAGCCGTTACGGGTAGCCTGCAGCACCAGCTTGCGCTGCTTGCCGCCGAACTCGCCGTCCACCAGGATTGGTGTTTCCGTCGAATCCCAATCGTGCGTGTCGTGCGGCGAGGTCTGAAAATACCAGGCCATTTTTCCGGTATCGACATTGAGCGCCACCAGAGAACACGTGTACAGGTTGTCGCCCTCGCGTCCAGGCGTATTTGTATACGCGGGCGAGGGATTTCCGGTCCCGAAAATGTAGAGATGGGTTTCGGGATCGTAGGCGCCGGGAATCCAAACGTTGCCCGCGCCGTGACGCGCGGCGTCCAGGGTGCCCCAGGTTTCCAGGCCCGGATCGCCCTTCTTCATGGGCAATGTGTGCCAGGTCCACTGAACGTCGCCCGTTTCCGGATCGCGCGACTGAACGTATCCAGGCTCATCGAGATCGTTGCCGGTGCCGATGATGATGTGGTTCCCGATGACGATCGGCGACATGGTCGAAAAATATTGGAGATTGAAATTGGCGATTTCCTTGTGCCACCGTTCCTTGCCGGTTTTCGCGTCCAGGCAGACCAGGTAGTCGTCAGGCGTTTCCATGTACAGCCAGTTGCCCCACATCCCCAGCCCGCGATTTCCGATGTGCGTGCCGCCTCTGGTCTTCCAGAAGTAGTGCCAGATTTCGTGGCCATCGCGGGCGTCGACGGCCCAGGCGTTGTCGGGCATCGCGAAATAAAGAACGCCGCCGACTTCAAGAATCGCCGCGCGGACGCTGGTGGCGCCTCCAAATCCGCCGGTGCCGAGCGTGCCCGCGCCTTCACCGCCGATGATGGTCGCCGGTTGGGCCGCTCCGCCGCGCCCGCCGCCTCCGGAGTTTCCGGGGCCCGGTGTCACGCGCGTCGCCCATGCGAGCGTGAGATTCTTGACGTTGGTCTGATTGATCTGCTTGAGCGTGCTGTAGCGCTTGCCCGAATAGTCGCCGGAGTAAGTCGGCCAGGATTCGCCCAGCGGCTTGGTCAACAGCGCCGGGTCCAGCACCTGACCCGCAACGATCACTGGAAACAGAAGGCAAATCGTCCGAAGTGAGTTTTTCATTTCACAGTCACCAGGTAAGCGGTCAGGTTATGGATGTCTTTGTCGGTGTACGTTGGCAGCATATTCCGGTGCGGTTGCAGCGAATCATGCAACTCCACTTTCGGCGTGTCTCCGTCGCGGCGGAACGTTCGCTGCGTGCCGTCGGCTTCGGTCAGGGTCACTGTAAAATCGTCGATGCGCACCAGCGTGCCCTCGGTCTTCTTTCCCGCCGCTGTGACGGTGACCGTCGTAGGAGGCACTTTCACCGGAACCGCCGGCCCTCGGCCTCCGCCGCCGCCCGGCATCAGGAACGTGTTTTGCAGGATCTTCGCGTCGGCGATGCGCGACCCGATACCCTTCAGATCGCCGGTGACCGAATGACATGCTCCGCATTTTGATTTGAAATATGCTTCGCCCGCTTTCGCATCGCCCACCAGGACGCTGGGCGGCGTCATTCGCGATTCGTCATAGCCGCCCACTTTGAAGTTATGGATGTACGCGGCGACATCCGCGATCTGGGCGTTGGTCATGTTGAACTTCGGCATCCCCTGATCGGGACGGCCATTCAATACGACGGGCGCGATCAATTCGCCGTTCTGATCGTCCAGCACGAGCTGGGATCGCAGCAGATTGGGTCCGCCTTCCCCGCCCCGCGCGTCGGAGCCGTGGCAGAAATTGCAATTGACTCCGTAAGCCGCCCGGCCGCGCTCGAGCGTCGCAGGATCGGCCGGCGGCCGGGTTGGATAAGCGGAGGGTCGCGGCGCGGGTGCGCCGCCCCGGCCGGGTGCGGGATTCTGTCCTGCCGCCCCCAGCGCGAAAGACATGATCGCGACTACAAATGCTTTATCGATAGACAAGATTCACCCCTCGCCCGGTCAAGAGCGGCTAATAGTCTACCAACTTCCGCAGTCAGGGTTGATGGGTAATGGTGAATCGACTGGGGCCGGCATCGACGCCGGCCCCAACGTGGGCTAGTGCGATTTGGGAACCAGCTTCCCGAACTTCGGCATCAGGATCTGATTCGTGTATTGATCGTGCTTCCTCAAGTCTTCCATGGCCTCAGCCAGGTGCATCTGCTTCACGATCGCCCGGAGCTGTGCTTCGCCTTCTTTGCCCCACTGCTCGCGCTCCTCAGGATTTGCCGGAAGAGCCGGCTCACGCCCGCCGCCATGCGACATTACGTCGGACTGCCAGGATCCAAGCGTCAGGCTTCCGGCGTAGCCCAGCTTGTTCAGGCCGGCCAGACCGGTATTTTCAGGAACCGGTCCGGATGGCAGGGCCATGCCCTCGGCATAATCGCCCTTGCACGGAATGTCGATGATTCTGCCGGCAATGTGGTGTGTCCCGTACATCAGCTTGGACCTTGCGTCGGCGGCCAGCTTCAGCTTCGGAAGGTACATGTCCATGTCGATATAGAGAATCGGCACGTGCTCGGTATCGTAGAATTCGCGGGCCAAGGTTCCTCCGGTTAGCGGAGCGGGACCCTGGCTCATCGAAATGTACACCTGCCTCCGGAATCCCTGCTTCAGAAGCGACAGTGCGGTGGCTCGCAGAAATTCAACTCCCTGGGTCGGCGAAAGATTGACGGTCGCTTCGGCGATCATCGTGGTGCCGGGATAAGACCAGGGCAGGCCGGGCATGTATAACGCGTCCAGTTCTTCGGCCATGGCAATCGAGACACCCAGGGGATACGTGTAATCGCGATCGCTGGGCATGATGCCGTTGGTCTCAACGGCGCCAATCGGAATGAAGATGATGTCGCTACGCTTGAGGTAATCAGCGACCTGAACCTGACTAAGCCGGGTCATATCGCGCGTGTGCAGCTTGCGGACCTGGCCCCAGGCAGGGGCGGTCAGCGCGGCGCAGCCGGCCAGACAAAGCCCCGTCAGGCGAATCAACGTGGTCAGGGGAATCATATTTGCGAATCGAGCCTGCGTAAACCGAGCCTGCGTAAACATGGTGAAGCCTCCTAAAGGAATTGCGGGTTGAGTTAGTGTTGCGGAACTTTTAAGAACTCCGCCGGCGACAGCGCCCGGCGGCTGAATCGCGCCTGGTGAACGGCGCCCTTGAAGTAGAACAGCCGGTTCATGCGCACGCCCACCGACGTTTTCCCCGCGCCCTGCGGCGCGAGATGGACTTGAGCCTCTCCGTCCAGAGAGCCATTGATGTAGCTTCGAAACGTAGTCCCATCGTAGACCGCCGCGACGTGATACCAGGCGCCCAGCGGATGCAGATGCGTGCGATTCAGAAGCGCTTTCTGAAGTGCTCCCGATTTATTAAATGCGTCCAGGCACCATTGCCCGTCCACCACGCGAATTTCGAACAGCATCCGGTTGTTCTCATCCGCGCCGGACGCCGGATTCTCTTCAAGATGGAACCAGCGCTGTTCGGCGTTGCCGCCGTCCGGCCGGAAAATCGCTTCCCAGGTGTATTGGGCCGCGCCGGCGAGCGGATGAACGTCGACAAAGAGACCATCGTCGACGCCGTTAAATTCAATGGCCTTCCCGACGGGCGAGTCAATCACGCGCGGATGCCCGCTGACCGTCGCGGCGTGTCCGCCGATTCGATCGGTGCGATCGAATGTCCAGGTCTCGGATGGCGCGTCATCAGCCGGAACAAGAGCAGTCATGGAGAAAAAAACGGTAGCGATCAGTGTGAGATTCAAGTGCGCCTACTTTTGGGATTCGGGCAGCATGCTCTTAAACTTCGGAACGATGTTGTCCTCGGTAAATTTAACGTGTTGCTGCAAGCCTGCGATCATGTTTTTCAGGTCCATGGTTTTGACGATGGCCGCGAGCTGCTGCTTGCCGATCTTGGCCCAGGCTTCGCGCTCTTCCGCCGTCGCCGGAAGCTTGCCGCCGCCCATGCCTGCGCTGTGCGCTTCCGGATCGGCCCACCAATAGCCCAACGCGAGACTCCCCGCGAGGCCCATCTTCGTCAGGATTCCAAGGCCGGGGTCTTCCGCGCCCGCACCGCCGCGGCCGGCGGTTCTCTGAGGAACTTCGCTCGCAAGCGGGACGTCTTCGAGATGACCCACCATCGCGTACTTCGCGTAGGTGATCTTGTCCTTCTCGCCTTTGTACGCGCGCTCAGCGGCGGCTCCGTCGATCGAAAGAATCGGAACGTGCGTTTCCTCGAAGAAATCGCGGACCATCGCTCCGACGTATAACGGCGCCGGGCCGTGACCGTGCCATACCCAGATTTGCGTCTTGAATCCCTGACGCAGCAAAGAGTGCGCGATGGCCTTCAGATACGCTTCGCCTAATGGAATCGAAATATAAACCGTCGCGGAAGATGTAATCGTCGATCCGGGATAGAAGTACGCGAGATTCGGCATGTAAACCGCGTCGGCCTCTTCCGCCATCTGCGCGGCGGAACCGAGCGGCGCGATGTATTCGCGATCGCTGGGGCTGGATCCCTGGGATTCGGTGGCACCCACGGCGACGAAGATAACATCCTTCCGCTTCAGGTATTCCGTGATCTGGAGCTGGCTCAGTCTGGTGACGTCGCGCGTGTGCATCGGCCGGACGGTTTGAGCGCCGGCAGTTGCGATAAACAGGATCGTCACGGATCCCAATAGAAACGATTTCAAAGTCATACGGAACTCTTGCAAAACCCCTTTCGGCCTAGCAGACAGAGCATCACGCCGGGTCCACAACCAGCAAGTGTCAAGGAGTATGTTACGCCAGTTACGGCTTATTTCCAAAACGTTGAGGAAATGGCCTTCGAAGCCATCGGCGTGACTTTCAGAACCGTGTCCCGGTTGATTTCGGCCTGGATGACCATTTCGAAAGCCTCCGGAGATCCGATTTTCACCCACTGTTCATCCAGAGCCTTCAGCCCTTCGAGAGTCAGAAGCATCGAAGTGATACTGGTGAGGTTGCGGCCTAACAACAGCATCATTCGGGTATGTTCCGGACGGGCAGGAAGCAGGATCACGATGGCGGGCGCAATTCTACGGTCAGCGGAATAATCGACTTCGTCATATTCCGAAGGCTCGCCCGGCTGCGGATTGCGGCTCTTGATCACATCGGGCTCGACGCGCGCGATATAGAAATTGGTCTTTTCGAGCATCTTGTTCAGATAGCCCGCGGTGCGCGGCATCCCCAGGAAAATCGTGTTCTGGGCCGCAAAGGACTCGGCTGGAAAGCGGCGCGATTCGATCAGATGAACATCCTGCCCGCCCTGTTCGAGGTATTGCAGGAGCTTGACGCCGGCGCCCATCTCCATCGCGCCAACGTAAGTCTGCGCGATTTCCGGCGGACCCCATTTTTCGGCTAGATTCTTCAGAATCGGCGAGCCCGGCCAATTCACAAAATCCGAAGTCGACAAATCTCGAATGACGATTTTTTGCGCCGGCCAGGAAAAATAAATTGGGCTGGGAACAACGATGGTCGTCGACTTCCCGGGCATCAAAAAGGATTGCCAGAATCGAGGAAGGGTTGTCGGGGCGGCCGGAAGCGCTGCTTTCAAGCGGTGAACCTGAACCGAGAGGGCGGTAACCACGATCAGCAGCGCCAGGCCGATACTGCCCGCGATCCAAAGGTATCGCCGGGGAATCGTTTCCAGGATCGAAGGATCGGCTTTCTGCGGCGGAGGCTGATAGACGCAGTGCAGTTCATGCGAACCGAGCGGCAGAGTCAGCCGCAGCGGAAACGAATCGCCCGCCGCTTCGTAGAATTCCTTAAGCTTGGTGCGCAGCCGGGCGACCTGCACGCGAACTGTTGAATCCGTCTTGGGATCGAAATCGGGAGCGCGGCCCAAGGCTTCCGTCGCGATCGCGTATTCGCTGATGGACTGGCCTTGATGCTCCCATAAGTACAGTAGCAGCGCGCGCATCACCGGAGCGGGACGGAAAGTGTCGCTTTCGATTACCTTTTGGATTAGGTCGTCGAACTTGTGTGGGGTCCGGGCGTCGGTGGCCGCTCGTCCGGACTTGGGCATCAGCATGGTTCCCCGCTCGCCGCTAATTTTACGACACTTAGATGACCGTCGCAAGGCATCCCCGTACCGGCTCCCCCAAAGCAGGTAACCGCCTGCCAGAGCCAGGGCAACAGTTCGCGACAAATAGCGGTAACAGAACGCTACATACGCCTTGATACCATCTCTGAACCTATTAATTTGGGTCCAAAGCCGATCGTTAAGTGATACGATATAGGGAAAATTTCTGCAGTGAGGAGGCCACCATGAAGAGGCTAATCACGCTGTTTGCGCTTGCATCCAGCTTTTCCATAGCCGCCGATTTTACCGGCTACATCATCGACGAATCCTGCTCCACCAAACCCGCCATGAAGGGCAACGAGGCTTGCGCCAAAAAGTGTATTAAGGGCGGTTCGGCTGCTGTGCTGCTAACGGCCGACGGCAAAGTGCTCAAGCTTGACGACCAGGCTAAGGTATCCGAGCATGCCGGCCATAAAGTGGTGGTGACCGGCAATCTCAACGGCGAGACGATCAAAGTAGAGGCGATCCGGGTAGACTCCGGGTGCGTGCCGGGACCAACCGGCTGTCAATAACGTCCCGGTCTGGATTTAGCTGTTACTGCAAGCCTGAGACGGTGATCACGTCGGCTTCTACCTTACCCAGCAGAGTGATCTTCTGGCCATAGGTTTCCGGCGTGATCTTGTCCGTGTTTGTGATCCGGAAGATCTTGCCCTCTTCGGTCACAATCACGACCGTGTCACCGTCGCGAAGGCAGGTTTCGATGCACTGGGCGTTGGTCCACATCCCCTTGCCGCGCAACGCGCACCGCTGGTCGACGATGTAGCCGGTGACTCCTGCGCCAGGCGCAACCGCCTTGGCTACTTCCGTGGCTGCGGCAGGACCGCGCCCACCCCGTCCGCCACGCCCACCGCCGGCGGGAGCCGGGGGTTCCAGGATGGCCAGAGTCTCTACCTTATAATACTGGGCAAGCTGATTGAGGTTGGTGCGGACCTGCTCCCAATCCGTCTGAAGGGGATCCGGGAAGCGCATTTTGCTCATCGCTTCGTTTACTTGCTTGGCAGCGGCGAGCGTCTTGTCGAGCTGATCCTTGAACTTGGCGTTGCTCATGACGTCTTTTGCCGTGCTCAACGCCTGCAACTGCTTTACCGCGGCTCCGAGCTCGTCGGCGCCGCCCTTTTGTGAATCAGACAGCTTGCTGGCGTCCAGTGGCGGCTTCATCAACGCCGCGTAGAACTGATGAGGGAAATCCTTGGTCCACTGATCCAGCTCCATTGTCAGGAACTGAATCTGGTCCCGGGCGTAGGCATCCTTGTCTACTTTGTCCTGCTGCGCCACGGTTGGCAGAGCCACGAAAAGCGCAATCGATCCAGCCAGGCAAACCATCGGAATATGACGTGAATACATAGATTCTTTCCTCATCTTCTTGCCAATTCTAGTCCATCAGACACAGCAACGCGGTTCCATGCGAACCAGCACAGAACCGCGCGCCAAGCAAAACCAATTTACGCGAACAACTCTTTCAGGACACGGGCCTGTTGGACGCCCACGAGCGACTCGTCGCGGCCTTCATACGGGAACGTGTTCTTCTTGTAGTCGAGACCCAGCAGGTGCTGGACGGTCGCATGAATGTCCCAGTGAGTGGTCTTGAAATCATGCGCGGCCGAGTAACCGAGTTCGTCGGTCTGCCCGTAATCGAAGCCCGGCTGAAGACCCGCGCCAGCCATCCACATGCTGAAGCCGTACGGATTGTGATCGCGGCCGGGCTTGGAATTCTTCGCTTCGATGGTTGGCAGCCGGCCGAATTCGCCGGACCAGACCACCAGCGTGTCCTTCAACATGCCGCGGCGCTCGAGATCGACCAGCAGTCCCGACATGCCCTGATCGATGTACTCGCAGAGCCCGGGGAGCTGACCTTCGATGTTGTTGTGTGTATCCCAGTTTCCGCCGCCGCCCGCGTAGATCTGGACGAAGCGGACATCGCGCTCGGCAAGACGGCGAGCCATCAGGCAGAGCTTGCTGAACGGGCCGGCGACTTTCTGGTCGAGACCGTACAGCTTCTTGGTCTCTTCGCTTTCCTGGTCGAGATCGGCAACTTTGAGCGCTTCGAGCTGCATGCGGGCAGCCAGCTCATAGTTGGCGATGCGGGACTCGAGTTCCTGATCGAGAGGATAGACCACCTTCTGTTGGCGATCCAGTTCCTCGACCATATCGAGCAACCGGCGCTGCTGGTCGCCCGACATGCCATCGGGACGCTTAATATCGAAGATCGGCGCTTTCGCATCGGCACGCATGCTGGTCCCGTTGAAGATCGGGGGCAGCCAGGCCGACGAGTGAGCGCGATCACCGATCGAAGCTCCGTTTCCGAGGGCGATGTAACCCGGCAGGTTCTGGTTCTCGGTGCCGAGCGCGTAGTTAACCCACGAGCCGATGGCCGGGAAGCCGGTGAAGCCGCGGCCGGTGACGAAGGTGAACTGGGCGGTCGAGTGATCGATTCGGTCGGTCGTCATCGAGCGCACGAAGGTGACCTTGTCGACAACTTTCTGGAAGTGCGGCAGGAGGTCGGAAACCTCGCGTCCGCTCTCGCCGCAGGTCTTGAAGCCCCACGGGCTCGCCATGATCTGCTGCGAACCGTTGAGCGCGCGGCCCTTGATTTCGAACGGGGCCGGCTTGCCGTTGTACTTGACCAGCGTCGGCTTCGGATCCCACATGTCGATGGTGCTGGGGCCGCCGCCAACATATATAAAGATGACGCGCTTTGCCTTGGCCGGGAACATCGGGGCCTTCGGCTTTAAATCGTAGAACTTCTGCTTGGCGCCGGAAGTCTCCGCTCCGAACAGTTTCTGCTGCTGGAGAATGGAGTTCAGCGCCATCGCGCCAAAGCCAACGCCGGCATCCTGTAAGATCTGTCTACGTGTCATAAATCTTTTCATGTGCTTATCTCTCCGTGTGTAATCTTATGAATTCCGGTCTAGTTGCTATAGAGGAAGTTGTTCGCCCCGAACATCGCCTGGACAAACAATCTCAACCCTTCCTCGGGTTTGGCTTCTGAAGCGATCGCCTTCTTGGCGACCTCGGTTTCTTTCGCGGTCGCGGGACGGTTGTAGGCTTCCTCGAAAGCGAGGTTGACCGCAACGTCGTAATTGTTCTTGCTCTCTTCGAGCAGCTTCTCAGAGAACGCCTTGCTGGTACGCATGATCAGCGGGCTGTTCATCATCGCGAGGGACTGAGTCGGCAGGGCCGAACGGAACCGTTCCGTCTGGTTGTCCGAGGTCATGTCCGGGCAATCGTACACATGCAGGAAGTTGACCCAGCGTGTGCGCGTCTGCGATACGTACAGGCTCCGGCGATACTGGCCGAGGCCCTTCCGGTCGTCTTCCATCCACTGGCCGTCCGGACCGCGCTTGATCGGCTCCTGCTTTCCGAACATCTTGTCGTTGAGCAGACCGCTGACCTTCAGCATGGAATCGCGGATGGTTTCCGCTTCCAGCCGCATCGGCGCCTTGCGCCAGAAGAGCTTGTTCGAAGGATCCGCCGTCAGGTATTCCGGCACTTCATTCGAAGCCTGCATGTAGACCTGCGACATCATGATCTGCTTGGTGAGCCACTTCAGATCCCAGTTATGCTCCTCGAAGCTGGTGGTCAGGTAATCGAGCAATTCCGGATGCGTCGGCTTCGCGCCCTGCATTCCGAAGTCGTCGACCGAGCGAACGATGCCTTCGCCGAAGTGCCACTGCCACACGCGATTCACGAACACGCGGGGCACCAGCGGATTGTCCTTGCTGACCATCCAATTCGCCAGGATCAGGCGGCGATTGGTCGAATTCCATTCGGGGTGCTTGGTCGGATCGGGGAATTGCAGCGGGCTCGAGGGATTGTCGAGCACCAGCGGCAGACCAGGCTGAACTTCTGCGCCCGGGGCGAGGTAGTTGCCGCGCGCCAGAACGTAAGTGGCGGACGGAGTCTTCGAAACGTCGAAAGCCGCTTCGATGTAGTTCGGCGGAATCTTCGACTGATTCTTGCGAGCGTACCGCTTTTCCTGGATCTCGTCCTTCCACTTCGCCAGTTCCGGGAACTTCGCTTCCATCTGCTGGTCGGTCATGCCGTCCTTCGCGACGTTGTGATCGACTTCGAGATCGGGATCGGCTTCGATGTCCTTGCGCATCTGCAGGCGCTTGGCTTCGTCAGAGATATCGCGGCCAGCCTTCACTTCAGACCGATACTTCTGGTAGGTCGCTTCCAGCAGGTCGTCCAAACGGCGGAGAGCCTTCGCGTCGTTGCTGGTAACGTCCTTGATCCAGGAGGCGCGTGAGGCATCGTCCATGTTCAGGACCATGCGGCTCGGCCACGGACCATGATTCAGGTCGGCCGGGAGCCAGTTTTCCGGATCCCAAACCGCGCCGTAAACGGCCATCAGCTTGTAGTAGTCGCGCTGTAGGATCGGATCGAACTTGTGATCGTGGCAGCGGGCGCACTGTACCGTCACGCCGAGCACGGCGGTCAAGCTGGTTTCCATCGCCTTCTGCTGCGCGTCGAAGTACTTGTCAACTTCGTAAATCGTCTGGTTGTCGGTGATGTCTGCCGTGGTGCGCAGGAAACCGGTCGCGGTCAGGGCTTCCACCTGATCCGGCGTCGGCTGCGTCCCGACTTTGTAGTTCACCAACTGATCGCCGGCCATCTGCTCCACCAGGAAGCGGTTGATCGGCTTGTTCTTGTTCATCGCGTTGATTACGTAGTCGCGATATTTGTAGGCGACTTCGCGGTCCGAATCGCCGGCATCGCCGCGCGAATCGGAGTAACCGGCGACGTCGAGCCAGTGCCGGCCCCACTGTTCGCCATAGTGCGGCGACGCGAGCAGGCGGTCGATCACTTTCTCGTAGGCGTTTGGCGACTTGTCAGCCACAAACGCGGCAACCTCGGCGTTCGTCGGCGGCAGACCCGTCAGGTCGAAATAAGCCCGGCGGATGAGCGTCACGCGATCCGCGGTCGGCTCCATCTTCCACCCCTTTTTCTCCAACTGCGCCAGGATGAATTTGTCGATTTCGGTGCGCGCCTGGTCCGACTTCACGGCCGGAACGGCAGGCTTCACCGGCTTCTGGAACGACCACCAGGCCCGGTCCTTGTCGGTAATTTTGGCGGCTTCCCGCTTGGCAACGTCGGCTTCACTCTCCGTCGCCTGGGCGAAACGGCCGTCGGCAATGTAGGCCTTGATCGACTGCTTGTCGGCGGCGCTCAGCTTACCGCCCTGGGGCATCGACTCATTTTCGATCAGTTTCCACATCAGGCTGCGCTCCGGCTTTCCGGGTGCAATCACCGGTCCGCTGGAACTGCCCTGCATCATTGTGGCAAAACTGCTCAAATCCAGGCTCGCCATCTTGTTCTGGGGGCCATGGCATCCAACGCAATTCTTTTCAAGAATCGGCAGGATCTCGCTTTTGAAAAGGGGCGCCCGCTGGGCAACCGCCGGCACTGCAAGTACCGCTGCTAACAGCGCAGCTTGCAACCGCCAGCCTGTTTGCCGCTGGTCCCGGTTCTCGTCACGACGCATTCCTGTCACCTCCTGGCATGGGTACAGCTCTCTGACATATCGATTGAACACCTTTTCCTTGTGGCTCACAAGTTTCAAGGGGCATGTTGCGCGCTGTTACGGGCGATTTCAACAAGATAGCTATCATTTTTATGGCGAAGATAACGCGAAAATCGGGAGCCTCAAGGGCGCTTCGACTCGATCACCGGAGCTTTGGAGAAAATGAGTCCATGCTGCAACGGAAGGAAGTCGAGAGCCCGATCCAACTGGAATCCGCCTGCCTCGATTTCGCTGCGAAGCTCCGGAAGGCTCATGGTATAGAGCCAAGGGGTCGAGTGGTCGTCCTTTTCGGTCGCGAACTCGACCACCACCAGCCGCCCCGTGGGTTTCAAAGAGCGGCGGATGGCCGCCAGCATACCCGCCGGCTCCGCAAACTCATGGTACGAATTCGCCACAAAAATCAAATCCAGCGCGCCCGCCGGCAGCCGCGGATTCCGGTCCCGGCCGACCACCAGATCGACGTTCGCAACATTGTGCCGCTTGATTTCCTGGGCCGTCCGATCGAGCATGTCGTGCTGAACGTCGACGGCGAACACCTTACCTTCGGGACCCACCCGCTGAGCGAGACGCCAGGTGAAGTAGCCGGCGCCGGCTCCCAGGTCCGCCACCAAGGCTCCCTTGGGGATTTCGAGACTGTCGAGCAAAGCTTCGGGGCGCTCCTGGGCATCGCGATTCGCCCGGGTCATCCAGGCGATGTCGTCGGTGAGGGGGGCGGGATGGCGTTTGTGGTCGTCAGGAAGGATCCGGAGATAGGCAACCAGATTATCGATCTGGGCGGGCGACAGCTTGGTCGCGTAGGGGGGCATCAAGGAGCGTTCCTCGCGATGTACCTCCCTCAGGTCGGTCTTCAGGAATGAATGCAGAGCGCCCTGGAGATCGCGAATCTGGATGGAGAGATCGTCCTCATTCAAACAGATCCCCTGAACGCGAGCACCCTTCTTCGGAGTAGCAACGACGATCAGATATTCCTGCGCGATGTCGGCGTCAGGGTCGGTGATCGAAAGACGGAGCGCCTGGGGAGTGCGCTTCAGACCGATTTCACTGAGATCCGGCCCGAGGCTGCCGCCGCGATTGTCCAGAGAATGGCATTTGAGACAGCCACCGGCCCCCTCGAAGATAGCCTTACCGGCGGCTACGGCTTTTTCATCCTGCCCTTGCGCAAAGGAACCCGCCGCGCAGGCCATCGTTAGAACGAGCCCTTTAGTAATCAACTGCTTAGCCCCTGTCTTACAATCGCGTCTGACGATCGCGTCTTACAACCGTGTCTTACAGGCCGAACGTAATGATCACGTCGCCGACCGGGATCGAGATCTGCTGTTTTCCTTTAACCATATAGCTAATCGGCCCGGCATAGACGCGATCGTTGCCGGAGAAATGCCATAGGATCTCGCCGGTTTGCGCGTTCAAAGCAAACACCATGCCTTCGAAGGTGCCGCCCATCACCAGATTGCCGGCGGTCGAAAGCAGGCCGCTCCAGCCGGGTGTGAGGACTTTGTGCTCCCACTTGATCTGCGCCGTCAGCGGATCGATGGCTGTGACCTTCCCCCAGCTATCTTCCGGCGCAAAACGAGGGGCGCGCCGCGGATTTGCCGGCATGCCATTGCCGCCCTCCATCTGAATTGCCGCTCCGTTGTTATTCTCGGCTTGTGGCCGTATATTCGCGGCAGCCACGGCATTTCCGACTGCGGTAACGCTTCCCTCGGCGGCAGCGGTATCCTCACCGGGTCCGTGACGAATCGTGTTCTTCGTAAAGAGCCGGTGCTCCTCGCGGGCGAAAACGTACATCAACTTGGTTAGAGGGCTGTAGCTGTGCGACATCCAATTCGCCCCGCCGTCCGTACCGGGATAAATAGTATCCTGGCCGTCCGTCGTGGGATCGATGTTGGGAAGCTGCTCGGGCCGGCCCTGATCGTCAATGCCCTTGGCCCAGGTCTGACGGACGAAATTCTTGGCCAGCAGGAACTTGCCGTTGTTGCGATCCAGCAGATAAAAGAATCCGTTGCGTGCGGCCCACGCCATCAAGTGCTTGTTCTCGCCCCGGAACTGTCCGTCGAGCAAGATGGGGATCTGCGTCGCATCCCAGTCATGCGTGTCGTGC
>DATGGL010000320.1:0-7976 GCA_035308605.1 Bryobacteraceae bacterium
GGCGTCGAAATATTTCCGCACAGCCGACCGGTCGCTCATCAGGCATTCGTCGATATAACCGCGCATCCTTCCACGCAGCCATTGGTCCACCGGGTTGGCGAAGCCCTTCTTCTTTTTGTAGATCATCTCCTTCGGCAGCCATTTCTCGACTGCTTTCTTGTGGAGATATTTCTGTTTGAATCCCTTCACCTTCAGACTCGGCGGCAGCGTTTCAATGAACTCCACCAGCCTGTGGTCGAGGAACGGCACCCGGGCTTCCAGAGAATTCGCCATCGACGTCTTATCGCCCACCATCAACAGATCGTCCGGCAGATTGGCGCGCGTATCGATGTACAGCATCTGGGAGAGCGGATCGATGCCTTCGACGTCACCGTAAAGTCTACTCAGCGCCCGATGCGCCTCCACTCCATCCGAGGAAAGCTGGTTCTTCAGCCACGGTTGATAAAGCCGTTCTTTCTGCTCAGAGCTGTAGAAGGAATAAACCTTGACGAACCTTTGCAGCGGCTCCGTCTCGCTCAAAGACAGAACTCCGCGCCGCAATCTTTCGTCTTTCGCGAAGCGGCTTACCACCGGCGTCAACATTCGTTCCGTCAGGAACGTTGGAAGCCGGCTGTAGTAGGACGATAGCTTCGCCCCCATGTGCCGCGGATACCCGGCCCACGGCTCATCCGCCCCCTGCCCCGTCAACGCGACTTTCACCTTCTTCGCGGCTAGAAGACTGACGAAATAAAACGCCGCCGCCGATTCGTTTCCGACCGGCTCTTCCAGATCCAACAGGTATCGTTGGTAATAATCCTGATAGTCCTTCGGCCCGATCATCATCTCCGAGTGATCTGCGCCGAACATCTTGGCGATGTCTCTCGCATCGTCGGTCTCGTTGGTCTTCTCGCCGTACTCAAACCCGATCGTGAACGTATGTACCGGATTGCCTCCGTACTTGTTCATCAACGCCAGCAGCGCGCTTGAGTCGATCCCCGAACTCAGGAACAACCCGACCGGGACATCGCTTCTCATCTGCAGCCGGACCGCGTCTTCCACCAGCCAGCGATACTTTTCGACCGCTTCGTCTTCGCTGATATCGTGATTGATCTGCGGCGTCCAGTTCCAGAAGCGCTTCACCTGAAAGCCGTCCGCATTCGCGATCATGAAATGCCCCGGCGGCAATTTCTTGATCCGGTCGAACATCGTGTCCGGCGACGCCACATACCGCAGCGTGAACAACTGCCCAAGCGACTTCAGGTCCACTTCCCGCGGACAATCCGGATCCGTCAGCAGCGCCTTGATCTCGGATCCAAACAGCAGCTTCTTGCCCAGTTCGACGTAGTAAAGCGGCTTGACCCCTAAATGATCTCGCGCGATGAACAAGCGCCTGAGATTCGCGTCCCACAGCGCGAACGCAAAAATCCCGTTGAACCGGCTGACGCAATCCACGCCCCACTGTTCGTACCCATGAACAATGACTTCCGTGTCTGACTGCGTTCGGAAGATATGCCCCTGTTTCTGGAGCTCTTCTCTCAGCTCCACATAGTTATAAATCTCGCCGTTATAAACCGTTTGCACCGAGCCATCTTCGTTCGCAATCGGCTGCCCGCCCCCCGCCACGTCGATGATGCTCAAACGGCGATGCCCGAATCCAACTTCGCTCGACATGAACTCGCCCGCGCCATCCGGCCCCCGGTGAGCCATGGCCGTGGTCATCCTGCCCAGCAGCGATCGGTCTGCCGGCGCTCCGTCGAAATTATAGATTCCGCAAATTCCGCACATCTAGTTATGACTCGGTATTTCTTCTCTGACGCGAGATTCGCTCCCCGCGTTTCGGGCCCGTTGGAACAGCCGCTTATTCAGCATCCTGCTGTAAAATCGCGCTTCTTCACTGGTGACGGATCTCTTCTTCCCGGTCAAATGGCACCGCAGATATCCCCACAACATCGCCGCGCCTCCCACGATCCGAGGCGTTCCGCTCACCATCCGGTGCAGAACCTTGAGCAGAAAGAACAGCACCCCGCCGCCGGTCAGGTAATAAATCTCGCCATGGAAGCTGTTCATCCGCGTGGAGCCCATCGCCGATCCTTCGCGCTTCAGATGCCGGAACTTCACGTCCGCGAAATGCCGCGTCTCCCATCCACGCATCTGGGCTTTGATCTCATCGACGGTATCCCAGCCCCGATACAGGATGAATCCGTCAATCTCGTCGAAGCATTTCTTCCGGACCACCTTCGATGCCCCCGCCGCGTGATAATCCGGCATCTGCACCGGCAGCCACTCTCCGCCGTCGGATTTCTCCAGATAAATTCCCGATACGATTCCCAGCCGCGGGTCCTTTTCAAACTCGGCGAGCAGCCGCTCGAAGTAATCCACCGGCAAGTCCAGATCGCAATCCAGTTTGACCACGAAATCGCTCGGCACATTCTTCACGCGCGAATAGCCTTCCGCGAACGCGCGAATCTCCGTGACGCCCAGATCCCTCTTCGCGCCGCGATCGATGCGCACCACCTGAATCCAGTCATGCCGCGCCGCGTATTCTTCCAGGATTCGCGGCGTCTCGTCCGACGACCCATCGTCCACGATCACCCACCGCACCGGCCTCACCGTCTGATTCACCATGGAATCGAGCGTCAGCCGGACATGGCTCGCTTCATCCTTCACGGGCGAAACAACGACGTATCGTGGTTGAGTGGCTTTTTCCGGCATGATCATCGCGTCCCCGCAAACTCAATCGCTCGCCGCTTCCACCAGCGCCGCTGCACGATCCTTCTCATCGTCCCGGCAACCGTCTTGAACTGCATTCGAGGAGACTGGCGAATCCATCCCCGGAAAAGGTAGAAGCCGCGGAACCTTGGCGTCGGCACGCCTAACAGCCGCATTGCCAGAAATCTTCCAAACAACTCCCGACGCCGCCGCAACAAGTTCGGCTGCGCGGCAAACACCGCGCCCGAATCCACCCGCTCCAATTGCACATAACCCGCGGCGATCGCGCGATGCAGAATCTCCCGGCCCCGCTCCGTCCGCACCAGCACGATGGACCGCCCCTGATCGCCATCGCCCGTGTGTCGTTCCCACGCATCCCCGCAGGAAAGATCCCCGAAGCGCCCCAACCCATCCGGGCAAAGATTACAGCGCAGCGGACGATACCCCGTCAGCTTCGCCCACGATTCCTCGTAACTCAGCGACTGCTCTTTGCTGCGCCCGTCATACTGTACTTTGAACTTACCCGGCCACCCCTGCCCCCGATACCGCACCGTATCGACTTCGCTGCGCTGGATCTTCATCGAAGAAACCAGATCGAGCGTGCCCTTCGTATTCGGAGTTCCCGCGCAGAAAAACGTCAATACCAATCCGAGCTTCTCATCGAGTGCAGGCCGCTGCGTCCGCAGCTCCGCGACGGCCGCCGCGTCACACGGCTTCCCGATAAATACACACTTTCCGTCGCTATCGGCAATGTCCTGTAAACTGTCGCATGGCGACGACGGAGCATACCGCGATCCCGTCCGCGAAAGAATCTCGGCTTTCGTTTTGCTCTTGATGGTCTTGTTGATCCACGGCTGCTTTTCGTCCACGCCGGTATGCAGGACGAACTCCATCTGCTCCTGCTCAAGGCAGTAAAGCGCCAGCGCCGACAACAGCCCGCCAGAAGACGCCTGGTACCGGACCTCCGGATCCTTCGCGTATCCTTCCCACACCTCCAGCGCCGGCCCGAATTCCCGGTCTGCCCGGGTCTCGCTATGACTTGGCGCCTTAGCCGCCGCTGCCTGCAGGTTCCCGTCCAGCGAATATCCCGGGCAGATCGCCAGGCACTTTGTGCACGTGCCGCACCCGTCCCCGTCAAAACGCGGCCGGATGCCCGCCGATTCGATATTGACGAGCGTAACTGCGCCCTTGTCGCAGGCGTAAGCGCACGCTCCGCAACCGATGCACAAACCCCAATCGACGACGTCTTGCAGACTGCTTATTTGTTGGAACACAATGAGGCTCGAATACAGCTAATGACGATTCGTCATCAGCTTGGACGCGTATTGAACGGTGTGTAGCCAATCGTAGGCTCCGTCGAGCTTGGCCTTGAACAGGCGCTCGTCGTCCCACGTGTTGATCGGTAACCGCTTCATGAAGTAACGATCGTCGCTCCGGTCCGCCGTTCCGAGAATGGTGGAGACGCCGCACTGATATCCACTCTCGTCCAGCAGCGACCGAAGCACCTGCCGGAACGGCCGGTCGGCTTCCGGAAACGCGTATGGATACGCAAACGACGTAACCGCGCAGCCCAGGCGTTCTTCAATCACCGCCTTCGACTGGCGTACTTCATATTCGACATCCGTGACGCCCATCTCGCTCAGATGCGGATGCGTTACGGTATGCGATCCGAACTGAATGCCGATCTTGTGAAGATCGCGAATCTCGCTCCACGTCATGCACTCGGCGCCGTTGAAGCTTCGGTGAGTCTCCCCGACGTGCGCCGTCGGCAGAAACATCGTGGCGCTGAACCCGTACTTCGCCAGCACCGGGGCGGCGTGAACATAGAAGTCGCGGTATCCGTCGTCGAAGGTAATCACCACCGGACGTTTCGCGGGACCATCCGGCTGATGCAGACTCGCCACCGCCTGGTCCAGATTCACCACCGCGTGACCGTGATCGTGCAGAAATTTCATCTGGCTCGCGAACGCCGCCGGAGTCGTCACCGTTTGATAATACGGGTGCCGCTTTTCCTTGCGCCCATCCGAAACGCTGTGATACATCAGAATCGGAACCCGCCCCTCGCGAGACGAAATCCGCTTTCGGATGGGATGGAACAGGTATAGCGTCGCAAAAGCGTCCGCTCGGAGCATCGGAGCCACGGATTCAGCCTTCAGCAGACCTTTTCCGCCGTCACGAAGTTCATCACTTCGCGCACGACTCTTTTCTGCTGCTCGGCTTCCAACTGCGGGAACATCGGCAGGGAAAGAATCTCGGCCGACACGCGCTCTGCGATCGGGAAGTCCCCGCGCTTGTGACCCAGGAACTTGTAAGCGTTCTGAAGATGCAGCGGAATCGGATAGTGAATCCCGGTGCCGATTTGTTCCGCCGCCATGTGCTTCATCAGCTCTTCCCGATTCGGCACGCGCACCACAAACAGGTGATACACCGCCTTGCTCCAGGCGGGCTCGAACGGCAGCTTCACGGATTCATCGCCGTCCTCGAACATCTCCTGATAGCGTGCCGCGGCCGCGCGGCGTTTTTCGGTCCACTCCGGAAGATGCTTCAGCTTGATCTTCAGGAAGCCCGCCTGAATCGCATCCAGGCGTCCGTTGTAGCCTTCCACCTCGTGATAATACTTCTGGCTCTGGCCATGGTCGCGCAGCATCCGGACTTTCTTCGCGATTTCCGCGTCGTTGGTCGTAACCGCGCCCGCTTCGCCGCACGCTCCCAGGTTTTTCCCCGGATAAAAGCTGAACGCCGCGGCCGCGCCCATCGAACCGGCTTTCCGCCAGCGATTTTCCTTCTTCGAAAAATACTCCGCACCATGGGCCTGGCACGCGTCTTCGATCACGGTCAGGTTGTAGCGCGACGCAATTTCCAGAATCGCGTCCATGTCCACCATCTGCCCGTAGAGATGCACCGGCACCACCGCCGTCACGCGGCGCCGCGTCTTGCGCTCGATCAGATGTCCCGTGTGGCTGTCGACGTCGCACTCCATTTCGATATATTCCTGGAGCTTCGCCGGATCCATGTTGTAGGTGCTCTCGTCGATGTCGACAAACACCGGGTGCGCACCCGCTTGCGAAATCGCTTCCGTGGTCGCGATGAAGGTATTGGGAACCGTGATCGCAATGTCGCCCGGCGCGATGCCGGCGGCCATAATGGCGAACCTCAAAGCGTCCGTGCCATTGGCGACGCCGATGGCGTGCTGCGCATCGCAGTACTTCGCGTAATCCGTCTCGAACCCTTGCACCATCGGCCCGCCGATAAAACCAGCGGTCTCGAGCGCGGTCCGGACCGTCGCGCACAGCTCATCCATCAACTCCACATGCGGAGTCACCAGATCAAGAAAAGGAATTGGTTTATTCGTGCTCACTTTGCCACCTCGCATTCAAGTCGATCGATACTTCGCAGCATCCGCGCCGGATTTCCCGCCACAATCGTGTCGCTGGGAATGTCCTTCGTCACCACGCTGCCCGCGCCGACGATGGCGTTCTCGCCCACCGTCACTCCCGCAAGAATGGTCGAACCCGAACCGATCGATGCCCCTTTTTTGATCAGAGTCGTTTCCAGCCTCCAGTCCTTGTCGGTCTTCAATTCGCCTTCCGGCGTCGTTGCCCGCGGATACGTATCGTTGATGAAAACGACTCCATGCCCCACGAACACGTTGTCTTCGATGGTCACACCCTCGCAGATAAACGTATGACTCGAAATCTTGCAGCGCCTGCCTACTTTCGCGTTCCTCTGGATCTCCACGAACGCGCCCACCTTGCTCTCATCGCCCACTTCACAACCGTACAGATTCACAAACTGCGCCAGCTTCACGTCCCGGCCCAGCTTCACATCCTCCGAAATGCACCTGTGATCGTTCACGCGTAAACCGCCTCTCCTTTTCGCTTTAATGATTCTTCCGCCGCTTCCAGCATTCGCACCACCCGCAGTCCGGCCATGCCGTCGTTGAACGGCGTATCGCCGTGCTCCACGCAGGAAACGAAGTACGACAACTCCGCTCTCAAAGCCTCGGTGGTCTCGATCTTCGGCGCCCACATGTCGCCGGACCGGTAACTCACCAGCAGGTCGTACACGCCTTCGCGCCCGGTCAACTGGACGCCGCGGTCGTATACCTTGATCTTCTCGTCGGCTTCCAGGTCGTTCCACACCAGCATTTTCTTTTCGCCGCCGATCAGCGTGGTCCGGACTTTCACCGGCGACAGCCAGTTCACGTTGATGTGCGCGATCACGTTGTCCGGGTAATACGCCGTCATGAACGCGACGTCGGTCAGCCCGTTCAAGTGCTTCTCGCCAGTGGCGACAATCGCTTCCGGCCGCTCGCCGATCAGGTAATCGACAATCGAGAGATCGTGCGGAGCCAGATCCCACAACACGTTGACGTCATGCTGGAACAGTCCCAGATTCACGCGCGTCGAGTCGTAGTAATACAGCTTTCCCAGCGTTCCGTCGTCGATGAGCTGCTGGATCTTCTTCACCGCTCCCGTGAACAGGAACGTATGATCCACCATGATCCGGAGATTGTTTCTCTCCGCCAGCTCGATCAGCTCCTCGGCCTGCTGCGCCGTGGATGTCAACGGCTTCTCGACGAAGACGTGTTTGCCATTCATCAGCGCGGCCTTCGCCAGTTCGAAGTGTGTCCACACTGGCGTGATCACCGCGATGGCGTCGATGTCGGGCGACGTCAACAGCTCGGTCGCGTCTGAAGTGACTTGCACTTCAGGATAGGCGCGCTTGGCGCGCACCAGCGCTCCCTGGCTCTTGTCGCAAATCGCGACCACCTCGACCGAATCGAGGCTGTGCAGATTGCGCACCACGTTCGGCCCCCAATACCCGTATCCGATAACTCCGAATCGAATCATATGTGTACTTTTTCCGTTTCTAATAGGCGCCGTCGCCGGTAAATACCGCGCGCGGCGTTTCGAGAAGAATCTTTACGTCCAACCACAACGACCACGTTTCCCCGTACTTCAAATCCAGCCGTACCATCTCGTCGAAGCTGGTCTTGCTCCGCCCTCTCACCTGCCACAGCCCTGTGATTCCAGGCTTCACGGCTAGTAATCGGCGCTTATGCCAGATGTCATAACACTCGACTTCGTACGGAATCGGCGGCCTCGGCCCCACCAGCGACATATCGCCGCGCAGAACGTTCAGAAACTGAGGCAGCTCATCTAAGCTGGTCTTACGCAGGAACCGGCCGACCGTGGTAATGCGCGGATCGTTCGTGATCTTGTACACACTGGTTTGCGCGCCGCCCGCCGGCTTGCTCGAATTCGCGTTGCCCGCGATCAATTCCT
>DATGGL010000321.1:0-5906 GCA_035308605.1 Bryobacteraceae bacterium
GGTCCCCAGAATCGGACGCCCCAGTGGGTGTCCCTTCCAGAAGTTACTCGAGAAGATTTCGTGGATCAAATACTCGGGATTGTCCACTTCCATCTTCAGCTCTTCAAGAATGACGCTCTTTTCTTTCTCGATATCGGCTTCGTGAAACAGCGGATTGCGCACCAGGTCAGCGACCACGTCGAAGGCTTCGGGCAGGTGCTCATCCAGCACCTTCACGTTGTAACTGACCAGTTCTTTCGAAGTGAATGCGTCCAGGCCACCGCCAATTGAATCGACCGACCGGGCAATTTGCTCGGCCGAACGGTTCTTGGTGCCCTTGAACACCATGTGTTCGATAAAGTGCGAAATGCCGGTATCGGCCGGCAACTCCTCGCGCGATCCGGTCCCGATCCAGATGCCGACCGACACGCTGCGCACGTGCGGCATGTGCTCGGTGATAACGCGAATCCCGTTAGGGAGGGTCGCGCGGTGAATGTCGCGGACAATGTTGGAACGCGAACGCGTGGAAGTGCGGGCCATTTATAATCCTTCTTCATTCTATCGCGGCCGTTACATAAGCCCTAATGCTAAGATGATAATAGTGGCGCAAACCGTTGTAGGAATGGAACTTGCCGATGTTTTGGCCGCCTTGGGCCCAGACCAGCCGGCCTATCGCGCCCGGCAAATCTACGAAGCCGTGTACCGCCGCCGCTCCACCGACTTGGGAGCCGCTTCAAACCTCCCCAAGGACCTCCGCGCCCGTTTTCCGATCGGATTGCCGGAGATCGAACGCCGCTTCGACTCGTCAGACGGCACCCGCCGTTATCTCCTGCGTCTGGGCGACGGCAAGACCGTCGAAACCGTATGGATGCCGGAAGGCGAGCGCTCGACCATCTGCATATCGAGCCAGGTCGGCTGCCCCGTCAACTGCGGATTCTGCCTGACGGCGTTGATGGGCCTCGAACGAAATCTAACGGCCGGTGAAATCGTCGGCCAGGTCCTGCGCGTGGCGGCCGAAAATGGGCTGGAAGCGAACGCCGATCGCGTCAACATCGTCATGATGGGCCAGGGCGAGCCGCTATTGAACCTGCCCAACGTCTTAAAAGCCACGCGCCTGCTGACCGATCCCGCGGGCGTCGCAATATCGCCGCGCCGGATTACGCTGTCGACGTCCGGCATCATTCCGAAGATCCAGGAAATGGCGCGCGAGACGGTACGTCCCAAGCTGGCGATATCGTTGAATGCTTCGAGCGAAGACCAGCGTCGCGAGTTGATGCCGATCACGCGCAAATATCATTTAAAAGATCTCATTGACGTCTGTCGCGCGTACCCTCTGCGCCCCTGGGAAAAATTGACGTTTGAGTACGTGCTGCTCAAGGGCGTCAACGACACCGACGCCGACGCCCGCCGCGTCGTGAAGCTACTGGCTCGTTTGAATGCGAAAGTAAACCTGATTGCGTTGAATCCCGGCCCCGGAATTCCATTCGAGACTCCAGAACCAGCCCGAGTCGCGTCCTTTCAGGAGATCGTCCGCCGCTCCCTCCCGTGCTTCCTCCGCAAACCTCGAGGCCTGGATGTCTTCGCCGCCTGCGGCCAACTGAAACGAATGGAGACACTGGTCGAGATCACTCCGGGCCGCAGATACACGCCGATCAACGCCGATAAGCATTAGTTTTCAATCTGCGTGGATCGGCGTTAATCTGCGGCCAGAGAAATTCTTTCACGGCCGCGGTCGAGGGGTCGCATCGCCCTTCACCATCCCCATTGCCCATTTGATCGCTTCCCGATACATCGCTTGCACATCGGGGCGTGTCAGGACGGCGGGATTGTGCCCGAAGGTCGAATAAAACACGTGGCCTTTGCCGTAATCACGGGCCCAGGCGACCGCGAAATCTTTGTCGGTGCGCTTTACGCGCGGATTCTTCAAGTCGATCTTGGTCTCGTCCAGCCGCGCCAGCACGCGAACCCGGTCGCGCGAAAATTGCTTTGGCTGATAGATCTCGTCCTCAATGGTGAACTCATGCGGAAACGCCCGCATCGCGGGAAAATTCGGATCTTCCACGATCACCGGAGCCTGAAACACGGTCCACGGATGATCGTCGAAATAGGCCCCGACCATCTCCCCATACTCCGGCCATTTGTAAAACGTATCGATGGCCGAATGGACTCCAATAAAACCTTTCCCGTCCTCATGCACGAACGCCAGCAGCGAGGCTTTCTGCTCATCGTCCATCGGCAATTCGCCGGTCGTGTAAAACACAACGGCATCGAAGTAATCGAGATTTTTGGCATTGCCGCCCAGCTTCTTCTTCGTAATGAGCTGGGTATCCGTCCGAATGTAGGTGTCCCACAGTCCGGTATCCTTGCCGATCTTCCAAATGGTCGCCAGCGCGTCGGTGGTCGCGTCATGCTGGAATCCGGCGACAGCCCCAATCGCGAGTAATCGCTTCTTTACAGGAGCCTGTGCAGCCGCCAGACTGGCTGTGATCGCCAAGACCGAGAGAACCCGTTTTATCATTTCCAATCCGCCGTGAAGATGTTGAATTCGTACTTTCCGGTCGCCTTGTAATCCGTGGCAAATACCAGCTTCTTACCATCGGGCGAAAATTCGGGGAACGAAGTGAAGCCTCCGAACGTAGTCACCTGCTCCAGGCCGGAGCCGTCCGGATTGATCATATACAACTCGAACTCACGGCTGTCACACTTCTGCTTGTTCGAGGAAAACAGGATTTTCTTCCCATCCGGCGTAAACGTCGGCGCAAAGCTCGCGCAGCCGTAATTGGTGATCTGTTTCTGATTTTTTCCGTCGCCGTCGGCGATGAACAGTTCCATCTTCATCGGCGTGGTCAGGTTGTCTTTGATAAGGTCCCGATACTTAGCCATCGTTTCCGGCGTACCCGGATGATTCGCGCGCCAGACCAGCTTGGATCCATCGCGGGAAAACACGGCGCCGCCGTCATAGCCCTCCGCGGTCGTAATCCGCTTCTTCCCGCTCCCGTCCGGCTTCATCTCCCAAAGTTCCAGATCGCCGGTGGACAGCGAAGTGTACACGATCTTATTTTTCTTCCAGTTGACGGTGCCTTCCGCGTCATATCCTGGCGTATCCGTCAATTTCTTGACGATCTTGCCGTCATCCGTGGCAAGATAGATTTCGAAGCCCGCATACACCGCCCAGACGTAGCCTTTGCTGCGATCGGCGGGCGGTGGGCAGGCGTCGCCCGATTCGTGAGTGGAAGCGTAAATGACGTGCTTGTTGTCCGCGAGAAAGTATCCGCAAGTCGTGACCCCCTTCCCGGTCGAGACCATGTGAAGACCAGAGCCGTCCGCGTTCATAATATACTGCTGATCGCAGGAACGCCCGTCACGGGTAGATTGGAAGATCAGACGCTTGCCGTCGGGCGACCAATACGCTTCGGCGTTCTGGCCGCCGGCGGTCAGCTGTTTTAGATTCTCGAGATGAGGACTCGATTGGGCTCGGCACACAGGAACCAACAAAGGAATCAGTAGAAGGAACTTCTGCATGGCAGTCTATTGTAGTTTGTCACAGGTTAAAGATGAAGCTCGGGATTGATTTCGGCACCACACGGATCGTCGTGGCCGCCGTCGACCGCGGCAACTATCCTCTGATCTCGTTTGAAACCTCGGAGGGAACCTACGATTGGTTTCCCCCGTTGGTCGCTCTTAGAAACGGCGAACGCCGCTACGGCTGGGACGCCTGGAACGTCCAGACGGATCCGGGTTGGACTCCATTCCGCTCCCTCAAACGCTGCTTTGAAAATGCCGGCCCTGATACTCTCCTGCTGGTCAATGATGGAGCCGCGGTTTCCCTTGCCGATCTGGTTGCCGGACTCGCCACGGCTCTTCGTCAGGCCATCGTTCAGGCCACCAAGCTCGGCCCCGCAGAGCCGCTCGAGGTTATGCTCGGCGTGCCCGCCAACGCGAACAGCAACCAGCGATTTCTCACCGTCGAAGCCTTCCGCCGCGCCGGATTCGCCGTGCTCGGCCTGTTGAACGAGCCCTCCGCAGCATCTATCGAATTCGGACATCGCCAGCGCACCGAGGGTCGCATCCTGGTCTACGATCTCGGCGGCGGAACGTTCGACGTCTCGCTGGTCGAGTTAGAGGGCGGCACGCACACCGTTCTGGCGTCCGAAGGCATTTCGACGCTCGGCGGCGACGATTTCGATCTGATTCTGGCCGAAATGGCCGTAGGCGCCGATCGCCTCGGATCCCTGACGCTCGCAGAACTGTTCCGGCTTGACGAAGAGTGCCGCCGCCAGAAAGAAGCGCTGCATCCCAACTCGCGCAAAATCGTCATCGATCTCGACGCCGTGCGCGAGGGCATGGGCCAGGTCACGATCCCGGTCGCGGATTTCTACACCCGCTGCCGCCCGCTCCTCGAAGAAACACTCGCCATGACCTCGCGCATGGCCGCCGGAAGCAACCTCGAAGTTCTCTACGTCACGGGCGGCGGCAGCGAATTGCCGCTGGTCGCCCGCGTTCTGCGGGAGGAGTTTGGCCGCAAAGTGAAACGCAGCGAGTATACGCGTTCCGCCACCGCGATCGGCCTCGCCATTCAGGCCGACGCCACGTCGGGCTACGCGTTGCGGGAAATGTTCACGCGCAACTTCGGCGTCTGGCGGGAAGGCGACGCCGGACGGCGCATGGTTTTCGATTCCATTTTCCCGCGCGCCACGCGCCTGCCGGGCCCCGGCGAGCCGCCGCTTTCCGTCCGCCGCCGCTATCGCCCGGTCCACAACGTCGGCGATTTCCGCTACGTCGAGGCCAGCCAGGTAGGCGCCGACGGCCAGCCCGTGGGCGACATCACGATGTGGGACGAAATTCTGTTCCCGTTCGATCCCACGCTCGCCGAATCGCGTTCGCTCGAGGCCCAGCCCGTGCGCCACAGCGATTCCGCCGCGATTCAACAGATCGAAGAACAATACGCCTGCGATGCCGCCGGCGTGGTCACGGTGACCATTCGCAATCTAACTTCGCATTACGGCCGCGAATACCAACTCGGCCGCTGGAACGGAACCACGGTCGTGACGCCCGCGGTCCGCAAACAGCTCCGCAAAGGCGCTTAAGTTGATTCCCAAGAAAGTCTACGATCTCGCGCAGCCATATTACGTCGGGATGCCGCACCATCCAGCCCATCCGCCGTTCCTGCGCTCTCTGAACAAGCTGCACGGCGAGTACGTTCTGTCGAACGGCGCCAGCTCGGCGTCGGAAACTCTGACGCTCGGCGGGCACGTCGGCACGCATATCGACGGCTTCGGCCACTTTTCGTGCGGGGGAAAAATGTTCGGTGGAGTGGTCCCGACACAATCCTACGCGTCGGGTGTCCACGAGCATTCCATCGACGCGGTGGCTCCGATCTTCCGTCCCGGAGTGTTGTTCGACGTCGCCGGCCTGCTCGGCGCCGACGCGCTTCCGGTCGATTTCGTGATCACGCCCGAGCATCTCGAAGCCTGCAAGGTCGAGCCCGCGCCGGGCAGCATCGCGCTCGTGAGAACCGGCTGGGCCCGTTTCTGGGACGACGCGAAGCGGTTCATCACCGGCGGTAAAGGCTCGCAACCCGCGGGGCCTGGTCCCAAAGAACCGGCCGCACGCTGGTTGAGCGATCGCGGCATTTTCGCCGCCGGATCGGACACGGTGGCGTTCGAATACGTCCCGTCTCACATGGAAGTGCACGTCCACCTGCTGGTGGAAAAAGGCATTCACATCATCGAATGTCTGAATCTGGAAGAACTCGCCCGGGACAAAGTCACGCAATTCACGTTCGTCGCCCTGCCATTGAAGATCCAGGGAGGAACCGGCTCGCCGGTGCGGCCGGTCGCGGTTTGTTAAACATCAAGACCCGCTCACTGGCGAGTCCGTGTGAGAACGCGATTCCACCCGGGGAGGAGGGCAAGCGTTGGGCGTGC